>WLDB01000032.1 GCA_009705035.1 Actinomycetota bacterium | reverse complement strand
TTTTTCCAGTGATGAAATCTTCCACCTTATTGTGAGCCTGCTCATCTGTGTACTGCACAGGTGGAGTCTTCATAAAGTAAGAAGAAGGTGAGAGCAAAGCTCCACCAATCTTGCGATCGAGACCAATCTTTGCGCAGCGAAGTGCATCAATGATTACACCTGCTGAGTTTGGTGAATCCCAAACTTCAAGCTTGTACTCGAGGTTAAGAGGAACATCGCCAAATGCGCGACCCTCAAGGCGAACGTAGGCCCACTTGCGGTCATCAAGCCATGGAATGTAATCCGATGGACCAATGTGAACATTCTTCGCGCCCATATCGTGATCGAGCTGTGAAGTCACAGAGTTAGTCTTTGAAATCTTCTTTGACTCGAGGCGATCGCGCTCAAGCATGTTCTTGAAGTCCATGTTTCCACCGACATTGAGCTGGTAGGTGCGATCTAGGTGCACGCCACGATCCTGGAACAACTTCGCCATGATGCGGTGAGTAATTGTTGCGCCAACCTGTGACTTGATGTCATCGCCAACAATAGGCAGACCAGCATCTTCAAACTTCTTTGCCCATACTGGGTCAGATGCGATAAATACTGGAAGGGCATTTACGAATGCGCATCCTGCTGCAATCGCACACTCTGCATAGAACTTTGCAGCTTCCTCTGATCCAACAGGTAAGTAGCAGATGAGAACATCGACTTTCTCTTCCTTAAGCGCTGCAACAACATCTACCTCAGCAGCTGTCGATTCAGTGATTGTCTCTTTGTAATAACGACCTAGGCCATCGAGAGTCTTTCCACGCTGTACAGAGACACCAGTCTTTGCAACATCAGAGAACTTGATTGTGTTGTTCTCTGAAGCCCAAATCGCTTCAGCAAGATCGAGTCCGACCTTCTTTGCATCTACATCAAAGGCGGCAACAAACTTGACGTTGTTGATGTGATATCCGCCGACGACTGCATGCATGAGGCCAGGAATCTCCTGATCGGTTGCTGCATCTTTGTAGTAGGTAACACCCTGTACGAGTGAGTTAGCGCAGTTACCTACACCAACGATGGCAACTCGAATGTCGCCAGCTCCTGTTGTAATCTTCACTTAGATTTCCTCTCGGTCGTGATCATTTCCTGCAGCCACGCAATTTCGCGATCTGCAGAGTCAAGCGAATGGCGGCGCCACTCTTGAAGGTACTTATCGATTCCAATTGGAGACTTCTCCACCTCATCTCGAAGGATTTCAGCCTTCTCCTGAAGTCGACGTAGCCGTCCCTCAAGAATCCGAACTCGACTCTTTGTTGGAGTTGGGCTAAAGAATGCAAAGCGCACCTCAAAACCCTCATCTTCCCAAGCATCAGAGCTGACAGATTCAGTGAGCGCCTCAAATCGAGCCATTCCCTCTTTGGTAATGGCATAGACAATTCTTGGACGTTTGCTTCCTCGATCAACAGACTCCTCTTGGATGTTGCCAGCCAAGAGCATGCGACGAAGTTGCGGATAGAGCACAGAGAAAGAGATCGCCTTGAAAGGACCAAAGATGGTCACCATTCGCTTGCGAAGCTCGTAGCCATGGAGCGGTCCCTGCGCGAGCAGGCCAAGGAGAGCGAACTCCAGTGACTCCACGCGTGAGCGCATAATGGCTTCCAATTCTCTGAATATATCCATGAATATATCGATTCGATATATCTGGGCGATAGTTAACCCGAAATATGGCTGAAAGGCAAAGGCAAGACCTATTTGCCCCTTTCGGCGCGTCGCTCAGGCCTGCTCACCGTCCATATCTACCCTTAATACGCCTTCCCTGACTTACCTGGCCACCGCCCTGGTGGCCCTGGCCCCTTTTGGGAAGGATCTATATGAACCTCAGTTGGAAGCTCCATGGAAATGGAAAATCAATCTCTCATGGCGAGGTTGTCTCCACCGATGAACGCCTCACTTGGCCCCGCACCGTCGGTGTCGGTCTGCAGCACATCGCCGCAATGTTCGGAGCAACATTTCTCGTTCCGATTATTACAGGATTTCCACCAACAACGACCCTCTTCTTCTCAGGAATCGGAACAATCCTCTTCCTGCTCATCACCGGCAATCGCGTACCAAGCTACTTAGGTTCCTCTTTTGCATTCTTAGGACCTATCGCTGCTGCGATGGCAGATAAGAGCGCAGGTATGGCTGGCGCACTTGGCGGCATTGTCTTTACTGGCGTTGTTCTTGCCCTCGTTGGTGTAATTGTTAAATCTGCTGGCATCGGCTGGATTGATGTAATCATGCCGCCAATCGTTACCGGAACAATTGTTATGGTGATTGGTTTTAACTTAGCGGGCGCAGCAAAAGGTAACTTCACTAAGGAGCCTTTGATTGCGATTATCACTTTGGCATCCATTGCAATTATTAGCTCTGTTTCACGCGGCTTCTTAGGGCGCATCTCAATCTTTATGGGAATCATTATTGGTTACCTGGTTGCGCTCATTCAAGGAAATGTGGATACCGCTGGAATCAAGGCAGCTGCTTGGGTAGCTGCGCCAGAATTCACTACACCTACATTCAAGACAAACATCATGCTTCTCTTCTTACCAGTTGTTCTGGTTTTGATTGCAGAAAACGTTGGACACGTTAAATCTGTTGCGGCTATGACAGGTAAGAACCTTGATGATCAGATGGGTAACGCCCTGCTTGCAGATGGCGTTGCAACAACTCTGGCAGGTGCAGGTGGCGGCTCAGGAACAACAACTTATGCTGAGAATATCGGCGTAATGGCTGCAACTCGCGTTTACTCAACTGCCGCATATTGGGTTGCTGGCGTAGGTGCAATTTTGCTCAGCCTCTCCCCTAAGTTCGGCGCGGTTCTCAGTGCAACACCTGTTGGCGCTCTTGGTGGCGTCGCTGTTGCGCTCTTTGGAATGATTGGTCTACTCGGTGCCCGTATCTGGATTGATGCCAAAGTCGATTTCTCAAATTCCAACAATCTCATCATCGCTGGTTCTGCTTTGATCATCGGCATTGCTGATATCTCTTGGACTCGCGGTCAATACACCTTCACTGGAATCGTTAACGCAACACTCGTTGCAGTTATCGGTTACCAAATTATGGATCGCTTATCAAAACTCCGTAAGTAAGGTGCGGTAAAACAATTAGATAGAACGCTAGGCTCTGCGAGTGATTCCCAGTCGTTATCCGGAATACCTCGTTGCGGCGATGATAATCATCCTCGCACCAGGGCCTAGCGTTCTCTTTGTAATTGCGCGGGCAATAGCTTGGGGAAAGAAAACTTCGGTACTGACCGTCCTCGGCAATGTGTTGGGATCTTTTGTTCTTTCTACACTTGTTGCATTAGGCGTGGGTCCAGTCTTAGAGCGATACAACCTGGCATACATTGCGGTGCAATGGGCTGGTGGTCTCTATCTGATTTACCTTGGCTTGGATGCAATCAAAAAGCGATCAGTGCACGCTTCCGATATGACCAATCAGGGTCCAGTAGGTCCTACTGCATTTGAATCCATTCGTGATGGATTCTGGGTAGGAGCGCTCAATCCCAAAGCAATCGTCTTCTTCGCTGCTGTGCTCCCTCAATTCATCGATATCGAAAGCGACTCTGTAACGCTGCAATTATTCTTCTTAGGGCTTACATTCTGCGTTCTTGCCTTTATATCTGATTCAACATGGGGCTTACTGGCAGGAACTGTGCGCACTTGGCTCTCATCCAGCCAACATCGCTTAGAAAGACTCCGCGCCTTCGGTGGGTTTGTCATGATTGTCTTGGGAGTAGCCATCCTTTACTCAGCAATTGTCAGTAGCTAAGGAGATAATCAGGGTATGAGAATTGAGAAACCAGCTAAGCCTTCCCGCGAATTTATCGCTCCATCTGATCTCACCTTTGGTTTTTCAACCTGCAAGAGATGTATTTGGATCAAGTATTGGTTCTCCCTCGAACTTAAAAAAGATTTTCCGCTAGTAAAGACTCTCTCTACAGTACAAGAAGAACATTTCCGTCGCGCTCCGATGCCCAGCATCGATCCATCTCTTGCACCGGGCACTATCAAACAATGGGGTCAATGGTTAAAGAGCAAGAACATAGTCGTCAACGGCGTCGAAACCCCATGGAAATTGCGTGGAATCTACGATTTATTGGGCCATTACGAAGATGGCACCGTCGGGATAATTGATTGCAAGGTCTCTGATTCCGATAAGGACAGCGGTGCCTTTTATTCACCGCAACTCGAAGCCTATGCATTTATGCTCGAGAACCCGTTGACCGGAAAAGCTTTTCCGGTTTCAACTATGGGGCTATTAGTCTGGAATCTCGGTGGCGTTGCGCAGACTCGCCCTAATGAATTTGTCACAAACGATATGGGTTTTGGCGTGCATCAAAAATATATTCCGGTCGAGCGTAACCCAGCCGCTTTGCAGAGTTTACTGGCAGATTTCATTGCAGTACTTGATGGTGATTGCCCAGATGCTGGCCCCGAATGTCATGCCTGCAATTATCTAGAGAACCGCACTGCTTTAGAAAAGTAGGCCGTCCTTAATCTTCGTTTGGATCGAGTGCGGCTTTCTTTGGCGCATAATCATCGACATACTCTTGTCCAGATAGCTCTTGAATCCGCTTCATTATTTGGTCTGCACAGAGTCGTAAATGTGCAGGATCCTTTGGGTCTCCATCAAAGTACATTGGTTCACCAAAAGTCATTCCGACTCTCTTCACTTTCGGCATCACTGTGCCGGTCGGTTGAATCTTGTCGGTATTAAACATTGCTACCGGAATAATCGGGGCGCCTGATTCAATAGCTAGGCGGGCGATTCCGGTGCGAGCTTTATAAAGTCGTCCATCTGGAGATCGCGTGCCTTCGGGATAAATACCGAGACAATCACCAGCTGCGAGAACCTGAAGTCCGGTGATTAACGCTGCCTCACTGCGACGACCACCAGAACGATCAACTGGTACCTGACCCAGAGCGATAAAGGTTAACTTCTTGATAAATCCTTTGGGTCCTGGCGATGTGAAATATTCACTCTTCGCAAGAAAGGTAACTTTGCGAGGAACAACGAGCGGCATAAAAATAGAATCGCTAAAGGAGAGATGATTCGATGCGATTATCAGTGGACCTGTCGCTGGCACATTGCGCAGCCCTTTTACCTTTGGCCTAAAGGCAAGCATTAGAAAAGGCGTCAGAAATGCCCGTAATGTGCCGTAAGGCAGGTTGTTCATGGCGCTAATCTATCGACTCTCTAGCGCTCAGGTCGAATATTTGAGAAAAAATCCCTACATTCTCGCTCCGTATGTAACGATTGGGTATGACCACCCCGCCGGGCGCCAATTACGGGAACGAAGAAAATGACAATAATGAGGATGATACAGAACTCGTCAACGCCGAATTCGATTCTATAGTTGCGGGGCTATCGTTAGATCAATCTTCTCCACGAACTTATCTCGACGAACTAGATGAGATCGAGAGAGAAGAAGCGGTTTCACTCAACTCAGAGCGCGCACTCTATGCAGATGTACCTGAAGAAAGAATTCCATTGCACCTTAAGTTAAACACGATATTTGAAGCAGTAAAGAAGTGGTGGGACGGTGAGAACCGCAACGAAGGGGAAGATGGTGCACGATTATGATGAATCCAGTTACTGATGATTTCAAATGGGGAATAATAGGCACTGGCGGAATAGCCAAGGCATTCGCTAAGGATCTCTCTTACCTACAAGGCCACCGCGTTGCCGCGGTAGGTTCTCGTAATTTAGCTAGCGCTGCAGAATTTGCTTCAAAATTCCCCGGTGCTACTGGGTATGGAAGCTATGAAGAGTTGGTCGCCGCAGATGTCGACGCAGTTTATGTAGCTACTCCCCACACTTTTCATGCTGAGAATTCACTTCTGGCCCTCAATGCCGGTAAGCCTGTCTTATGTGAAAAACCATTTACGATTAATGCAAAAGAGGCACGTGCAGTTATTGATAGAGCACATGAACTTAAGCTGCCACTGCTTGAAGCAATCTGGACTCGTTTCTTGCCACATATTCAGCAGGTGCGAGAAATTCTCAAGAGCGGCGTCCTCGGAGATATTCATACAGTCATCGCAGATCATGGCCAATATCTTCCAGAAGAGATTGCGCCAAGACTCTGGCGACCTGAGCTCGGAGGTGGCGCTCTCCTTGATTTAGGTATTTATCCCATCACCCTTGCCCATCTTGTTCTCGGTGCGCCTCAATCATTTACCGTCTCTGCCACTCTCACGGATGAAAAAGTTGATAATCAGATTTCAATGATCTTTGATTACCCGCAAGGGGCACAAGCTTTATTGAGCGCGACCATGCTCAATCGCACTGCTATTTCTGGAGTCATCTCCGGAAGCAAAGCACGCCTTGAAATGGATGGTTTCTTCTTCGTACCGACAACAATGCGTTTGATTTCACGGGACGGGCAAGTACAAACATTTCCAAATAACTATATGGGACACGGTCTACGTGAAGAGGCAGTTGAGTTCGCAAGAATGGTTCGCGCCAATGAACTTGAATCACCGCTAGCCCCGCATGCTATGTCTTTAGAAATTATGGAACTTATGGATGCCATTAGAGAAAAGATTGGCGTGCGTTATCCAACTGAGAGATAGCGGTTTATTTTCTCGCTAAGTCTGCAGCACCAACCAGGCCAGCGCTATTGCCTAAAGTTGCTGCAATGATTTTCGGTGATGGATGCTTTCCTGCAAAGGGAAGAGATCGTTCAAGTGCATCTCTGGTCGGCGCCAAGAGAATCTCTCCCGCGTCAATCACACCCCCACCAATAACGACAATCTCTGGATCTAAAATTGCCGAAAGAGATGCGATACCGGCGCCTAACCACTGTGCTGTTGTTTTAAATGCGGCAAGTGCAACTTGGTCACCATCTCGTGCGGCATCTGTTATTGCCTGACCAGTTAAACCTTCAAGAGTTCCATCACCGCGTGAGAGCAAATTGCGTGCAAGATCAGGACTGGCCGCAATAGCTTCGCGCGCATGGCGAAGCAGCGCATTACCTGATGCATATTGTTCGAAGCATCCTCTTTCACCGCAGCCACAGAGATGACCTTCGGGAAGAACGCGAAGATGTCCAATCTCAGCAGCAACTCCGTAAGCGCCACGCAACAGACCGCCATTAACAATGATGCCGCCACCGATACCGGTGCCTACTGTCACCATCAATAAATTTGAACTTCCTTGACCTGCACCGAAACGAAGCTCGCCCCATGCAGCGGCATTGGCATCGTTCTCTAAAATAATCGGAAGATCAATAAACTTGCGAAGCTCGCTCTCGAGATTGACGCCGTTCCATGCAGCAATATTTGGTGTTGCAAGCATTGTCTTGCGATCTGATGAGACAAAACCAGCTGCTGATAGCCCAATGCTCTCTACTTTATATTCAGCGAGAAGTTCTTTAGCGACTTCTGCGATTGTTGCAATTAATTGAGTTCCGCCTTCACGTGGAGTATCACGCCTTGCGCTTTTAAGAAGATTTCCTTCTGCATCAACAACGCCGCCGAGAACTTTCGTTCCGCCAATATCGATACCGATTGTGTAGGACATAAGTATTCGCTGTAATTTCTTATGCTTTATTCGAAGTGAGATTTGAGCTCAGCGAGAGCACTATCAATAGTCGCTTTCTCGGTCTTAGCAATCATCATGCGCGGAACTGGCATCGAGAGTTCAACGCCAAGTTGGTATGTAACCTCAGTTGTATCGCTATCAATGGCCTTAAGAAGATATTTTCCATCCATCGCGGTCATCAAATCTGCTTCATCGAGCGAGAAGGAGATTTCTGCAGGAGCTGCGGACCAATCGTATTCAAGGGTGGCGCGGTCTTTCATAACACCGGCATCAACGGAAACGTTGGCTTTAATGGCGCGTCCTTGGTCATCGCTTTCGGTGACTTCGACCTTCTTAATTGAGCTCAGCCATTGTGGGTATCCCGCGACATCAGTGAGCTGGGCTGCCACATCGGCTAGAGGGGCATCAATAATTACCGTTCCAGTTGAATATTCAGACATTCCACAAGCTTACAACCCTTTCCAAAATCTGCCTCTCGGCGCTAGCGTTGCCTCCATGAATGAAATAACTACTCCAGTCCTCGTCCCTGAAGCCACACAAGGCAACCTCACCAATCTCATCGCAGATCGCGCTAAATCCGAACCAGAGCGCATCACAATCTCGCGCCCATTGGGTGAAGGTTGGCAGCCACTTACAGCTCGTGAAGTCGAATCAGATATTCGCGCAGCCGCAAAGGGTCTCGTTGCAGCCGGTGTTCAGATTGGTGATCGTGTAGCAATCATGGCGAGAACGCGTTATGAGTGGACCATTCTTGATTTTGCTTCTTGGTATGCCGGTGCAGTTGTTGTTCCAATTTATGAAACTTCATCACCAGAGCAAGTTGATTGGATTCTTAATGACTCCGGTTCGGTTGCCCTCTTTGTAGAAACACCAATTCTTCGTGAAACCGTATCGCCTGTTATTCCTTCGCATACAAAGCACATCTGGGTAATGACTGACGATGTACTCGAGGTTCTCCGCCGGGCAGGTGAAGGCGTAAGCGATGAAGAAATCGAACGTCGTCGCGCTGCACTTACTCCTGAAACTCTGGCAACTCTCATCTACACCTCAGGAACAACAGGTCGACCAAAGGGTGTTCAACTTACACATGGAAACTTCCTCTCTGAGTGCGGCAACGTTGTGCAAGGAGCAAGTGATCTCTTCCTGAAAGAAGGTGGATCCACTCTCCTCTTCCTCCCAGTAGCTCACGTCTTTGGTCGCATGGTGCAAATTGGTTCAATCACCGCCGGCCTTCACCTGGCTCACTGTGGCGATCCCGCTACTCGTTTGCCGCTTGACCTCGCATCATTTAAGCCAACATTCGTACTTGCAGTTCCACGTATCTTTGAAAAGGTTTACAACGGAGCTGAGGCAAAGGCAGAAGCTGCGGGCAAAGGAAAGATTTTCCGTAAGGCTGCTGAAGTTGCGATTGCATATAGCGAGAACATGGATGCAAAGAAGTTCAAGCCAGGTCTTGCCCTTAAGCACAAACTCTTCGATGCGCTGGTGTATTCAAAGATACGTACTGGACTGGGTGGACGCGTTGAGGCGGCAATCTCTGGTGGTGCTCCACTCGGTGCACGCCTTGGTCACTTCTACCGCGGAGCGGGAATCACAATTCTTGAAGGCTACGGTCTTACCGAGACCACTGCCGGTGCAACTCTTAACTTGAGTTCAGCACTTCGTATTGGTTCTGTTGGTCGTCCAATTCCAGGAACTTCAATCAAAATTGCCGAAGATGGCGAAGTTCTTATCGGCGGCGCAATCGTGATGAAAGGCTATTGGCAGAACGATGCCGCTAATCAAGAAGTCTTCACCGATAAATGGTTTAGATCTGGTGACTTGGGTCGCTTAGATGAAGAGGGATTCCTCTACATTACCGGCCGCAAGAAAGAACTTATCGTTACTGCTGGTGGAAAGAATGTTGCTCCGGCAGTTCTTGAAGATCGACTTCGTGCGCACCCACTTGTGAGCCAATGTATGGTCGTCGGTGATAATCAGCCATTTATTGCAGCCCTGATCACTATCGATCCCGACATGATTAAGGGATGGATTGCTGCCAATAACAAGACGGGAGCAACGATTCCATCGCTTGTTAATGATCCTGATTTAATTGCTGTTATTCAAACCGCAGTTGATGAAGCGAACAAGGCAGTCTCCAAGGCTGAGTCAATTCGCAAGTTTGCAATTCTTGCAACTGATTTCACAATCGCTGATGGTCAGTTGACTGCCAAGCTCTCTGTCAAGCGACATGTAGTTGCTGAACAGTTCGCATCAACTATTGCTGGCCTGTATTCAAAGGAGTAACTCCCTTGGATAGCGCGAGCGAACGAATCGCTCTCGCTCGCGCTCTCCACGATGGGTTTGCCCAAGATTTAGTTGCCCTGCGATACCGAGTTGAATTTCTAGCTGACAGTTCATCGTTAGAGAGCGCAGATTCGCGTGAGCTCCAGAAGATCGCATTAGAAATTTCAGAGATAACCAAGAAGGTTCGGCGCGAGTTATTCAACCTCCGTGAACCCGCGTTATCAAGAGGTGACATCGCGGACTTTATCGCTGCTATTGAAATGTTGATTTCCACATTCCGTAATCACGTAAAGATTGATTTTCAAAATTCTTGCTCTTCGATACCGGCTCATCTTTCTGAGCTCATTCTCGAAATTACTCCCGAGTTAATACGAAATGCTCTCAAGCATGCTAGGGCTTCCCGCATTGAAATTGTCATTACTCAGCTGGAGGATTCACTCCAATTCACTTTTTCAGATAACGGAGCCGGCGGAGCTCACGAAAACAAGCTTCACTATGGACTTACTGGAATTCGTGAATTAGTAGAGCTCAATCAAGGTAGCTTTACAATCATTGATGAAGGCGGAACGAAGATATGTCTAAAATTTCCCAACGAAGAATTCTTGTTGTAGATGACCACCACATTATTCGAGCAGGATTAATATCAGCGCTCTCGGCACATGGATGGAGTGATATCTCTCAAGCAACATCCTTGAGAAGTGCTAATGAACTAATTGCCAAAGAGAGCTTCGATCTCATTCTCACCGATAATTATCTAGGCGATGGTGAAGGTCTTAATCTTGCACAACCCGCACAACGGCATAATCCAGAGGTCAAGGTTGCCCTCTTCACTTTTGAGGCTAACTGGGCGCTGATTGAACGAGCTAGAGCACTTGGATTCACGCTCTTCATCTCTAAAGAATCATCTATCAACACAATCATGACAGCGTTAGATGACTTAACGCAGGCACGAGATGGCTTGGCAATCTACGCGCCCTCACTTCCCAGAAAGAGTGCAATCATCACTCCACTTACTAAGAGCGAGATTGAAGTCCTATCGCTACTGAGTCAAGGTCTAACTGCGCGAGAAATTGCGGTAATCCGCTACAACTCTGAAGCAACTATAAAGAGCCACGTGGCAGCAATATTAAGAAAACTAGGGTCTCGAAATCGAGTTGAAGCTATTCAAAAGGCTCGTGAATTGTCTTTGATCTCTACTTCGCAAATAGAGTATTGAACTCTCGCGACCATCGTTTCCACTCCCAATTTTCTATAATCCACTCTCGTCCACGTTTGCCCATCCGCGCACCCATTTCAGGATTGCGTAACAAATGTAAAATTGCTTCTGCTACATCGCCTGGATTACGGCCATTCACCGCAAAACCTGTCTCGCCTTCTAGTAAAGCATCAGGTGCTCCCCCAGATTTTCCGCCAACTACGGGTAAGCCGCAGGCGCTTGCTTCAAGATAGACAATACCTAAACCTTCAACCTCTAAACCAGCCAGTCGAGAACGACTAGGCATTGCAAATATTTCACCGAGTCCTATGAATTGAGGAATCTCGTCATACGGGACTCTTCCTACAAAAGAAATATGCGACAAGACTCCCAGCTGAATCGCTCTCTTATGAATGTATTCGAGGTGCGGACCAACGCCGACGAAAAGTAGGTGGGCATCTGGAAATTCTTGAATCACTAACGGTAAAGCTTCAACTAGCGTGTCTTGGCCTTTTCTATGAACTAACCGGCCCACGCTGACAATTATTCGTTTACCCTCGAGATCTAACTTCTTTCGCAAATGTGCAAGATCGCCTTGTGGTGAAAAATGCACTGTGTCAATTCCGGGAGCAATATGCACCATAGACTTTTGGCTATCTTTCTTGAGCGCCCTTGCGATTTCACCCCTTGTGTATTCACCGAGGTAAGTCATGACATCTAGCCCTGATCCAATTCGGCGGAGTAAGAATTTGAATGGCCAAACTTTTGCCCACCAGACTTCGTGTCCGTGAGTCAGCGCAACTAGTCGGTCTGCACCGGCCTTCCTTAATCCATGTGCGAGAAGTCCAAGCGGCGCAGCAGCGCCAAAGAAGATTGAATCAAATTTCGAATCGCGCACCAGGGCCTGAGTAATTTTAAGGACTCTAGGCGAAGGTAGGAGAATCTTTGATTTATCTCGGATAATTGTGACACCAAAGTTTTTCAGCCATGCGCCATCAAACTCTGCAGTGTCACCTTGAGAAGATGTGTAGACCGTTACGCATCCATGAGGCATGCGTTCAATGAGACCATGAATAAATGTTTCGATACCACCAGCTCGTGGGCCGAAATCATTGGTGATGCATAGAATGCGTGGAAAGTCAGCGGACATTAGAAACGGCGAACCGCGACTAATCTCTTTGAGCCCAGCGATGCTGCACTTGCAATTTTAACTCGGGATCCTGATCGAGGAGCATGAACCATCTTGCCGCCGCCGATGTAAATTCCAACATGCGAAACAGGGCGACCGAAGAAGACGAGATCTCCCGGCTTCTTCTGGCTAAACGGAATAGATTTACCCATTCGTGACTGTGCGGCAGAAGAATGTGGCAGATTTACACCAGCTGTTTGGAAAGCGCGCATGGTGAGGCCGGAGCAATCCCAATTAGTCATTCCATCTGCACCGAAAACATAACGATCACCGATCTGTTTGAATGCAAATTTAATTGCCAATCCACCACGACCGGATGCGACATTCAGGGTTTTTGCCCGCTTGATTGAGTCAGCTTGATCAGCATCTTCACGCTCTCGGGCAAGACGGGCTAATCTCTCGCGATCTTCTTTCTTAAGAGTCGCCAGCAAT
>WLDB01000031.1 GCA_009705035.1 Actinomycetota bacterium | reverse complement strand
GCGCCACCTCGTGCATCGCCGTCAAGTTTTGTAAGTACCACTCCATCAAAGCCAACACCATCTCGGAATGCTTCTGCGGTGCGAACAGCGTCTTGACCAATCATGGCATCAACTACAAAGAGAATTTCGTTTGGGTTGATTGCATCTCGTATTGCTGATGCCTCTGCCATTAGCTCTTCATCAACACCCAGACGTCCTGCAGTATCGACGATAACCATGTTATGAAGTTTTGATTTTGCGAACTCAATGCCGGCGCGAGCCACTGCGACTGGGTCGCCCACACCATTTCCTGGTTCAGGAGCGAAAACTGGAACACCCACTGATTGGCCAACAACCTGTAGTTGAGTGACAGCATTTGGGCGTTGCAAATCCGATGCTACAAGAATCGGTGTATCGCCTTGGTCTTTGTAGAACTTTGCAAGTTTGGCAGCAAGAGTTGTTTTACCTGCGCCCTGCAGACCTGCCAACATGATGACGGTTGGTGGGTTCTTTGCAAAGCGCACGCGGCGCGCTCCCCCGCCAAGGATTTCAGTTAGTTCTTGATTAACAAGATCGAAAATGGCTTGCGCTTGGTTTACTCCTGATTGCAGAGTCGGAAGTAAATCTTGCGCTTTCTCATCAACTCGCTTGGCAAATCCATCAGCGACAACCAGCGCAACATCTGCTTCAAGCAAAGCTTCGCGTATTTCAGAAATCGTCTTTTCGATATCACTCGATGAGAGTTTGCCTTTATTTCGCAGCGATGCGAAGGCGCCAGAAATCTTGGATGAGAGGGCATCGAACATAGAGCCAGAGCCTACTTTAAAGAATGGGTAAGTTCATCAGCGACCTGGCTGGCTCGTTGCTGAGTCAGAGCACCACCGCCTACTTCTGTGACATATAAAGTATCAATCGCTTCAGCACCCAAGGTCGTGACAATCGCTGCTCTGATATCGATATTACAGCGACGAATCGCATCGCCAATTGAGAAGAGGAGCGCGGGGCGATCATGCGACCTCACTTCAATAATCGTCGCATCGGTTGCGGCATCGAGAAAAGTTTCAACAATCGGTGCTGGCACAGGAATAGTGGGAAGGCTTGCATAGGCGCTTATTCTCGATTGAATCTTCTCTGCTAATTGAGACTCATCCGCAAATGCTCGCTTGATTTCATTATGAATATCAGTACCAGTTAAATCTGGGGCATGTGGGTCCGGTAGAACTATCCATTCCATGACAGCGACATTGGTAAGGGTTTTTGTCCGCGCTGATTTCACATCAAGGCGCAGAATATTCAAAACTCCGGCGACGATGGAGAGCAGACCAGTGCTATCCGGAGCAATGATTTCAAGAGCGTAGAAGTTGCCGCGATCTTCAATCTCGACATGCAGCTGACCTGAAGATGCCTTCTCGACTTGGCGATCGCTTAATTCAGGTTGCGATTCAATGGTGTTATCTCTCAGGGCTAGGGTGGCTCTACGAACAAGATCGGCTACAAGTGAGGCTTTCCAACTACTCCATGCTGCGCGCCCTGTTGCCTCACCATCGGCGATGCTAAGAGCGTGAAGAAGTTCAAGTGTCTGCAAATCTGCGATGGCTGAAGTAACGCTTGCAATTGTTGCTGGATCATCGAGATCTCGTCGAGTTGCAGTCGCTGAAAGAAGTAAGTGATGCTTGATGAGCGTTTGAATTATTGCAGTATCACCTACGGTAAATCCAAGTCGAAGTGCTAGTGGTTCAATGAGTTTTTCGCCCCGAAGCGAGTGATCATCTTCGGTGCCTTTACCAATATCGTGAAAAAGGGCGGTAAAAAGTAGCAAGTCCGGGCGATGCACTTGGCGCGTGAGCGCTGCTGCCGCCACTGCAGTTTCAACCATATGACGGTCAACTGTATGTCGATGGAGAACATTGCGTTGCGGCAAAGATCGCACCCCAGACCATTCAGGTATCCAATTAATGAGAACACCTTCTTGATCTAACGCTTCAAAGATAGTCACCATTGCTGGTCCGGCGCCAATCAAGGAGATGAGATTCTCACGGGCCTCTCTTGGCCATGGATTAGGAAGTGCTCCTTCTCCTGACTTTAATTTCTGCGAATACAACTGCAACGAATCAAATGAGAGGGGAAGCCCCAATTGCGCCGCTTTTGCTGCCGCACGAAGGCCAATTAATGGATCAAGGTTGATATCAATGGTGGAATCTATTGAAACTTCATTATTAGAAACGCTGATGCCTTCACCGACAACAGTAGAACGTATCCGCTTAAGAAAACGCCCAAGCCCATCGCGTCCACGATTATGCAACCGGTGTAGCGCCATCTGCATCAAGTAATCAACAGCTCGCGCCGAATGCGCAACATCTGAGACTAACAAATCGGCATCTGCATATCCCAAGAGCGCTGCAACTTTATCTTGCTCTGCAAATAGGAGCCGGTCTTTATCGCGTCCGCTGACAGTGTGAAGCGCCTCTCTTACCGTCGAGAGCAGCGATTCTGCGCGGCTTATTCTCTCCATAGGTAGAACCACTCGACCAGAGGTATTGATTGCTTTAAGAGCGGTGATATCCCTTAAGCCTCCACGTGACTCTTTTAGATCAGGCTCTAGTAGATAAGCCAGTTCACCCGCGCGTGAGTGTCGTTCATCAAGTGAACTTTCGAGAAGAGTAAGAAACTTATCGGCATCATTTCGCCAATTATCTAGCGCGAGAACTTGAACATCAGCCACAAGGTCTGCAGAACCCACTATCAAACGAATATCAAGCAGCCCCATAGCAACCTTCAGGTCAGCCTGTAGCGCTTCCTTTGTCTCGGCGTAAGTGCGAACCGAATGGTCCACCTTAATTTTTTTGTCCCAGAGTGGATAGAGAATCTTATTTACTATCTCAGATAATTCTGTGGCATTTAGCGCAGCGGTATGAAGAATGACAATATCTAAATCTGAACCCGGAGCTAACTCTCCACGACCAAAACTTCCAACAGCGGCAATCGCCATATTTTTCTCATCGGCACCGGATTCTTTGAAAAGCCCAGAAAGGAGAAGGTCGCACTCATCTGAGCGCGACCTTCTCTCTCGTGTACCCATATATCTATCTTATTAGTTTCTTTCTTCTTCAGGTCCTAAATTGCATCAGGTCCACGTTCACCAGTACGAACTCGAACGACCTGATCTACTGGAGTGGTCCAAACTTTTCCATCACCAATACTTCCGGTGCTGGCAGCTTTGACAATTACATCGACGATATTTGCAGCATCTGCATCATCGACAAGAACCTCAAGGCGGACCTTTGGGATTAAATCAACGGTGTATTCAGCGCCACGGTAGACCTCAGTGTGTCCACCTTGACGACCAAACCCGCTTGCTTCAGAGACAGTCATGCCAGTAATGCCAGCAGCCTGAAGCGCGTTCTTTACATCATCGAGCTTAAATGGCTTGAGAATTGCTGTAATGAGTTTCATCGTTATGCCCCCTTCGAAGCGCCGAAGACGCCACCTTGTGTGTTATCGGATAGTTCATATCCGCGTTCTGCGTGAATGGCCAAGTCGATTCCAGAAATCTCTTGATCGGTTGAAATTCTGAAGCCAATGGTCTTATCGATGATCTTGGCGACCAAGAAACTCACGATAAATGAGTAGGCAAGTACTGCGACTACTCCAATAGCTTGCTTGACTAGCTGCTCTGTACCTCCGCCATTGAAGAGTCCAACTCCAACTCCTACGAAGCCAATGAGAAGTGTTCCTACGATTCCACCAACAAGGTGCACAGCAACTACATCGAGTGAATCATCGAAACCGAAGCGGAATTTCAAACCAACAGAGAGCGCGCAAAGTACACCTGCAACAAAGCCGATGATGAGCGCGCCGCGTGCGTCAACTGCAGCACATGCTGGTGTGATTGCAACGAGTCCAGCAACAACGCCTGAAGCTGCACCGAGACTAGTTGCATGTCCATCACGAATCTTTTCAACCAATAGCCATGCTAAGACTGCAGCAACCGTCGCACCGATTGTGTTAAGAAGTGCAAGTCCAGCAGTGCCATTTGAAGCGACCGCTGATCCGGCATTGAATCCAAACCAACCGAACCAGAGCAGGGCAGCGCCAGTCATTACCATGGGAAGGTTATGTGGCTTTAATGGAACTTTTCCAAAGCCCACACGCTTTCCAAGAACAATTGCCAGAGCTAAACCTGCAGCACCTGCGTTGATATGTACCGCAGTACCACCAGCGAAGTCGAGCGCGCCAAGTGTGTTTGCAATCCATCCACCAGTCTCTGCTACAAAGCCATCAAATGCGAAGACCCAGTGAGCGACAGGGAAGTAAACGAGAGTCGCCCAAATTCCTGCGAATGCCATCCAAGAACCAAACTTTGTGCGATCTGCGATAGCACCAGAGATAAGTGCCACTGTAATTGCTGCAAACATTCCTTGGAAAGCAACGAATACTGTCGCCGGAATTGTTCCAATTAAAGCATCTGCATTATCGAGACCCTTTAAGAATAGAAATTCATTTCCATCGCCAATAATTCCTTGACCACCGACAGAGTCACCAAAAACTAGTGAGAAGCCGTAAGCAATCCAAAGAACAAAAACAAGAGCAAGTGCTCCAAAAGACATCATCATCATATTTAGAACGCCCTTAGCGCGAACCATGCCGCCATAGAAAAGCGCCAAACCTGGAACCATAAGCGTCACCAAACCAACGCTCATCATCATCCAAGCGGTATCACCTGAGCTGAGAACTACCTCTTCCATATGCCATCCCCTTTTTATAACTCTATTTACTCGCCTTTGAGATGTGCATAAGGTGTCAAAGGGGGGTTACATGCACAGACCTAGCAGGTTAAAGGGGTGAAACAAATCTGCCTCTAATGTTTCGGCAATGTAACGCGGTTCGTTGAATTCCTTGCTCAGGGCTATGAAATAAGGGATTCCAGGTAAGTATCGCCATCAAATGGAGAAAAATCAGAGATAGCCTCGCCTGTACCCACGAATTTAATCGGGAGATCGAGGCGATTCTCGATAGCCAACGCCGCTCCCCCGCGGGCACTTCCATCAAGCTTTGTAACAATTAAACCTGTCAATGTAACGGCCTCATTAAAGAGTTCTGCCTGAGTCAGCGCATTTTGACCCGTTGTTCCATCAAGGACGAGCAAAGTTTCTGAGACAGGCAAAACTTTCTCAATCACGCGACGAACTTTGCCGAGCTCTGCCATCAAATCATTTTTGGTATGTAAACGACCGGCAGTATCAATAATCAAATAATCAACTTTTGCGGCAACCGCTGCTTTTGCAGCATCAAATGCAACTGATGCTGGTTCGCTCATCGCTTTTCCGGTTACTACAACTACACCCACTCGATCACCCCATGTGCAGAGTTGATCAACTGCGGCAGCTCTAAAGGTATCTGCTGCTCCTAGTAGAACTGAATTACCTGACTCCTTTAAATGATTTGCAAGTTTTGCAACTGTTGTTGTCTTGCCAACACCGTTAACTCCTACTACCAAGATAACGGTCGTTGTGTTAGTTCTTACCAACTCCCGGCTTTTTGAAGTGAGATAACTATTTAGAATCACTCGTAATGACTCTTGCGCATCATCTCCCTTTATCTGCTTGCCTTGCGCAATGATTTTCTCTGTTAGCGATGGTCCGAGGTCCGCAGCGAGCAGTTCAGCTTTGAGTTCATCCCAGTCGAGATTCGATGCAGTTGAGGTTCCGCGAATCTTTGCAACAAATCGAGTGAAGATTCCCATATCGAGCTACTTAATTAGGCAGTTGTGGATTCACGAAGACGCTGCGAAATAACTTCAGTAACACCGTCACCGCGCATAGTTACTCCGTAAAGAGCATCTGCTATCTCCATTGTGCGTTTTTGGTGAGTGATGACAATAAGTTGTGATGTCTCACGAAGCTCTTCAAATATTCCGAGTAAGCGACCGAGGTTAACATCATCGAGCGCTGCTTCAACTTCATCGAGAACATAGAACGGGCTTGGGCGAGATTTGAAAATCGCAACAAGCATTGCAACCGCTGTGAGCGATTTTTCTCCACCAGATAGCAGTGATAAACGCTTAACGCGCTTTCCTGGAGGACGCGCCTCCACATCAACACCGGTATTGAGAAGATCTTCCGGGTTAGAGAGGAAGAGCTTGCCCTCACCACCTGGGAATAAGCGCCCGAAAATATCCTTGAAGTGAGCCGCAACCTCGGTATAGGCCTCCATGAATACTTCTTGCACCTTCTCATCTACATCCTTAATGATGTCGAGCAGATCTTTCTTGGTTCGCTTAAGGTCTTCGAGTTGCTCAGCCAAAAACTTAAGGCGCTCTTCAAGTGCGTTGTACTCTTCAAGAGCGAGCGGGTTGATTTTTCCGAGCAAGTTAAGCGAGCGTTCAGCAGAAGCCAAGCGCTTCTCTTGTTGATCGCGACGATATGGGATCAGCTCTGTCGCAACAATCTCACCTTCATCGGTTTCGATAAATGTTGGCACATCTTTCTCTGGTCCATATTCGGCAACCAACGTTGCAGTATCAATTCCAAGTTCTTCTACTGCTTTGAGTTCAAGCGCCTCAATGCGCATACGCTGTTCTGCGCGAGCAATTTCATCGCGGTGAACACTTGTTGTTAACTGATCAAGTTCTGCTGTGAGCTCGCGACTTCGAGTTCGAACTGTCAAAGTTTCGCCATCTCGATCAGTGCGGGAAGACTCTAGGCGAGTCCTTTCAACAGCACTTTTTGCGATTGAGCGCTCAATATGAATCAGTGCCTCGTAAGCGGCCTCGGCAATCGCTTGTGAAATAACCGCGCCCTGTGCACGAGCTCCACGACGTGCAACGGCGCGTTCTGATGCTTCTCGTTCGTTACGAGCAGAATCGACAAGTGCACTGATACGCGCCACAAGAGATGAAACTCGCTCCTCTGATGTGCGAACCGCAAGTCGGGCCTCCATCTGGAGAGTGCGAGCTTGTGAAACCTGATCTCTTAAGCCTTCAGCGATAGATCGATCTGGTTCTGCAATCTCACCATGTTGGCCTAATTGAGCTGAGGCAATATTTAGCTCGTTCTCATCACGCACCTTGATAGCTGAAGTCTCTTCAATTGCGCGCGATAGTCGTTCAACTTCAGCTGCTGCAGATTTCATATTCTGTCCAGACACAGCAAGCTGTTCAGTTAATGCTGCGATGCGAGCATCTGATTCATTGAGCTGACCCAGTGCGCGATCGAAGCTGCCCTGCTTGCTCTCAACATCTGTGGCTGAGGTCGAAATTTCAAACTTATAGCGATCAGAGGTCTGGGTGAGCTCTTCAACTTTGATATCAAGGTTCTTTATCAAAGATTCAATTTCGATTAATGAGTTAGATGAGGCAGAACCGCCACGGGCTCTATGCGAAGTAATGACATCGCCATCGCGGGTGACAACAGTTAAGCCCTTATTCTCGCGAAGAATCGTTTCTGCGGCGCGAGCGTTATCTGCAACGACGGTCGCTGAAAGTAGTTGAGCTAAGAGATCGGCGATTGAATCAGAGCGAACATGGGCCAAAAGTGATGTGAGATGAGCTGGGGCTGGCGTAGTCGAATTCGAAGAGGCTTCATAGACCAACACATCGGCCTGTCCAAGATTTTCACTTCGGAGAGTGGTGAGCGCGGTTACTGCAGATGCTAAATCGCGCACAACGATTGCATCAGCTAGAGAACCGAGGGCTGCCGCAGTTGCTGCCTCCCAACCTGAATCTATTGTGATCAACGAAGCGATAGAACCCATAATCGAGAGGCCGCGCGCATCTTTGATGAGAGCTGCTCCTCCATCACGTGATTGTGATGTGAGTCGGAGAGCTTCCAATTTGGATTCGACAGCATTTCTTTCGCGATCAATTGCACGCTCTGCTTCAATGAGTTCTTGATGCTTAGCTTTGGCGCTATCAAGTGCGTTCTTAGCGCTTTCAAATTGTGAATCTAGACCGAGCTCTCCTGCATCAGCGCCGGCAATCTCCATCTCAAATTTGCTATATGAAGCCTTTGCCTGATCGACTCGAGATTGCGCTTCGTCGCGTGCTTTCATTAAGCGGGCAATCTCTTCAGCGTTTGCTTCGAGTCGAGCCGCGAGTGACTTTATATGTCCCTCTTGGCGTGCGGTACCTTCACGCATATCTGCAATAGCACGTAGCGCTGCATCGATTGTCGCTTCTTCGCCCTTAAGTCTCTCTTCGAGTCCAGCTAGATCAAGTGTTGCTTTCGCCAAAGTTTCATTTGCAGCCAGAGTTTCATTTCGTAGTACAGACTCTTCGTCTCGTAATGATTGCGCCTCAGCCTCAAGAGCTACCGGATCGCGCCCAGCAGAACGCGCCTCCTCTGCCTCTTCTGCAAGAAAGCGAGAGCGTTCTTGGGCCAGAGATTGGGTGCCACGGAACTTTTCACGGAGCGAGTTCAGGGCATAGAAATTTTCTTGGGCGGCGATTAGTAACGGAGATTCTTCTACAGCAATGCGATCAAGCTCTTCTTCGCGTCGTCGCATCTTATCTAACTCGGCTTCGACAGAGGCGCGTCGTTCACGAAGTGCATTCTCATCAGCTACCTCGGCATCAAGAGTTTTTGAGAATGCAATGTAATCATCGGCCAAAAGACGAAGCTTGGCATCGCGCAAATCTGCCTGAATTGTTGCTGCCTTCTTAGCGACCTCTGCTTGTTTGCCAAGAGGGCGCAGTTGTCGGCGGAGTTCTACAGTCAGATCGTTGATACGAGCAAGGTTGGCTTGCATCGAATCAAGTTTGCGAATTGCTTTCTCTTTACGCTTGCGATGCTTTAGAACACCGGCAGCTTCTTCAATATAGGCGCGACGCTCTTCAGGTGTAGCCATTAATATCGCTTCGAGTTGGCCTTGGCCAACCATCACATGCATCTCGCGACCGATTCCTGAATCACTTAATAGCTCTTGAATATCAAGCAAGCGTGAGGCATCGCCATTGATCTGGTATTCACTTTGACCGTTGCGGAAAAGAATTCGCGAGATTGTTACTTCTGAGAATTCAATTGGGAGTGCGCCATCAGTGTTATCAATGGTAAGTGAGACTTCAGCTCGACCAAGTGGTGCGCGCCCAGAAGTGCCAGCGAAGATGACATCTTCCATCTTTCCGCCACGCAAAGATTTTGCGCCTTGTTCACCCATCACCCAGGTCAAGGCATCAGCAACGTTTGATTTTCCTGACCCGTTAGGTCCGACCACGCAGGTGATACCGGGCTCGAGGCGAAGAGTGGTCGCCGATGCAAAGGATTTAAATCCTTTGAGGGTCAAGCTCTTCAAATACACGGCGTAAACCTACCTTGCGCAAGGGTTATGCGATAAACACGACTCAGCTCAACTTCAACTTGAGGGTTTCTGCGAAATTATTCGCTCTCTGGCTTTACTGTGATTGAAGCGCTCAGAATTTCAAAAGCACTTCGCGCCGCGGATTGTTCTGCCTCGCGCTTGCTTTTTCCGGTTCCGGTAGAGAGCTCTTCTCCACCTACGAGGGCAACAGCGATAAAGCTCTTATCGTGATCTGGTCCGCTCTCGGTTACTCGGTACTCAAGAGATGCTTTCCCGAGTGATGCGACGAGCTCTTGCAGAGCAGTCTTTCCATCTAATCCTGCCCCCATAGCCATTGCACTATCAAGGGTTGGGGCAATTAAACGACGGAGACATTCTGCAGTTTTTTCAAAACCTGATGTCATATAAATCGCGCCGATGAGAGCTTCAAATGCATCTGCAAGGAGCGAGTTCTTATCGCGGCCGTTAGTGACTTCTTCACCCTTACCTAAACGGATGTATTTTCCTAATGAGAGCGAGCGCGCAATATCTGCCAGTGCGCGCATGTTGACGATTCCAGATCGCAAGGGAGAGAGTCGACTTTCGTCGAGATCTGGATATTTTTTATATAACTCTTCAGTGACTACCAATCCAAGGACAGAGTCACCGAGAAATTCAAGTCGTTCATTGGTTGCTATCAACCCAGCTTCATAAGCAAACGAGCGATGGGTGAAAGCCAACTCAAGTAACTCGGCATCAACTTCGGTACCTAGTTGCTTAAGTAGTTCTGAGTACAGATCAGACCTCAAGAACCTGACGACGGTTGTATGTACCGCATGTTGGGCAAGCTACATGGTTGAGCTTAGGTTGCTGGCACTGTGGGCAATTTGAGAGTGATGCTGCTGTTGTTTTCCACATGCTGCGACGTGAACGTGTCTTCGAACGAGACATCTTTCGCTTTGGTACTGGCACGGTAACCGTCCTTCTGCTCTTCTAGCTGAACTTCAGCCTGTATGGGGTAAGTATCGCTTAATTTTCGGCTGAACCCAAATCGAGGTTTTCCAACCCCGCCCAGCGTATATCGACAGCCCCATGGCTATGGTCTTCGGGGAGCTTCTCCCACTTCTCTCCGCAATCGGGGCAGAGGCCAAGGCACTCCTCATCGCAGAGCGGATTGACCGGCAAGCTCAAAATAATGGCATCGAGGATAGGAATCTCAAGGTTGGCCTGGTCGCCTTCTACATAAAGGATGTCGACCTCATCGAGATCGCCTTCGACTTCATCATCTTTACGTGAACCGTTCTGGCGCGTTCTCTTACCTTTATCGTCTGTCGGTTGATATCTATAGAGCTCTTGCACCTTGCGATCGATTTCAAGCTCGACTGGATCCAGGCACCGAATGCATTCTCCAATAGCTACAGCAAATATATCTGCAGTAATGAGCACGCCTTCTGTGACTGATTCACACCGCACATCGAGCTCAATCAGGTCACCTTCAGGGACTGCAATAAGCGGCACACCAACACGAAAGGGTGCATCGATATCAAGCTGATATTCACGCATTTCACCTGCACGACGTGGCAGTTCGTGGATATTGAGAGTAAATGCGCTCTCCTCTTTACGATGAATCACTTATCGGCCCGTTACTTATCTACTCGTTATTTATCATCGGCAAGTTGAGCGAGAACATCCTTATCATCGGCACCCTCTAGGCGCTCGCGACCACGCGCTACAGCTTCCATGGTCTTATTGAGAATAACTTCTAGTGTCGCCAGACGGCCATCGATATAGGCCTCAACTTCTTCACGTTCGGCAGCGGCTAGATCGCGCGCTTCATCAAGAATGCGCTGTGCCTCATCACGCGCAGATTGCACAATAGCAGTCTGTTCAACCATACGAGATACATCTTCACGAGCTGTTGCAACCATAGTCTCTGCACTTACACGACCCTCTTCAATAATTTGATCGCGCGCAGCAAGGAGCTTCTCAGCTTCAAATAGATCTGCAGGGAGATAATCACGAGCACCTTCGAGGATTTCAAGAATTTCACCACGATGGACCACACATGATGCTGAGAGCGGCACGCCGCGTGCCTCTTCGATCATCGTAATTGCGGTGCTTATCTTCTCAATTGAATCCATAGACATTTCTATCGCCGTTCTAGTCGAGATCTTTTGGGGAGGCAGCTCTGCTTTTCAGCGCCGCATGGACATTAGCTGGAACCATCGTAGATACATCCCCGCCGTAATAGGCGAGTTCTTTAACGATTGAAGAAGATAGAAAAGAATGTGTTGGAGAGGTAGCCATAAACATAGTCTCGACTCCAGATGCTTGAGTGTGAACCTGAGCCATCTGCAATTCATAATCAAAGTCAGTTACAGCACGCAAGCCTTTTACAATCGCAGTAACCCCATTAACTTTGCAATATTCGACCAACAAGCCTGAGCCTGAATCGACTCGGACATTCTTAAGGTGCTTTACATTGCTAGTAATGAGCTCGAGACGTTCTTCGACCGAAAAGAGACCGGCTTTCTTTCGATTCACAAAGACGGCAACAATTACCTCATCGAAGTGTTTGCTGGCGCGTTCGATGATATCGAGGTGCCCATGTGTGATTGGATCGAAGGATCCGGGACATACTGCGCGCTTCATATGGCCAACGCTAGCAAGGAGCGGGTGAGTTATCCATTCTCAGCGCTATCTTCGACGGGAATCGGAGCTGGAATCCCATAAAAAATAGTGGCCTGGCCGTAATTCTTCACCCTCATCTCCTCATAACCATATGGCCAAGAAATCTCCTTGACCCGGCTATTTCGCTCAATCGCGATGATGGACTGCGAATCGAGAAAATTGTTATCTTGTAATTGCACCAGAGTCTCAACCACATCAATGTCGTCAACATCATAAGGCGGGTCTATATAAATAAAGTGGTACTGAAACTGGGATTTATCTCCAAGAAAACGATGAACCCCCATTGTGTATAGATGGAAAGTTCCTTTGAGTTCTGCGCTCTTAATTGAATCAAAGTTTGCAGTGATTGCTTTGCTTGCTGCTTCATCCTTCTCAACAGCGTGAACGAGCGCTGCTCCACGCGATAGCGCTTCAAGTGCCACAGCGCCAGTGCCGGCATAAAGATCGAGAACTCGTAAGCCCTCAAATTCACCAAACTCTGAGGCCAATGTTGAGAAGAGCGCCTCACGAGCGCGGTCTGAGGTAGGTCGAGTCGCAGAAGCAACAGCAGAGATGGGTCGCCCTTTGGCGGCCCCCGCAATTATGCGCATCGCAAACTCCCTAGCTTGATGAATCTGGTCGGTTAACTCTTGAACTTAACTCTTGTCGATAAATTCTGTTGCAGCATCTAACTCTAACTTCTTGAGCGCCTCAATCAAAGCTGGGTAATCTGATAATCCTGACTGAATCAACTCTTCACCATCGCTACGCGCTTGCTCGATAAGTTTTTCATCGCGCAAAACTCTTAAGAGACGAAGGTGTGAACGTGATCCTGATTGATTAACTCCAAGGACGTCTCCTTCTCGTCTTTGCTCGAGGTCTATCCGCGAAAGTTCAAATCCATCTGTCGTTGATGCCACTGCATCCAGGCGAAGTCGCGCCGGTGATTCTTCTAAACTTTTCGTGACAAGTAGACATAGTCCTGGTGATGTACCTCGACCAACGCGTCCGCGAAGCTGATGTAGTTGAGAAACGCCAAATCTATCGGCATCCATAATCACCATACGCGTTGC
>WLDB01000030.1 GCA_009705035.1 Actinomycetota bacterium | reverse complement strand
CGATGAGATCATCGGCTTCGTATCCTTCGAGTTGAAAATGTTTAATACCGCAACTATCAATGAGCTCATGAAGATATGACATCTGCGAACGAAACTCATCGGGGGTCGATGCGCGATTAGCTTTGTACTCAGGGAAAATTTCAGATCTAAAGGTTTTTCGAGATACATCAAAAGCGACGGCGACATGCGTCGGCTTCTCCTCTTTGATAAGGGAGATGATCATCGTCGCAAATCCGTAAATTGCATTGGTGTGCTGACCCAAGGCGGTCGTGAAATTCTCGGCAGGAAGAGCGAAGAATGCGCGATAGGCCATTGAGTGGCCATCGATAAGCAAAAGCTTCTTTTCCGCGCTCATGCGGCACATCTTAGGTATAAACACTCGCTAGGTATAAACACCTCTAAGGGATAAACTTTGGAACTATGACGGAACCTGATTATCTTCAAATTCTTCGTGACCGTGGCTCTGGACTTCTTGATCAAAAAATGGGAATCGAAATTCTTGAAGCGACCCCGCAACGCCTCGTGGCTCAAATGCCAGTTGAAGGAAATACGCAACCATTCGGCCTTCTCCATGGCGGCGCAAATGTTGTCTTAGCAGAGTCACTAGGTTCGATTGGCACCTCACTTCATGCCGGACCTGATCGCATGATTGTTGGAGTCGATATCAACGCCACCCATCACAAATCAGCAAGAAGCGGCCATGTGACCGCGGTGGCCACTGCAATATCACTGGGAAAGACCCTCTGCTCATACGAGGTAGTCATTACCAACGAGGTTGGCGAGAGAAGCTGTACCGCCAGGATTACCTGCCTCATCCTTGCCCAAAGATAACCCCTTCGTTAAGGTTGCGCTCTGGGTTACTCGCGAGGAACCCCAAAAAAGTTGCATGCAGAGAATGAAATGGAATGGGAGCGCACCTTGTCTCAGGTTTTAAAGACCGAAGGTTTGAAGGGTTCAAATAAAGTGGCGAGTGGGCGAATTCTTGGAGTCCGTACCCTCCGTTTCGCCTCACTCTTACTTCTCTCCTTATTTGCAGCGACATCTTCCGTTGCGCTTTCATCTTCTGCATCAGCTGCAGATACTCCAACCAAGCTCTACGGAATCCTCACCGATAAAGATGGCGGCGCACTTTCTGGTGTCAGAATCTCCATCGCCGGTCCTGCCGGTTTCGCAGCTGAGGTAACCACAGGTGCAGATGGTTCATGGGAAGTTCCGATTACAACTAAGGGAACCTTCGCCGCCACCATCAATGAAGGCGATCTTCCCGAAGGGCAGGCTCTTACCGATCCTACGAAGGTAACAATTAAGGCGAATGTCTTTATGCTCGGCGTCGATTTACGACTTCTCTTTCCAATAGGTCCCGGAGTTGAGAAAGCATCACTACTTGTTCGCTCAGCACAGTTGACTGTAGATGGCATTATTCTCGGACTCATCATTGGCTTAGCTGCCCTTGGCCTCAACCTGATTTTCGGAACAACCGGCCTCACCAACTTTGCCCACGGTGAGATTCTGACCTTTGCGGGTCTACTGACCTATTACTTAAGCGCGATAGTAAAACTTCCTGTTCTCGCAGCCGCCCCACTTGCCGTGATCTTAAGCGCCTTTATAGCCGGCTATTTGCAAGATAGATTCCTCTGGAAACCACTCCGTAAGCGCGGAACCGGTCTCATCGCAATGCTAGTTGTCTCTATTGGTTTCGCAATCTTCTTACGCTACTTCTTCCTCTTTATATTCGGTGGCGATACTCGTCAGCTTCCACAATATGCGGGGCAGGCAGGTCTTGAACTCGGACCAGTCAACATCACCCCTAAATCAATTTTGACTACAATCTTTGGAATCATCTTTATTATCGTGGCTACCCTCTGGCTACTTCGTACTCGTATGGGTAAAGCCAGCCGCGCGGTTGCCGATAACCCAGCGTTGGCATCTGCCTCTGGAATCGATGTCCAGAAGGTAATTCTTGCTGTCTGGGTCCTTGGTGCAGCACTTGCTGGTTATGCCGGCGTTATCGTCACTATCAATCAGGGCGTCAGCTTCTTAATGGGTCAAGATATGTTGTTACTTATCTTCGCTGCTGTGACTTTAGGTGGCCTCGGGACCGCAAATGGAGCTTTGGTCGGATCTTTAATTATCGGGCTCTTTGTTCAGCTATCAACGCTCTTTATTCCTACTGAACTTAAATATGTCGGCGCTTTGATTGTCCTTATCTTGATTTTGATTGTGCGTCCGCAAGGAATATTGGGAAGAAAAGAGAGGATCGGATAAATGGATTTTCTATTTATTATTCAGCAGACTCTAGGTGCGACTATTGGAGTCAACACGATCATCTTCGCACTCGCAGCTATTGGCCTCAATATGCACTTCGGATATACGGGACTGCTTAACTTTGGCCAGGCGGGATTCTTAGCGATAGGTGCTTATAGCGTCGCGGTTCCAGTTATCTCCTTCGGCGTTCCGCTCTGGGTGGCTTTCATCATCGGTATCGGAAACTCAATCCTCTTTGCACTCCTTCTTGGTGTTCCCACTCTTCGCCTACGTGCCGACTATCTAGCTATCGTCACCATCGCTGCCGCAGAAATTGTCCGCCAGATTGCTCGCTCTGCAACCTTTAATGAATGGCTTGGCGGATCAGATGGAATCACCGGAAAATTCGGTAAAGATTTCTTTGATCTCAACCCATTTAAGGAAGGTTTAGAGACTCCAATCCTTCGCTTTAATGCTAACGACCTATGGGTTGTCATCACCGGATGGATTCTTGTTGCAATCATCATCTTTGTGATGTGGCTGATGGTTAATTCACCGTGGGGTCGCCTAATGCGTGCAATCCGAGAAGATGAAGATGCCGTGAGATCGCTCGGTAAGAACGTATACCTTTACAAGATGCAATCACTCATTATCGGTGGCGTTATCGGTTCAATTGGTGGTTTTGTATATGCTCTTTCACGCCAATCCGTTCAACCTGATAACTACGGAACCGCCCTCACCTTCTTCGCATATACCGTATTGATTTTGGGTGGAGCTGCTCGCGTCTTCTCCCCTATCGTCGGAGCAATGATTTTCTGGTTCCTGATTGTCTTTATCGAACAAGTCCTTCGTGAGGCTGTTACCAATAATGTCATTCCTGACTGGCTCATCGGAGTCAATCAGGTCGGTCAAATTAGATTTATGTTGATGGGAATCGGCCTTATGTGCTTGATGATATTTAGACCACAAGGAATCTTCGGAGATAAGAAGGAGTTGGCCCTTGATGCAAAAGCGTAATGATGGGGGTGCAAGCTTTGCAGCCACCACTCCAATGCAGCCTGGTTCGGCTAAGCCTGACCCAATCTTGATTGCCGATCAAATCACTCGACAGTTTGGCGGCTTAACTGCTGTCAACGTTGATCACCTGGAGATTCAACGTGGTTCAATCACTGCGCTCATCGGTCCTAATGGCGCAGGTAAGACAACTTTCTTCAACTTGCTCACGGGTTACGATGCGCCAAACTCTGGCACCTGGAGTTTCAATGGCTTGCCTCTCAATGGAATCCCTCCACATAAGGTCGCACGTCTTGGAATGGTCCGCACTTTCCAGCTCACTAAAGCGCTCTACCGCTTGACCGTAATTGAAAATATGGCCCTCGGTGCTCGCGGCCAGAAAGGCGAATCAGTTCTTAAGTCTGTATTTCCTTGGATCTGGCGCGCGCAGGAGGCTGAGATTCGCATTAAGGCGACCTCAATCTTGAAGAACTTCAAGCTTCTCGAAAAACAAGATGACTTTGCCGCCGCACTTTCTGGCGGACAACGCAAGCTACTCGAGATGGCGCGCGCTCTTATGGTTGAGCCTGAGATGGTGATGCTCGATGAACCTATGGCTGGCGTCAACCCGGCTCTCAAGCAATCTCTCCTTGAGCACATCAAAGAGCTGCGTACCGAGGGCAAGACAGTTCTCTTCGTCGAGCACGATATGGATATGGTCCATGAAATTAGCGATTGGGTCATTGTTATGGCTCAAGGCGAAATCATTGCCGAAGGCACACCTGCATCAGTAATGGGCAACCAGCAGGTTATTGAGGCTTACCTCGGTGCGCACCATGATTTAGATCTATCTGAAAAGGAAGGCGCATAAATATGAGCACCAATAAAGATGACGCTCTCGTTGATGCCCGCGACCTAGTTGCTGGATATCTCCCTGGAATCAATATCCTCAATGGATGCAATCTCTATGCCAATAAGGGCGAACTTGTCGGAATCATCGGACCGAATGGCGCTGGTAAATCAACACTCCTGAAAGCGCTCTTTGGTCTGGTGAAGATTCGCGAAGGTGCTGTAAAGCTCAAGGGTGAAGAGATCACCAATATGCGCGCGGACCAGCTGGTCGAACGCGGTATCGGCTTTGTTCCTCAGAGCAATAACGTCTTCCCATCCCTGACTATCGAAGAGAATCTACAGATGGGCGCATTCCAAGCTCCTAACCAATTCTCTGAGCGCTTTGATTTTGTAACTAATCTCTTCCCAACACTTGGAACTCGTCGCAAGCAACGTGCCGGTTCACTCTCGGGTGGAGAACGTCAGATGGTAGCGATGGGTCGAGCCTTAATGATGAACCCATCTGTTCTTCTTCTTGATGAGCCAAGTGCTGGCCTATCCCCTGCCTTGCAAGATGAGGTCTTTGTTCGCGTGCGCGAAATCAACAAGATTGGCGTTACCGTCATCATGGTTGAGCAGAATGCTCGTCGTTGCCTTCAAATTGTCGATCGTGGTTATGTATTAGACCAAGGTACAAATGCATACGAAGGAACTGGAAAATCTCTCTCCACCGATCCTAAAGTTATTGAGCTCTATCTCGGAACTCTCGCTAAGTAAGAGCAAAAAAGATTTGTGGCAAGAAGAAAGGCCCGCCGATTTCTCGGCGGGCCTTTCTTCTTACTCTTTGCTAATTACTCAGCAGCTGGGACATCACCAGAGATGAACTCTGCTGGTAGTGCCACGTACTTGTCGTTAGCTGTGTACTCGTAGATACCCATTGTTGCGTATGAAGGATCTCCATTGTCCGCAAATTCAACTGGGCCAGATACGCCATCGTAATCGATGTCTGTACCGTCAGCGATGAGAGCCTTGCACTCAGCAAAGGTTGTGCACTTTGTGCCACCCTTTGAAACAGAGACGAGGTTGTCACGGATGGTTGCACCATCTGTAGCTCCACCCTGCTCTGCAGCAAGTGCGATAAGGATTACTGCATCGTATGACTCAGCTGAGTATGAGAAGTCAGTAAGTGCTGGATCTACAGCAAGTAGGCGCTTCTGGAAAGCATCATCTGCGAAGACACCAGGAAGAGTCGCCTTAACGCCCTTCATGATTCCTGCAGGTAGATCTGCATAAGCACCGCTTGAGAGGTTACCGTCCACGAGGTATGTCTTGACCTTATCTGGTCCGATACCCTGCTTGATAAGTTCTGTGAAGATCTTTGCAGTCTCATCGAAACCGATGATTGCGATTGCATCTGGCTTTGCAGCCTTTGCCTTTGCAACATCAGCTGAGAACTCAGCAGCCTGTGGGTTGTAAACAATATTTGTTGATGTACCGGTGAATGCAGCCATTGCGTACTTAGCAAGACCATTTCCGTATGCATCGTCAAGGTTAAGAACTACAACGTTCTTAGCGCCTTCCTTAGCCATCAACTGTCCCAAGACTGCGCCCTGGAAAGTATCTGATGGAGCGGTACGGAAGTAGAATCCTTCGTCCGCATATGAAGAGAAGTCAGGTGATGTGTTCGCTGGTGAGAAGTGAACAATTCCAGCACTTGCAATCTTGTCGATTACAGTGAATGAAACACCTGATGATGCTGCACCAACGATTGCGCTGACGCCAGCTGCGATGTGCGCATCTGCTGTCTGCTGTGCAATGTCAGAGCTTGTATCGCCTGAATCACCGCGAAGGTGCTCGATGCTCTCTCCGAGAACTCCGCCTGCTTCGTTGATCTCAGCAACAGCTAGATCTACGCCTGCAAACTCTGGTGGGCCGAGGAATGCAAGGCTACCTGTCTCTGGAAGGAGTGAACCGATCTTTAACGGTCCTCCTGAATCGCTACTGCTGCAACTTGTAAGAACAAGTGCAGCTGTAGCAGCAACAGCGACGAGCGCTGCTTTATTAAACTTCTGCATGTTTTCCCTTTCGATGGTAGACCCCAAAGACCCCGATTGGAGTCAAGGTCTGGTCTGGGGGCGAGTTTAGCCATGAATAGGGGTGAGCGGAAAGACTCTGCGAGGGATATTTTTAGATATTTGAGCTCGAGAATAGGGAAAAGAGGGCTAAAGCGGCACGGCATCCGGGTTTATCACAGCCGCAGCGACCTCTTTCATCGTTAAGCGTCGATCCATCGCCGCCCGCTGGATCCAGGAGAACGCTTCAGGCTCTGAAAGGTTGAGCGCAGCCATCAAGATTCCCTTTGCTCTATCGATGAGCTTTCGGGTCTCCAATCGCTCATGCAGATCGGCAACCTCGGCAGCCAGTGAAGTCATCTGAGTATGGCGACTAACCGCTATCTCAATCGCCGGTACCAGATCACCAATGGTAAATGGTTTGACGACGTAGGCCATTACTCCAGCATCGCGCGCACGTTCAACGAGTTCTCGCTGGCTAAATGCTGTCAGCATTAGAACTGGTGCGATATCAATTATTGCTTGCGCAGCTGAGATTCCATCAAGTACCGGCATCTTTACATCAAGGATGCAGAGATCAGGGCGATGTTCACGCGCAAGGTCAATCGCTTCTTGCCCATTAGTGGCTTCGGCGCAGACTGTATATCCCGCTTCCCCTAACATCTCGATGAGATCCATGCGGATGAGCGCTTCATCTTCGGCGACCAGAATTCTGACCGGCTTGGCGGTTGCATCGAGAGTGAGTTCTTCTGACATGTGCCTCGAGTCGGATTCGAACCGACACTATGCAGTGTTTGAGACTGCCCTCTCTACCGTTGGAGTACCGAGGCTTGCATTGGTAATCCTACCCGAAGAGAAGTTAAATGAAGTACCTCCGATTTGCTGATCGGGATTAACTGCTCCCGATTACTTGTATGCAGGAACTACGCCATTGACCGCGTCACCGACTCGATGGACGCGCATCGCATTGGTTGAGCCAGGAATCCCAGGAGGCGCACCCGCGATAATCATTACCATCTCGCCGATTTCAGCACGCTTTGAATCAATCAACAATTTATCGGCTTGAAGCACCATGTCGTCGGTGTGCTTAACCATTGGGACCACAACCGGCTCGATTCCCCAAGAGAGCGCGAGACGATTGTATGTTCCGACCTCAGGAGTGATTCCGAGGATTGGAATGTGTGAGCGTAGGCGAGAGATGCGTCGAGCAGAGTCACCGGACTGTGTGAAGGTAACAAGATACTTAGCGCCCAGCACATCACCGACCTCGGCTGCCGCCTTTGTAACTGCGCCACCCTTAGTGCGGGGTGCGTGTGTCAATGGACGAATACGATCGAGGCCTTGTTCTTCAGTACGTTCGATAATACGGGCCATTGTTTGAACTGTCTCTATTGCGAATTCACCGACTGATGTTTCTCCAGAGAGCATCAGCGCATCTGCGCCATCGAGTACCGCATTGGCGCAATCTGTCGCCTCGGCGCGAGTTGGGCGAGAATTTGTAATCATTGAATCCAACATCTGAGTTGCCACGATTACCGGCTTTGCGGCATCACGCGCAAGTTCGATGCAACGCTTCTGAACCATCGGAACATCTTCGATTGGCATCTCTACCCCGAGATCACCGCGTGCGACCATAATTCCATCAAAGGCGTTGACGATTTCTTCTAAATTATCGACAGCTTGTGGCTTCTCAATTTTCGCGATGACCGGAACATGAATACCGACTTCGTCCATGATTGCATGCACATCTTTAATATCAGCCGCGCTACGGACAAATGAGAGCGCAATAAAATCAGCGCCTGCGCGAAGACCCCAACGTAGATCATCGCCATCTTTTTCAGACATAGCTGGAACAGATACTGCAACTCCAGGTAAATTGATTCCCTTGTTATTGCTTACTGCTCCGGGTTCGATACATTTTGTAACAACTTCGTTGCCCTTTACTTCGACGACTTCAACTGTAACTTTTCCATCGTCGATAAGAATTCGATCGCCCGGCTTACAATCTCCAGGTAGGCCCTTATATGTTGTGCCGACGCGATCTTTCGTACCCGAAATTTCATCTGTAGTGATTGTGAAAATATCTCCACGCTTGAGTTCATGTGGCCCATTTTCAAAGCGAGCTAGACGAATCTTGGGACCTTGTAGGTCAACCAGGATTGCCACTGCCTTACCGGCATCAACTGCGCTCTTGCGAACAAGATCGAGCCTGGCCTGATGCTCTTCGTAAGAACCATGGGAGAGATTGAGCCTTGCCATATTCATACCGGCAGCAATGAGCTCGCGAACTTTCTCCGGAGATTCAACTGCTGGACCCATCGTGCATACAATTTTCGCTCTGCGCATGTCGCTACCTTATCTATTCTTAAAGCTACGGTTAAGTAGTGAAACGCATTGAACGATATTGATTACGTAAAATGTATTTACTATTTCCTATTTTATTTCTAATTCCAATAATCAAACGAGAAGCTGTCGCGTGGTTGGTTCAATAGGAGAAGGAAGTTGAGTCTCCCCCATGAGATATGAATCAACGGCTGCTGCAGCAGATCGCCCTTCGGCAATTGCCCAAACAATCAGAGATTGTCCACGGCCAGCATCTCCGGCAACGAAGACGCCTTCTTCACTTGTCTGGAAAGATGCATCGCGCGCGATATTTCCACGTTCATCGAGTTTTACTTCAAGCTGATCAATGAGAGCAGTCTTCTCAGGACCAGTAAATCCCATAGCAAGGAATGCAAAATCAGCTGGAAGTTCGCGCTCTGAACCAGGAACACTCACAAACTTTCCATCCTTGAACTCTGTTTCGACAATACGGATTGCACGAAGGTTTCCTGCACTATCGCCCAAGAATTCTTCAGTACTCACCGCGAAAATTCGGTTATCGAGTTCTTCATGTGCACTAGATACACGGAAAATCATTGGATAAGTTGGCCATGGTTGCGCAGATGGACGCTCCTCGGTTGGGCGAGGCATGATCTCTAACTGGGTAACGCTGGCAGCACCTTGACGAACAGATGTTCCCAAGCAATCTGCTCCAGTATCTCCACCACCAAGAATGACAACATGCTTACCGGCAACATTGATATCTGGGACCTCAACTTCACCAAGCGCCTGCTTATTTCCCCATGGCAAGAACTCCATCGCTTGATAGACACCTTTGAGCTCGCGCCCCTTGATTGGCAGGTCGCGCCACTGTGTTGCACCGATTGCAAGAACAACTGCGTCATATCGAGCACGGAGTGCTGATCCTGTGATTTCAACGCCAACATTTACGTTTGGACGGAAACGTGTTCCCTCTTGTTCCATCTGTGAAAGGCGACGATCGAGAATATTCTTCTCCATTTTAAATTCGGGAATTCCATAACGAAGTAACCCGCCAATTTTGTCAGCGCGCTCATAGACTGCGACGGTATGACCAGCACGTGTAAGTTGCTGAGCAGCAGCAAGACCAGCTGGGCCTGAACCGATGATTGCAACAGTTTTACCGGTGAGGCGATCTGGCGCCATTGGCTTTACTGCACCGAATCCAAATGCCTCTTCGATTGTGCGTAGTTCTACCTGCTTAATCGTTACTGCATCTTGGTTGATTGCAACTACGCATGCAGTTTCGCATGGAGCTGGGCAGAGACGACCAGTGAATTCTGGGAAGTTATTGGTTGCGTGCAAGCGATCGAGGGCATCGGACTTGTATCCACGCCACATCAAATCATTCCATTCAGGAATTAGATTGCCGAGTGGGCAACCGTTATGACAGAAAGGAATACCGCAATCCATGCACCGCCCAGCTTGCTTTTGTAGGTGCTCAAAGCTCTGCGGCTCATAAACTTCACGCCAATCCTTAATACGAACATCAACTGGGCGACGCTTTGGAGTTTCGCGCGGCGTCGTCATAAATCCTTTTGGATCACCCATTTGCTGCTACCTCCATTACATATTGGTCGATTGGTAAGCCATCTTTTGTCGCCCGCTCAATTGCAGCAAGGACTCGGGCGTAATCACGTGGCATGATCATTGAAAAACGAGCTAGTGATGCATCCCACGAAGCTAGGAGATTGGCTGCTACCTCAGATCCGGTTTCTACATGGAAATCAGAGATGATTGATTTCAATATCTCACGTTGATCGGCTGGAACGGCGAGAACGTCAACCATATCTCCATTGACCTGTGCGCTATCGAGATCGAGTACGAAAGCACGACCGCCGGACATTCCGGCAGCAATATTTCGCCCTGTAGCACCAAGAATCACAACAGTGCCACCAGTCATATATTCGAGAGCATGGTCCCCCACACCTTCAACTACTGCAGTTGCACCAGAGTTACGTACACAGAACCTCTCTCCGACAAGGCCGCGGATGTAGATCTCGCCAGAAGTTGCGCCATAGCCAATTACATTTCCGGCAATTACATTCTCTTCGGATGCAAAGGTAGCTTTCTCATCTGGGCGAACAATTACGCGCCCGCCAGAGATGCCCTTACCAACATAATCGTTGGAATCGCCGTAGAGGCGAATGCTCATTCCTGATGGCGTGAAGGCAGCGAGTGATTGTCCCGCTGACCCGTGCAATGAGATGTCTATGGTTCCCTTAGGAAGACCTGCTTCACCAAAACGACGTGTGATCTCCGCTCCTAACATTGTTCCCACAGTTCGGTTGACGTTGCGAACGGGGAGATTGATGCGAACCGGTTCACTCTTTTCGAGGGCTGCTGCAGATAGTTCAATGAGCTTATTATCAAGTGCTGCAGTAAGACCGTGATCCTGCACGGTTGTGCGGTGTAGCGCAGATGGAACGTCTGGACGTGTAAGGAGTGGAGATAGATCCAATCCACTCGCCTTCCAATGATCGACAGCTGCCTTGGTCTCCAGATATTCAACATGGCCAATCGCCTCTTGAATTGTCCGGAAGCCTAAAGATGCCAAAATTTCGCGAACTTCTTCGGCGATGTATTCGAAGAATGTCTCAACAAACTCGGGCTTACCAGAGAATCGTTTACGTAGCTCTGGGTTCTGAGTTGCAACGCCGACAGGACATGTATCGAGATGGCAGACGCGCATCATGATGCAACCAGATACGACCAAAGGCGCAGTTGCAAATCCATATTCTTCTGCACCAAGAAGGGCTGCGATAACGACATCGCGACCTGTCTTAAGCTGGCCATCTGCCTGAACAACGATGCGATCTCGTAGCCCATTGAGAAGTAATGTCTGTTGAGTCTCGGCAAGACCGAGTTCCCATGGAGCACCCGCGTGCTTAAGAGATGTCAGCGGCGAAGCACCGGTTCCGCCATCGTGGCCAGAGATAAGAACAACATCGGCGTGAGCCTTTGAAACTCCAGCAGCAACTGTTCCAACCCCAACTTCGGCTACAAGTTTGACGTGAACTCGCGCATTCTTATTTGCATTCTTGAGGTCGTGAATCAATTGCGCAAGATCCTCAATTGAATAAATATCGTGGTGTGGAGGAGGAGAAATCAAGCCAACGCCTGGGGTTGAGAATCGCGCCTTAGCAATCCATGGGTAAACCTTGTTGCCAGGCAACTGTCCGCCTTCTCCAGGCTTGGCTCCTTGTGCAATCTTGATCTGAATATCATCTGCATTGACGAGATAGTTGCTGGTTACACCAAAGCGACCTGATGCGACCTGCTTAATTGCAGAACGCTTTGAATCACCGTTCTCCATTCGAATAAAGCGAGAAGCATCTTCTCCGCCCTCACCTGTATTGGATTTTGCGCCAAGTCGGTTCATGGCGATTGCAAGAGTTTCGTGAACTTCTTGAGAAACAGAACCGTAAGACATTGCACCCGTTGAGAAGCGTTTCACAATCTCTGAGATTGGCTCTACCTCAGCGATTGAAATAGGAGTGCGCTCTGTAAATGAGAAGAGTCCGCGTAAGGTCATTAAGTTCTTGCTCTGATCATTAATCAATGTTGTGTAGCGCTTAAAGATGTCATAGCGCTTTGTACGAGTTGCATGTTGCAGCGCAAAGACTGTCTCTGGGTTGAAGAGGTGCGGTTCGCCATCGCGACGCCATTGGTATTCACCACCGACTGCAAGTTTCTTCGCACCAGGAATCTCTCCCCCTGGTGGGTAAGCTAAGAAGTGACGCTTGATCGTCTCTTCTGCAATCACATCAAGGCTTACTCCGCCAAGACGCGAGGTGGTTCCGACGAAAAATTCATCGACAACATCTTGAGCTAATCCGATGGCTTCAAAAACTTGTGCTCCGGTATAAGAGGAGATTGTTGAGATACCCATCTTTGACATCACTTTAAGAACACCCTTACCAAGCGCCTTGATTATGTTGCGCACTGCTTTCTCTGGAGTGATTCCACTGATTGCACCTTGGCGAACAAGATCCTCAGCTGATTCCATAACGAGATATGGGTTAACTGCAGCGGCTCCGTATCCAATCAAGAGCGCTACGTGGTGAACTTCTCGAACATCGCCTGCTTCAACGACGAGCCCTACTTGGGTACGTGTCTTTTCACGAATCAAGTGGTGGTGAACAGTCGCGGTAAGTAGGAGTGAAGGGATTGGGCAATCTTCGGCATCGCCATCACGGTCAGAGAGAACGATGACGTGTGCGCCATCGACGATAGCTTGCGAAACTTCTCGCTTAATTTCTTCAAGGCGATTACGAAGTGTGTTGCCGTCTCCATTTACTGGAAAGAGGCCTCGCACAACATAACTTGCGAGCTCTGGGTACTCGTCATCTGCGTTTACGTGAATGATTTTTGCGAGTTCATCATTATCAATTACAGGAAATGCAAGTGAAATCTGTCGGCAGGACTCAGGACCTGGATCGAGCAAGTTGTACTCAGGGCCAATTGAGCCACCAAGACTCGTGACAAGTTCTTCGCGAATCGCATCTAGTGGCGGGTTGGTTACTTGAGCAAAGAGCTGCGTGAAGTAATCAAAGAGCAGGCGTGGCTTATTGGAGAGCGCTGCTAAGGGAGTATCGCTTCCCATGGAGCCGAGCGCTTCTCCCCCACCCTTTGCCATCGGTGCAACGATGATCTTGAGCTCTTCCTCGGTATAACCAAAAGCTTTTTGGCGACGCACCACAGATTTGTGCGGATAAATAATATGTTCGCGCGGAGGAAGCTCTGAGAGCTTGACCATGCCATCACGCAACCACTGACCATATGGCGCTGCATCT
>WLDB01000003.1 GCA_009705035.1 Actinomycetota bacterium | reverse complement strand
GACTCTCGATGAGTACCGCAAACATATTGAGAAAGATGCTGCTCTTGAGCGTCGATTCCAGCCAATTCAAGTGAAAGAGCCTTCAGTTGCTCACACCATCGAAATTCTTAAGGGTCTTCGTGATCGCTACGAAACACATCACCGCGTATCCATCACCGACGGTGCTTTAGCTGCCGCTGCAAATATGGCAGATCGCTATATCTCTGATCGCTTCCTTCCAGATAAAGCAATTGACCTTATCGATGAAGCCGGATCACGTCTTCGGATTAAGCGTATGACAGCCCCAGCAGAACTTCGTGAATTCGATGTCAAGATTGCTGATGCACGTAAGGCAAAAGAGTCAGCGATTGACGGACAAGATTTTGAAGGTGCAGCAGCTTTCCGTGATCAAGAAAAGAACTTGATACAAGAGCGCGCTGAAGCAGAGAAGAATTGGAAAGCGACCGATCTTGATAAAGTCACTGAAGTCGATGAAGAACTCATCGCTCAAGTACTTTCAGCATCAACTGGTATCCCAGTCTTTAAGCTCACCGAAGAAGAGACAGCGCGTCTACTTCGTATGGAAGATGAACTTCACCGCCGCGTTATCGGACAAGATCAAGCAATCAAGGCGCTCTCTCAAGCGATTCGCCGTACCCGCGCAGGTCTTAAAGATCCAAAGCGTCCCGGTGGATCATTTATCTTCGCTGGCCCTTCTGGTGTCGGTAAGACCGAACTCTCTCGCACCCTTGCTTCATTCCTCTTTGGAGATGAAAGCGCCCTCATTCAATTAGATATGTCTGAATATTCAGAGCGCCATACCGCCTCACGTCTCTTCGGATCTCCTCCAGGATACGTTGGCTATGACGAAGGTGGACAGCTCACTGAAAAGGTGCGTCGTAGACCATTCTCAGTGGTTCTCTTCGATGAAATCGAAAAGGCACACCCAGATATCTTCAACTCTCTTCTTCAGGTTCTCGAAGATGGTCGTCTTACTGATTCACAAGGTCGTACCGTCGACTTTAAGAACACCATCATTATCATGACAACCAACCTTGGCACTCGCGATATTTCAAAATCTCTTGGCCTGGGATTCTCCAATACCGATGATGACCTCACAAATTACGATCGCATGAAGGGTAAGGTCACCGACGAGCTCAAGAATCACTTCCGTCCTGAGTTCCTTAACCGCATCGATGATGTCATTGTCTTCCACCAGCTCAACAAGGAACAGATCCACCACATTGTTGATTTGATGATCGCAAATCTTGATGATCGCCTTAAGGCAAAAGATATGGGTATCGAACTCACTCAAGCAGCGAGAGATCTCCTTGCTGCTCGTGGATATGACCCACTTCTTGGTGCACGACCATTGCGTCGCGTAATTCAGCGTGAGATTGAAGATTCACTCTCAGAGCGCATCTTGTTCGGTGAACTTAAAGCTGGCGAAATCATCGTGGTAGATGTTGAGGGAGTCGATGCTGAGGCGACCTTCACCTTTACGGGTTCACCTAAGGTGACGATGCCAGATTCACCAGAAGATTTAGCTGAAGCACCAACCGCTTAACTTATTGGGGTAGTGAGAAGATACCTTTACGCTGCTCCTCAATAAGTCCATCATCAAGCAAGGTCAATATTGCTTTCTCAACCTGTGATGGAACATCCCATAATAAATTGAGTTCTCGCTTGCTTAGCTTTGGATTATCACGGAGTGCTTGCACGATTGTTCCGCGACATTGTCGATCTGTTCCATGCCAACTCTGGGTGCGCTTTACACGCTCAGAAGATGGATAATCCAGGCTCCGCCACTGGCATTTATCTGCAACCGGGCAACGACCGCATAAAGGTTTCTTCGCAGTACAAATTAAGGCCCCAAGTTCCATGGTTGCAGCTGCCCAAAGATGTGCGTTCTTTGCCGGCATATAAGTCGCGTATTCAGTGCGCTCTGCTTTTGTTGGTGCGCTTGTCGGCGATTCTTCACCTCGATAAAGTCGTGAAAAAAGTCTACGGATATTGATATCCAAGACAAGTGAGCTTTCGTTAAATGCAAAGGCAACAATTGCAGCCGCTGTGTATTCACCTATTCCGGGAAGTTTGCGTAACTCTGATTCTGTGCGCGGTAATTGATTATCTAATTCTGTCGAGAGAATCTTTGCGCATTGATGTAGCCGAAGAGCTCTGCGTGGATAGCCGAGACGCCCCCACGCCGTAATCACCTCTGCTGGTGTTGCTTTTGCTAAGTCGGCGGGAGTAGGCCACCGCTTCATCCATTCTTGATAGACAGGTAAAACACGTTGCACTGGAGTCTGCTGCAACATAATTTCTGAAACTAATACCCCCCACGCATCACTCTTGCGCCACGGTAAATCTCGTTTATTCTCTTTAAACCAGGTAGTGATTTCTTTCTCGTACATTATTCACCGTTGATTTTTACACGAGTGAGGGCTTGATCCAATCGACCAACCTCAACAATCTCCATCCCTGCAATCACAACATCAGAGCCCAGCGGCACAAGTGCTCTCTTAAAACCTAAACGATGGGCTTCGGCAAGGCGACGTGAAACACCACTTACCTTACGAATCTCTCCGGCCAATCCAACTTCACCGATTGCAACTAGATCTGACGGTAGCGCCAATCCTTTAGCTGCAGATGCAACAGCAAGTGCTAAGGCCAGATCGGCAGCCGGTTCAGACATCTTCATTCCACCAACAGTTGCGGCGTAAACATCTCGCCCTCCCACTTTTACATGAGCGCGGAGTTCAAGCACCGCTAAAGTCATTGAAGTACGGGCAGAATCAAGGCCACTTGTAACCCGGCGGGCATTTCCGAAGTCATTTTCACGTCCAGCGCTAACCAGCGCTTGAATCTCTGCCAGAAGTGGGCGACGACCTTCGAGCGTAACGGTTACACAAGTTCCAGGCACCGGTTCTGCGTGACGAGATGTAAAGAGACCTGTCGGATCTAAAACGCTCTCAATGCCCGTATCGCTAAGGTCAAAGCAACCAACTTCATCGCTGGCACCAAATCGGTTTTTGATAGCACGGATTAAACGCAGGCGTGAATGACGTTCGCCTTCAAATTGCAGAACTACATCAACGATATGTTCGAGCAGGCGCGGGCCTGCGATAGATCCATCTTTTGTTACATGGCCAACTAAGAGAAGAGTGATATCGCGATCTTTGCAGATTCGAATCAGAGCACCAGCGACTTCTCGTACCTGGGTGACTCCGCCGGGAGTTCCTTCTGCGGTAGATGAACCAATTGTTTGAATCGAATCGATTATCAACAAATCTGGCTTCACAGTATCGATATGTGAAATAACGGCACCTAAATCTGTTTCAGATGCTAAGAATAGATTGGGGTCGATTGCTTTGATTCTTTCGGCACGTAAACGTACTTGCGAAGCAGATTCTTCGCCACTGACATAGAGAACAGGAATAGATTTGCGCGCGCTCTCTGCTGCTACAGAGAGAAGAAGAGTTGATTTACCAACGCCTGGTTCACCAGCTAGCAAAATTGCAGCTCCTGGAACAAGTCCGCCACCAAGTACGCGATCGAGTTCAGTTACTCCAGTTGGGCGCGCATGCGCTGCAGAGAGATCTACATCTCCGATAGCCATCGCTTTTGCTGATATTGGTCCAGCTTGTAAAGATAATTTCTTTGGCGCACCGAGTTCTTCGACGCTACCCCATGCCTGGCACTCGCCACAGCGACCTACCCATTTTTGCGAGGTCCAACCGCATTCATTACAGCGGAACGGATCCTTCTCTACCTTGGCCATAATGCAAGGTTACTTTGCAGCACCAAGTGTTGCTGGATGCTGAATAACATAGAGCGGCAGAGAGCGTGATTGAGCTAATTTGATACCTTCAATACGGCGATCGCAATGCTCGGCGAGAATGGCATATGCCTCTTCTCCCATTAACTTCAGGAGCTCCGCTTTATTGGAGATATAAACCGGCTCTTTTCCGACATGAGCTTCGGTATTGCTTGTGCAGTACCAATCGAAATCTTCACCACCATCGCCCCAAGCGAGTCTTTCGTACTCGCCCAAAACAATAATGGAGTATTCGCGTTCGCCGACTTCGCGAGTTTCATAGCTTCGACGCAAAGGTAGTTGCCAACACACATCTGGTTTCGTATCCGAAAAGTGCATATCGCGTTTCTGTGCAAGATGGTGAAGTACACAACCGTATGATCCAGTAAATCCTGGAGCCTCATGACCTTTGCGATTCAGAAAGATACAGGCATCATCAACGGTGCGAGTTTTACGTTCATCATCTTCGTCTGTATCAGTAATTCTTAATTTTCCACCAGCTTTTTTTGGCCTAGCTTCTTGATAGAACTGCCACATATCTGGAGTAAGAAATTCAGCAGCGCGAAGTGTGCGCTCTTCATCAGCGGCATCTGAGTACATAGCGCCTTCTGTGCAGCAACCATCATTTGGTCGGTTGGCAAAAACTCCTTTGCAACCATCACCATATATGCAGGTCCAATTAGAGGTTAGCCAAGTGAGATCACACTTATAAATCTCATCTTCGCTATTGGGGACTGCAAACTCAATCCAGTCGCGTGCGAAACCTGCTTTAACCTCGGACATAGTGGGTGAGCCTACGCGTACTCTTAGCCCATGGCTAATCATGTTGGAGTAATCGGTGCCGGAGTAATGGGTGAGGCTCTAATTGCCGCCCTTATTCGCAGTGGAGTAAATACAACCGATATCTCTTTCACTGAAAAGCGAGCTGAAAGAGCGCAAGAGCTTGAAGCGCGATATTCGATCTCACACCTATCTCTGCAAGAACTACTTTCAAAGGCAACAACAATTCTGCTTGTGGTTAAGCCTCAAGATATGCAGGCAACGTTGCGTGAGATGGATGGTCGTTGTGACCAGAAAACCTTACTAATCTCCTTTGCGGCTGGTAAAACAATTAAATCTATAGCCGATGAATTAGAAGGAAATCACCCAATCGTTAGAGTGATGCCAAATACACCGGCTCTCATTGGGCTAGGAGCTTCTGGTTATTCATTTGGTCCCGGTGTAGATGAGGATCAGAAGAGCTTTCTGCGAACATTCTTGGCAGCCACAGGTGTTGCAATTGAGGTTCCCGAAAATCTTCAAGATGCCGTAACGGCAACTAGTGGATCAGGTCCTGCATATTTCTTCGCCTTCGTTGAGGCGATGGTCGATGGAGCGGTTGCGCTGGGATTAGCCAGAGAAGATGCAACGCAGCTAACAATTCAGACAATTACTGGAGCAGCTGCCCTCCTTGGTCAATCGGGAGATTCACCGAAAACTCTACGAGAGAAAGTGACAAGCCCTAACGGGACAACGGCGGCTGCGCTGGCATCCTTCTCGCAATCAGAACTATCAGAGGTAGTAGCCAAGGCGATGCAAGCGGCGGCTAAAAGATCCCAAGAGCTTGGATAAGATGAAAAGAAGTAAGTCTGTAGTTGCGATTGTAGTTACTCTCTTTTTGTTGAGCTCTGGCACTTCTTATGCAGCGCCCAAGAAAATTACTCTTCAAACTGGTTCAGTTCTGCCTGCTCCAATTAGTGCAGAGAGCTTTTTGCAATCGGGTAAAAATGCAGTTTTTCTCAGCAATACCGTAAATCAAACTTTAGATATTTCGCTCCAAGCCATTGATATCACCGGATCAATCTCCTGGGAACGGACTATTGATTCGGGTAATAATGAAGTAGCGACTACTTTTACTCTAGATACTCTAGGGAATTTTTGGATTGGCGGAAATTCAGCGCCAATATTGATGGTAGAAAGTTCAACCGTAATTCTTGGTGCCGATAACCCCGATGGCGTGAGCTTAGAAGATATCAGTGAAATTCGAGCTGATCTCAATCAGCTGACAATCTGGAATGTATCCCCAACTGGTGAGCTGCTCGCAACATACATATATCCGATGGTTAAAGTGCCGACAATCTCTGCAATCTCTGCAACAACTTCAGGGATATCAATTGTGGGATCTTTGGATTCAAAGCCATTCTTAATGAATATGAGTAATACCGGGACTTTTTCAAAAGTAGTGAATGTCGGAACTTCAAAAACAACCATAAATTCTGTGGTGAGACAGAGCGATGGCTCATCATTCCTATTCGGCTCTAGCGCGGAGACACTAGGTGGCAAGAAAGTTGCTGGGAAGCGAGACGGAATTCTCATCAAGTTATCGAAGAGTGGTGCGATAACAACTGTTGTACGTAGCTCTGCCAATGGCGCAGTACGGAGTTGGAACTCTGCCACTCCAAGTAATTTGTTGAGCGGTCAGGTAATTGCAGGTAAAACCAGCGAAGTCGCAATCACGAAATTTAGTAACAACTTTGCACCTAGCTGGACAGCTCGTTTTCCAGGGACCGGTTCTTCCATTGTCGTCACGAATGGCGCTAACTCTTATCTTGCATTTACAACACGATCTGCAATACCCGGCATCAATCTTTGGAAGCCGACCACCCCATCTCTTCTCGTCCTCACTTTTGATGGCAAGGGAGTAATTAAGGCAGCACATGCATTCCCCGGGCTAGTAACGCCAATAAATCTACAATTTAGCCGAGAACGAGGGGTCGTTGGCCTGGCTAGTTCGAGCGATGGAACGATTTCGATTTTTACCCTAGTATCGCGGTAACCTTTGCCATCGAAGTTTCGCAGCACTACTACTAGGAAGAGCATCACTTATGGGTTCCGTAATCAAGAAGCGTCGCAAGCGTATGGCAAAGAAGAAGCATAAAAAACTTCTCAAGAAGACTCGTATTCAGCGCAGAAACGCTAAGTAGTAGAAGTAGATTTTAAGGGCGGAGCATTACAAGCTGGCCATAAATACCAGCTACAAGATACTTCGCGCGATTTACGTTAACCCAGGCGGATTCAATTCCATCTGGGTTTTCGTATGGAGAGAGAAACATTTTCTTTGGAATCGTTTTACTCTTATCGACTGCACAGAGTCGCCTCTCGCAGTTAAAGGCAATAAGTGATGTATCAGTTGATAGATATCGACTTGGTGTACCAAGGCCTTCGGGGATGATCGAGCTCGCTGTCGAATTCTGTGAAAGTGATATCCATCGAACTGATTTTGCTTCAGGTAGCGATAAAGAATCACCACCCAACCAAGTGGCAAAGATTCCACTAATTGATTTTCCAATAGCAATCGCAAATCCCGAGACTGGGTTTGTAGGTGTAGAGCTCTCTAATATTCGGTAAGACCAACCGCTGGAGGAGAAATTTGTACGAGTTGCTAAACGAATCTCGCTCGCGGTTGGTTGCTCCTTCTGATTGATATCAAGAACTGCATCGTAGATAAGGTAACTGGTTCTTCCATCGAAAATCGCCTTCAGTGAAAATGCAACATCTCCTGTAGTTCTTCCATCGGTCTTCCGATCCCCATCAACTAGCTCGTATACCCAGTTCTTTGCAGATTTACTCTTCACGGCGCCGAGAAGAATTCCTTGACTTTCATCGCGGTAAAAAACTTGCACTCCGCCCGCAGATGCAATGCAGGCACTCGAAACATTTACATCAGATGCTGTTCGCACTCGAAGTGGAGAGTCATAGGAATTAACCTGAGGTCCGTTTCCATCTACAATTTCGTATGTGAAATTCTTGCCATCATATTTTGCATACCTTAAATCCTTATCAACCTCATTAGCATAAAAGATATGGAGAGTCTGCTTTTTCCCAGTGCCATTTACGCAGGTAGAGAGCGCCCCCGTGATTGGAAGGTTTGTTCTTCCCTGTGATCCTCCCGCGCCATCGACGGTGCGCTTGATCCATGCCTTTGAATTCCATTGAGCTATTCGCAGATCCCCTGATTTTGAATCGGCATAGACAAGTGCAGGTTCACCATTAAAGGTGGCGCTAGAAAGCAACTTTGCATCACTTTTGGCATCAATTACAAAGCGCGTCCAACTAGGCGCTGGCACAACTTGTTCGGTTGCGACTGGTTCAGAAGACCCATTGATATTTGTGGCGATTACAGTAAATGAGTACGCCGAGCCATTCTTAAGTCCGGTGAATTTTACGGGAGATTTTATCGAGTTCTTAACTTGATTGGTAACATTATTTCGAACGGTGTATGTGCTGATTTGTGCAGTGCGGGCATTCGCTGGTGGATCGAAGGAGATTATCGCTTCACCATCTGAAATCAGCGCCTCCACATTTCTTACAGGCAGTGGAACACCTGTTGATTTTCCAGCAGGTGGCTTACGGCGCATATCTTCCATCATTGCCAGCAATAGAGGCCCAGGTTTATGAAAAATTTCACCGGCTTCGAGATTAGGTGTCATAACTGCATTTTCGCCAGAAGCGGCAAAAGTATCTTCATCAAGATGACTTACTGAAGAACCTTCTTCATACTCTTTTGGTGTGAATAAAAGGGGTTTGACTCCGCCGTTAGCTGCAACTCCAAGGGCTCCGCTCCAAACAAGTGGCGAACGTAGAGCAATACCGAGTTCGATTGATGGTGATGGCAAATCTGATAGACGCCTTCCATCTTCAACTAGCGCGTAAGCATCGAATGGAGTTGGCTCTTCAATGCGCCCAAAACCAAAGTTGGGGTCAAATGAATCGGTAGAGAGAAAACCGAGACCGTGCGCCATCTCGTGAAGAAAGACAGATTGCAAGTCGTACTCTTGTGAGTAAGAAAGGCCATCATTGCGAGTATTCCAGTTAGCATCTGAATTCACCTGAATTATTATCTCTGCTTGCTTCTTATCGAGATCTTTTCCTGCAAGTGCATTTGCTAAAGCCGAGGGATACCAAAGTGTTGAATCTGGGGCCCCTTCGAATCCAATGAAGTAACTTCCAGGACGCGCGCTACCCAAGACATTTACTGCTCCAATTTGAACCCAACTAGCATCGATTGTTACTGGTGCAGAAGATGCAAAGTGTGATGCCCATACATCTGCCGCTGCCTGAAAGTCGCGTTTTGCCCACGTCGGAAAATTCTTGTAGTTGATTACAAATTTAGATTTCGCCTCAAGATGGGCGACTTTTTGGCGGGGCAACTGTTCACTTGTTGCAGCAGGACCGGCAAGGGTATGACCCCAATGCGTAGCTGGCCGTTGTAAAAATGGAGTGACTGCCTGCGCTTCTACTGCGATCGCGAGAGAAGAGAGAAGAGAGGAGATAATGAGCAGAGAGAGCGCTCGGATAGTGAATTTTCGACCCCTCATAGCGGGTAACGGTATCAGGGTGGGAGAATAAGACTATGGTCACTATCTACTCGCGACATGGATGCCATCTCTGCGAGAGTGCAATCGAGACTCTCGAGTCTCTCCAGGCGGAGCTCAATTTTGAGTTCGAGATTATCTATATCGATGGCGATGAAAAGTTAGAGAAACTCTATGGAGAGCAAGTTCCAGTCACCCATATTGGGGGCGAACATCATGATTTTTGGCGAGTAGACCCCGACCGATTTAGATCTTCCCTTGAAAGACATCGTCAGAGTCAATAATTGTGTAGCTATATCCTTGCTCTGCAAGAAAACGTTGACGATTCTGGGCAAAATCTTGATCAATAGTGTCGCGCGAAACAACTGAGTAGAAGCGCGCACCACGACCATCTGCCTTAGGACGCAAAACTCTACCTAAGCGTTGCGCTTCTTCCTGTCGTGACCCAAAGGCACCTGATACTTGAATAGCAATTGTTGCTTCAGGAAGATCGATTGAGAAGTTAGCAACTTTTGAAACCACTAAGCAAGAAATCTCCCCGGTTCTAAATGCCTGGAAAAGTTCTTCACGTTCGCGCTGCGGTGTTGAACCTTGAATAACAGGGGCTCCTAAAGTTTCACCGAGATCATCTAGCTGATCGAGATACTGACCGATAACTAGAATCTGCTCTTTTGCATGAAGACTTACCAACTCTTGTACAACATCACGTTTTGTGCGAGTTGTTGCGCAATAGCGATAGCGCTCCTCTGGCTCTGCTGTGGCGTAAGCAAGTCGCTCTGCTTCAGTGAGATTAACGCGCACTTCAATACATTCAGCTGGCGCGATATAGCCCTGTGCTTCAATCTCTTTCCAGGGGACATCGAATCGCTTAGGTCCGATTAATGAGAAAACCTCACCCTCCATGCCATCTTCACGGACAAGAGTTGCGGTAAGACCTAAGCGGCGTCGTGATTGGATATCAGCGGTAAATCGAAAGATTGGCGCCGGAAGCAAGTGGACCTCGTCATAAATAATTAAACCCCAGTCATGGCTATCAAAGAGATCGAGGTGAGAGTAAACGCCGTTCTTCTTCTTTGTCATCACTTGATAAGTGGCAATCGTAACTGGGCGAATCTCTTTCTTTGATCCAGAATATTCGCCAATCTCATCCTCTGTTAGCGTCGTGCGCTTAATTAGTTCATCTCGCCATTGACGAGCGGCAACGGTGTTGGTAACAAGAATGAGCGTTGTCGCTTGTGCGTGTGCCATAGCCGCAGCACCGACAATTGTTTTTCCAGCGCCGCACGGAAGGACGACCACACCAGAGCCACCATGCCAAAAACCTTCAGCAGCATGCTCTTGATACTCACGAATTTTCCAACCTTCTTGCTTTAGGAAAATCGGATGGGCTTGTCCATCAACATAGCCAGCGAAATCTTCTGCAGGCCAACCCAAACGAAGGAGTGATTGCTTTATGGCACCTCGCTGGCTTGGATGTACAGCGATTGTTTCTTGATCAATTCGGATTCCAAGCAGTGGCGCAATTTTCTTAGCGCGAATCACTTCTTCAAGAACTGCAGTATCTGTTGTAACAAGAATCAATCCATGTACCGGATCTGCCTCTAAGCGAAGTCGGCCATAGCGAGACATCTGCTCGGCAACATCAATCAGAAGTGCGTGTGGAACGGCATAGCGTGAATATTTGATGAGGGTATCTATTACGAGTTCAGCATCATGTCCAGCTGCTCTTGCATTCCAGAGACCCAAATTGGTGAGGCGATAGGTATGCATATGTTCAGGAGCGCGTTCAAGTTCAGCAAATGGTGCGATTGCGCGTCGACACTCAGTTGATAGCGGGTGATCTATATCAAGAAGTAGCGTTTTATCACTCTGGACAATCAGTGGTCCATCGCTCATTTAATGAGTTCCTTTAGAAGTGCGTTGAGAAAATCACTACGTGGTTGAAGTGTCTTCAGACTTACCCATTCGTGTGATGCATGAGCACCACCACCTACTGCACCTAAACCATCAAGAACTCGCGCTCCGGCAGCCGCTGCGAAATTTCCGTCGCTAGCGCCACCAACAATTGCAGAACCTAGTGGTGGAATGCCAATATCAGCAGCCACTTTTTCAGCGATGAGATAAAGCTCTTGCGTTGATTCAGGTTGCAGCGGAGGTCGATTGATTGAGCCTGTTATCTCAAGGGTTGCTCCAGAAATTGTTGGCTTGAGTGATCGCACAGCTGTATCGATTCTCTGTAGATCATTTGTTGAGAACGATCGGACATCGATATCAAGCTTTGCAGAATCAGGTACGGAGTTTGTGGATGTGCCTGATTGCATAGTTGTTGGAACAACGGTGGTTCCGTGTTCGGGATTTTCAAGAGCAAGCATGGCCAGCACGATATGCGCCACCTCTGTCGTTGCGTTGATTCCCTTTTCAGGTTCTAAACCTGCATGAGAGGCGAGACCTTTTACAACCACTTGGTACATGGCGGTGCCTTTACGGCCAGTCTTTACCTTGCCATCAAGTGATGCTTCGAGCACGAGAACAGCCTCAGCTTTCGCCGAAATCTCCTTGATGAAATTCTTTGAAGTTGCACTGCCGGTCTCTTCATCGGTCGTTGCAATCAATGCAACATTCTCCGATCCACCTGGAAGATTCTTGAGGGCATAGAGAGCTTGAATAAAACCGGCTTTCATATCGAAGACTCCGGGACCTCTAATTACATCGCCTTCAACGTTCCATATTGGTTGGTATCCACCAATCGGCCAGACAGTATCGAGATGTGCCAAGATAATGATGCGAGGATTCTTGCTGCCCCACCAGAAAACCGGGCGCCCTTCAATCTCTTCAACTCTTGCCGGTGCATCTAATTCGCGCGCTGCTATATCGATAGCGACCTCGAGAACTCGTCGGCAGGCGGCGAGATCATTACTCGGTGATTCGGCTCGAACTAGCGCCTCAAGTGATTCCAACATCGGACTACCAGACATGGGGTCAAGTCTGCCGTATTCAGAGGTATTCGTGCTCATCATAATCTCGCTACGCCGGTGATTCGCGGGATTCTAAAGGTAAGAACCTCACCAGTTGCGTGATCTCGTGCTTGCAGCGAGCCAGCAGATATGCGTAGCGGATCAATAATGCGGTGAGAGACCATGCCGTTGTTATCGGCATAACCGATTGAGAGTGATTTATTAGGAGTTTCAAGAATATGTTTAGTCAATAAATCGAGTGTCTCATTTGCTGTTGATCTGGGGAGCGCACCTAGTTCGTTAGCTGAGAGATTGCGCAGAGTGCTCTGCTTAGCAGTTGATTTTTCGCCGGTGCGAATCGTGCGCAGGGCAGTCTCAAGGAGAATTTCATCAGGCTTTTCGAACTCACCAATGATTCGTGGTGGACGCGCTTTGCTTTGCGCTCGCGCGATTCTGGGACCACTCAGCAAAATACCCTGCGAATCTTCAGCAGCCGGTAAGTAATTAGCGGCACGCAAAATATTAATGACGTCAGATGCATCATGAGAGGAAATTAAAACTTCTGGAGCAATCCTTCGCAGACCTAACGCGTCAACCTTCTTATCTTTCATTATTTGAGTGATAAGGGCGTTATCTTCACAACGAATAAATGACGATGTATTACCGACTCGAAGCTTTCCGTGTTTCTTGGAAATATCTCCAATCATGTACTCAAGAGGTTGAGGCACGGGTGTTTTTGAGCTCTTCTTCAAAAATCTCAGAATCTCTTCACCTGTGCGGCCATAGTCGAGTCCACGTCGAAGTGAATTTTCGGTGAAACGGAAAACGGTGGCAGCCCCCCGTGATTCAATATCTGCAATCAGATCTAGCTCTTGCGCTACCTCATGTTCGAGTGGCCCAGGAGCAATCGCTGTGTTGTCAGATTGAATAAGTATGTGATCAACTGGCTTTGGTAAGTCAGAATCTACTTGATCGAGGTCAGCACCGGTAAGGAGTGCCATTCCGTATGAAGATAGGGAACCTTGTCCTGTAAGGCCTAGCCACTCTGCTTCTCGGGCAACCCACTCAATATATTCAGCTGGGATTCCACCTGTACGTCGATAAGGTCTTTGCCACTGTGCATGAGCAATGAGAGATTGAAGATCAGGAGTTATTTCTTGATTCTCTTGCAGGATGTCGAGTACCAGAGTTCTAATAGATGCGGCGCTACTTCTATCTAGCTCTGGGCCCATTGGAGTAACGCTCTTACTGCCATCGCGATTTACCAAACCACTCAAACGAGAAGTGATTAACCATGGTGAAACGAGCATTTCCCACTTTCGGGAGGCCGAATAACTGAGCCAGAGATCGAATTGATGGGTTGGCAATATGCGATCATCGGGATCAATCGTAAGCAAGCCGGCAAGGTAATTTACCTCAATTACAAATGCGGTGCACTCTTCACTGAGACCAAGGTGCAATGCAAGATCACGCAAATCGCGAACTCCTACACCACCTGCCTTGAGTGCAGTTGGAGGTTGTAACGCCCAGAAGTTAAGTACCTCTTCGCTCCAACGTAAGAACGTTGTGATATTTGAAATTGCTGTTGCTTGAATTGCCTTAGCTTTAACTTCTTTTCCAGTTATTTCTGGAGGTGTAATCTCTAGCTCTTTATGAATTTTCTTTCCACGTAGTGCGATAGCAACTTCGCGATGGAGCACAACGCTCTGCTGACTTACGGGCGAGATAAAACCTCGTTCGAGTAACCAAGCGAGACCAGGATTTGGTTTCCTTACATCTGCGACCGATCCACGAGGTGGACCCCAGACCATTGCATCAAGTACCTTCTTCGATGCATCTGGTGCTTCTGCAAGCTCCTTAAGATTCAATTTTTTCTGCGAGATTGGACCAAGGCCTGCAATTTCGGTTCCTAAAACTTCGCGGAGATTTCCGGGAAGACGGAATCCATCTCCTCCTTCATAAACCAATGCGCGTTCAATGAGTGCTGGTAATGCAAATTTTGCACTTTTATCAGTAACTGCCAGAAGTTCTTTCTCAGTGAACGGTTCATTCAGAACAGCAGCAGCTTCTAAAAGTTGTAGCTGCCATTTATTAAGTGAGTCAACTGCTCTAACCAAACTTGGAATCGAAGATGCGCGCAGCGCCAAGTTGGCGATATCTGCTGGAACCGGCGAGATAAGTTCGGGGCGCGTCTGAAAGAGAGCGGTCAGCGATAAATCATCGAGTGAACGCAGGTATTCGGCAAATGATCGAATTTCCATAACCTGCCAACATTAGCGGGGTTGAGCACCCTTGGTCGAATTTGCTTATCTGCGCTTGCGTGGCATCAGCCAGGCCATCATTGCCGCCAACCTGCTGACCGCTGGTCCCAAAATTTGATTAAGCACACGGACGCGACGGAAGTCATGGATCGGCCATCCCTCGGCAAGAGCTTTAATTCTAAGAATTGCATCAGGATTAATTGCAGAAGGATTTCCTACCGCATTCAATAAAGGGAGATCGTTGTGGCTATCTGAGTATGAAAAACACTCTGGCAAGTAATACCCGCGCTCATGTGCAAGAGTTGTAATTGCGGCAGCTTTCTCACCGCCATGCAGGATTTTTCCATCAAGTTCTCCAGTATAGATTCCATCCCGCACAATTACTTTGCTCCCGAGCGCTCCGGTAAATCCAAGACGTTGCGCGATGATATTTGCCATATCTTGTGGAGCAGCTGTTACGAGCCAAACATCTTCACCTTTATTGAGATGCTCATGTGCGATTTTGTAAGTTCCTTGCCAAAGTTTTGGTGAAACATACTCATCATAGATTTCTTCACCAAGTTTGAGAATGTCCTCTACTTTATGGCCGCCAACAAAATCCGTTGCAGCTTTTTGATAACGTTCAATGACGTCTTGCTTCTCAACACCTGTCATTCGGAAGCGGAGATTAGCTACAACAAATCGTGAAATATCTGCCTTGGTAAAGAAGCCCCGTTGATACATGCCGCGCCCGAGAAAATAGAGAGTTGATCCCCGAACCAGGGTGTTATCAACATCAAAGAAGGCTGCACGGTTGGGGATGAGCGCCATGTCACAACCTTAGTCATTGGCAGGTCAATTCTCGCCTTATGGTTGTTACATTCTCGCTTTATGATTGCCCCATGAGTTCAACAGTCCATGTACTGCGCCACGGCGAAGTCGAAAACCCGCAGAAGATTCTTTATGGCCGTCAACCAGGATGGCGATTATCTCAACGCGGGCAAGAGATGGCAGAGGCTTTAGGAGATTGGTCAAAATCAATTAATCTTGGCGCCCTTCATGTCTCGCCTCTGCAACGAGCACAAGAGACTGCAGCACCAATTGCAAAGGCACATTCCATCGAAATACATACCGATGAGAGATTAATTGAAGCCGCTAATATTTTTGAGGGAAAGCCATTTGGAATCGGTGACGGGGTTCTGCGCCATCCATCTGCGTGGAGGCATCTCTACAATCCCTGGAAACCTTCGTGGGGTGAACCTTACGAAGAACAGATCAACCGAATGCTAGCCGCGGTTTTTGCAGCAAAGAATGCTGCTGGTGATAAAGATGCAATTGTTGTCTCGCACCAACTGCCGATTTGGATTTTGCGAAGCGCAATTGAAAATCGTCGCCTCATACACGATCCACGTAAACGCGAATGCACATTAGCTTCGGTGACAAGTGTGCATTTTGATGATGAAGGATTGATTTCAGGCACTTCTTACTCTGAGCCCGCACGACATCTCTTACCTAAGAAATAAATCTTTTAATCATGCGCCGCTTCTTCCCTGTGTTCTCAGCACTAGTGATTTCTCTGACAACCTTGACTGCTTGTGGCGGTGGGGGATCGACTAACGCAGCTGAAAACTTTGTGGCGGGCGATGGCGCGACAACATATGTAGCACCTTCTGATCGAATTGCTGCGCCAAAACTTGGCGGAATGACGCTACTCGGAACCTCATATCAATTGCCCAGTAATGAGATAGCTGTCGTCAATGTTTGGGCCTCATGGTGTTCTCCATGTCGCGCTGAAGAACCAACTTTGGCAGCGTTAACGCAAATCTATCCAGAGGTAAACTTCGTAGGAATCTTGACTCGTGATAATTTAGTTAACGCAGAAGCCTTTATACGTAAGCGCAATTCCCCTTACCCAACACTAATTGATGACTCAGTTTTGATTGGATTTAGTAAGTCACTTCCCGCAAATGCAATTCCGACGACTGTTGTGATTGATAAAAAAGGAATGGTTGCAGGAAGAATCTCTGGAATTGTCACGATAGCTTCTCTCTCAGAGCTCTTAGATAAGGTGAAGAGCGAATGAGAGATTTTGTTGTAGAACAACTCTTTAGCGGCACTCTTATCGTCGCGATACCAGTCGCACTTATTGTTGGTCTCCTCTCATTTCTTTCGCCATGTGTGCTTCCGTTAGTTCCTGGCTACATTGCATATGCAACCGGCTTCTCTGCCTCTAAAGGGCGGGTTCTTTTAGGCTCGACTCTCTTTGTATTGGGCTTTACTTTTGTCTTCACTTCATTTGGATTGGCCTTTGGCGGGCTCGGTAGTCAAATACTTGGCAAAGAAGAGATCCTTACAAGAATCCTAGGTTTCTTAACGATTTTGATGGGCGCTCTCTTTCTAGGTTTATTTCCTTTCGCACCAACGATTAGGCCAAAGATTTCAACAACGGGAGGAATAGCTGGTGCACCTCTTCTTGGATTTCTCTTCGGTTTAAGTTGGACGCCATGTATTGGACCTGGATTAGCAACCGTGCAGACTTTGGCATTTACTGAATCAAGTGCAACGCGTGGGGCGCTTCTATCTGTGGCTTACAGCTTGGGCCTTGGTGTTCCTTTCATTCTTTCGGGTCTCTATCTCGACAAGAGCAAACGACTACGTTCTTATCTCATGCGCCAAGGTTCAGTAATCAGCAAAGCTGGAGGAGTACTTCTCATTATTATTGGCCTTATGCAGTTGACTGGCATTTGGGGAGATCTAATGATTTCACTGCGCTCCCTTATCTCTGACTTTGTGCCGGTGATCTGATGACACAGACCGAGCTTCCAGAACTAGGTTTTCTATCTCTTCTGCGCTACATCTGGCGCCAGCTCACAAGTATGCGTACCGCCTTGATTCTCTTAATGATGATGGGAATAGCTGCCATTCCGGGCTCTCTTATTCCGCAGCGAATATCCAACCCCATTGCAGTCCGTGATTTCTTTGCAGCTCACCCAACAAGAGCGCAATGGTATGACCGCTTTTCGCTCTTTGATGTTTATGGCTCTTCGTGGTTTAGCGCCATCTATATCTTGCTCTTCATCTCGCTTATTGGCTGCGTATTACCCCGTACAGTCGAACATTTTCGAGCAATGCGAGCAGAGCCTCCTGCAACGCCGCGAAATCTCAATCGTTTAGAACAACACCAGATATTTGAAGGAAACGGCACCGAACTTGCTGAAGCGACCAGATGGTTTAAGAAGAAGCGCTTTCGCATTCGTCAAGGTATGCAAGATATCTCTGCTGAAAAAGGATATTTACGCGAGACTGGAAACTTATTTTTCCATCTCTCGCTGATTTTGATTTTAATCGGTGTTGGCTTTGGCTCACTTTTTGGCATGCGTGGAGAAGCAATCGTCAATGTTGGCGAAAGATTTATCAACGTTCCGACCAGTTATGATTCACTCGCTCTTGGCAAGCTCACGAATGATTTGAATGCATCTCCATTTGTTATCGAAGTCAATGATTTTGTGGCTACTTATAATCCGAAAACCAATGCAGCAACAGATTATTCAATGAACGTTACAACCACTGATGAAGATCAAGTAAGAGAGCAGTTAGTTAAAGTCAATAAACCACTTACCTTTGGAGATACCCGCGTCTATCTCCAGGCAAATGGTTATGCGCCCATTGTCACCGTCAGGGATTCAACGGGTTCGGTTGTCTTTCAAGGTCCGGTGACTTTCTTACCGCAAGATGGAAATCTTCGTTCGATTGGATCCATCAAAGTTCCTGATGCCAATCCGCAGGTGGGATTTGTAGCATCTCTTCTTCCTACCTATCAGCGCAGTGAAAGCGATGGTGGTATTTCGGTCTACCCCGAGCTACTTCGCCCCAAAATGCTCTTCTCAGTGTGGAGCGGTGATTTAGGACTTGATTCAGGTGTTCCACAATCGGTCTACCGTATTGATACAACAGAGATGACGAATCTTGGACTTGGTTCACTTTCGGTCGGAGAGACTTTCCAATATCCAGGTGGCACTATTACGTTAGAGAAGATTATTCCATGGGTAAATTTGCAGATTGTCGATGATCCCGGCAAAAGTTATGCGCTCTTTGGTGGAATTGCAGCCATCCTCGGACTTATTTTTTCACTCTACGGCCGTAGAAGACGCATCTGGGTCCGCATAAATGGAACTCAAGTTGAAGTTGCAGCGCTATCAAAGAACAATGCACCTGGATTAGAGAAAGAAATCGCAGAACTCGTGGCTCATCTGAAAGGGAACGCTTAATGGATAAATCATGGGCTTATATATCTAACTATTCGATTTATGTAGCGATGGCGATTTTCGCACTTTCTTTTCTGGCCCATGCCTTTGAGACAGCGTTTGCAGTCCGTGCTCCCAAGAATGCGGATACAACCGAAGGAACTCTCCTTACAAAAACCTTGGATTACGGCAGAACTGAAAAAGCTGCGCGCGTTGCAACAGTCCTTATGGTGTTGGCGACAGTTGCGCTTGCCTTTGGAGTTATTGCACGTGGCTTGTCGAATGGCCATGTTCCTTGGGGAAACATGTACGAGTTTTCAATAACAGGAGCACTTACTTTTGTAGCGGCTTACCTAGTAGCTCTTCGAAAATATGATCTCCGCTGGCTCGGTTTATTCATCTCTTTCTCTGTACTGCTAACTCTCGGTACAGCAATTACTTTGCTCTATCGCGATAGCGCACCACTTGTGCCAGCGCTTAAATCGACCTGGCTTGTTATTCACGTTGTTGCCGCAATTATTTCTGGTGGAATCTTTTTACTGGCAAATGTTGTAGCTGGCGCATATCTCTATCTAGAAAACGCTGAATCAAAAGGTGGGCGACCAGGGTGGGCATTTCGTGTTCCTACACTTGATGTGTTGGATCAACTTTCATATCGACTTGTTGCATTTGTCTTTCCGCTTTGGACATTCTCAGTTATTGCCGGCGCAATCTGGGCGGAGGCAGCCTGGGGCCGTTATTGGGGTTGGGATCCAAAAGAGACCTGGGCATTTATTACTTGGGTTGCATATGCGGCTTACCTACATGCTCGCGTAACAGTTGGTTGGCGTGGCAAGAGAGCTGCCTGGCTCTGTATCTTTGCTGGCTCTACCTTCTTATTTAATTACGTTTACATCAATATTTGGGGAACAGGCAAACATACTTACTCCGGACTTTAAGAGTTTAAAGTTTATTTAAGAAATCTGGATCATCATCTGGTGGCAAGATGCGCGGCTTCTTCGGTTTTTTGTTGAGGCTTGACCTTTGAAATTTTCCGTTGCGTCCAGCAAAAAGGTAAAAAACAGATCCGAAAATTCCGAGGAAGAAGATAATTAAAAGCCAGGCCCACTTTGGCAACTTCTTAATTGCGGCTTCATCGCGCATTGCACAATCAATAAAGGCAAAGAGGGAGACCGCTGCTGAGAGAAGCGCTAGATATTTAGCCATGGCTCAATTCTAGTGCGATTGCCAACAGTAAGGAGTACTGAAGCTGAAGCTGCCCAGTCTTCCCTAAGAGCGGGATTAAATCTCTACCGCTAGCACCGCCAAGCACCCCGCGCACCACAATGGCAGCAAAAGGAGCAGCTAAGAATGTCAGGAAAATCCAACGACTTCCCAGCGCAAGCGGAGTAATGAAAGCTAGAACGGTAAGGAATAGAAAGCCAAGTCGAGCGACTTTATCTCCGACGCGAACAGCTAGAGTTTTCTTACCGGCGAGAGCATCGAGGGCACGATCGCGAATATTGTTAATAACTAAAATCGAACACGATAGCGAACCCATTGGAACCGCGACAAGGAATGAATTCAGCGTCAACTCCTCTACTTGAACGTAGTAAGAGCCCATTGTGGCAACCAGCCCGAAGAAAATGAAAACAAAGATTTCCCCAAGACCTAGATAGCCATAAGGATTCTTACCTCCGGTATATCCCCAAGCAGCAGCTATAGCCGCCGCTCCAACTGCTATCAGCCACCACGAAGTCATCACGGCAAGAAGTAGACCTGCTACTGCAGCAACGCCAAATGAAATGAAAGCTGCATTTCTTACCGACCGCGCTGATGTGAGACCAGATGCGGTTATTCGAAGAGGACCAACTCGATTGTCATCGGTGCCGCGAATTCCATCAGAGTAATCATTTGCATAGTTAACGCCGATTTGCAGTGCCAGGCTTACTGTTAGAGCGAGAAGTGCAGGGATAACCTTTGAATCACTTCCAGCAAGTGCGGTTGCAACCAAGACAGGAGCGATAGCTGCAGGAAGTGTGCGCGGGCGGGCTCCAGCAATCCAAATGTTCATGAGATTAATCTACCCATCAAACTCTGCAGCACACTGCGATCTACCTTACCGATACCGAGGAGTGGTAAATCTTCTAGATAGAGGAAATGCTTGACTTTGGCTTCCTCTCCAATTGCGAGAGTAAGGGACTCTTGAATTTCTCTTTCGATACCAGCATGGAGGGATGAGTCTGCGCTAACTATTGCACAGCAAAGTGCCTGCCCCCATTGCGCTTCAGGAACGGTAACAATTGCAAATTCAAGAGCTGGAAATTTTTCTGAGATTATTGTTTCAACTGAAGAGAGCGAGATGTTCTCGCCCCCACTTATAAATATGTCATCATTTCTTCCATCAATAACAATCTTCTCAGCTTCAAAATGCGCAAGATCCGATGTCGTATACCACCCGTTTTCATCTACTAGCGGCTCGGCAATATTGAGATACGAATGCGCTAAGACCGCGCCCTTAATTCTAAGCAAATTATCTTCATTCACTGTGATCTCAACGCCTTCAAGAGGTTTACCGTCATAAATACATCCACCAGTGGTCTCCGTCGAACCATAAGTTTCTACGATGTTGATTCCATCATTAACGGCTCGATTGCGCTGCTCTCTTGAGAGTCTTGCACCGCCTACTAGTACAGCCCGACATCCACGCAAATGTTCTAGTAATTCTGCATCTCCGTTGAGGGCTCTAAATAATTGAGTGGGAACAATTGCAGAGAAATCAGCGCTAGTGTATTTGGTCTCGGTATCAGTTCGAATATTTCTAAAGTCCAATGGGATTGTTCCGAGCTCAAGAGAGCGGATGAGTACATTTATTCCGGCAATGTGATTGAGTGGCAGAAGCAGCGACCACCGGTCACCAATCTTTGCGTCAAGATAGTTATTTGAAGCTTTCGCTGATGCCAGGAGAGATGAAGCAGTAAGCCCCACCTCTTTAATTTTTCCTGAACTACCGGTCGTTTTCACCACCAGGGATATTCGCGCAAGTACAGAATCGGTACTAACCGAGGCGAGTGCGAAAGCAGGGCCATCGGATGACAAGGCTTTTGCCAGGCGCGCCATTAATTCGCTTAGCGACCATGCGGGATCAACTAGGCGAACCTCTCTTTGATGTGAACTTTGCTCCATTGCCCGCGTAGGCTATCGCCCGTAGTCGAAAATGGAGGAATCGTGAGCAAGCCTATTAAGCGTGATTTTGGCGACCGAAGCATCCCTGCTTGGGTCTCAAAGGGATCTGCCTTTACCGATATCAAATACGAGGTAGCCGATGGAATGGCGAAGATAACAATAAATCGCCCAGAGGTGCGCAACGCTTTTCGACCACAGACAATTATTGAACTTAAAGATGCCTTTGATTTAGCGCGCGATGATTCAGAGGTTGGCGTGATTATCTTAACCGGTGAAGGTAATGAAGCTTTCTGCTCTGGTGGAGATATTAGTGTGCGCGGCGATGATGGATATCTCGGCGATGATTCATTAGCAAAAAAGGGATTAGGTCGACTCAATGTTTTGGATCTTCAAGTACAGATTCGACGCACACCAAAACCTGTCGTTGCAATGATTGCCGGATGGGCAATTGGTGGGGGACATGTATTACATGTCGTATGCGATCTTTCTATCGCTGCTGATAATGCCAAGTTTGGCCAGACCGGACCGATGGTTGGATCATTCGATGGTGGATATGGTTCTGGATTGTTAGCCCGCAACGTTGGACAAAAAAAGGCGCGAGAAATCTGGTTTATGACGCGGCAATACGATGCACAAGAAGCACTTGATATGGGATTAGTAAACACCGTTGTTCCATTGGCAGAACTTGAAGCCGAGACTGTTTCTTGGTGCCGTGAAATGTTGCAAAACTCACCGATGGCGCTACGCCTTCTGAAGGCAAGCATGAATGCAGCTGACGATGGATTAGCTGGAATCCAGCAGCTTGCTGGAGATGCAACTCTGCTCTTTTACTTAAGCGAAGAAGGTCAAGAAGGTCGAGATGCTTATAAAGAGAAGCGCAAGCCAGATTTTGGAAAATTCCCAAAGCGTCCGTAATTGTGTCTAATCAAGTAATTATTAATGAGTTAGTCTCATCAATGCGTGTAATTGCGCTACCGATGAAGACTGAATTTCGCGGAATCACAGTGCGCGAAGTTGCTCTTTTTAAAGGCGATCAAGGTTGGGCTGAGTTCTCACCATTTCTTGAATATGACGATAACGAATCTGCGCGCTGGCTTGCCGCGGCCATTGAAGCTGCAACAACTCCTCGCCCAAAACGATTTAGAAGCGATATCCCAGTCAATGGCACAATTCCAGCCACTAACGATAAGAAGACCATTGATGAACTTGTGGCAACTTATGCGGGAGTTAAAACCTTCAAAGTAAAGGTTGGCGAGAACCTCAGCGAAGATATTGCGCGCCTAACAAGAATTCGTTCGCTTGGTCGCAAAATCAATATTCGTATTGATGTAAATGGATTATGGAGCGTGGACGAGGCGCTAACCAACCTCTATGCGTTCTACGAAGAAGTAGGTCCGTTTGAGTATGTTGAACAACCTTGTGCAACTCTCGACGAGCTCCGAGAACTCAAAAGTAAAATTCGAATCCCTTTAAAGATTGTAGTAGATGAGATTATTCGCAAAGCCGAAGATCCTTTCTCAATCAATCTTGAAGGCGCTGCCGATATCCTGATGCTTAAAGTTCAACCACTTGGTGGAATCACTCGTTCGCTGGAAATCGCAAATCATCACAATCTGCCTGTAGTTGTTTCTAGTGCGCTAGAGAGCGCAGTTGGCATTAGATATGGCCTAGAACTCGCTGCTTCAATTGAGACCCTTTCTTTTGATTGTGGACTCGCTACCGGCGCGCTCTTTACTCGTGATCTTGCCCAAAACTCAATCGATAATGGAGCAATCTCCTTATCCGCCTTTAGCGACTCTGATTACTATTTTGATGGTTTTGATGTGGCACCAGAACGCTATGAATGGTGGCAGAATCGCGTCATGCGATGTGCGGAGTTGTTAAATTGAATACATCTACCACTCTCGCCCGAACTATCGTTCGGCAAATTTTAGAGGCGGGTATCACTGATGTCGTGATTTCACCTGGTTCGCGCAACGCCCCACTTTCTTTAGCATTTTTTCAAGCAGCAGAGAGAAATCTGATTACATTACATACGCGTATTGATGAAAGAACTGCAGCGTTCTTTGCTTTAGGGGTTGCAAAGGCGAGTAAAAGACCGGTACCTATTATCTGTACGAGTGGAACCGCAGTAGCTAACTACCATCCTGCAATCCTCGAGGCTTCTCATTCAAATCAGCCTTTGCTGGTAATAACTGCAGATCGCCCAGCGAATTTGCGACGCACTGGCTCAAATCAGACAACTGAGCAGGCTCGAATCTTCGGCAAAGCTGTTCGCTATTTCGCGGATATTTCTGGAGCTGCCTATCCCATGGAGCTTCCATTTAATTCGCTACGAACCGGTCCAGTGCATCTCAATATCCAATTTGCAGAACCCTTATCTCCTGATGATGATAGTGATTGGTTATCTGCAGTTAAGAAGCGAGAGCCACCGCAATTGAGCGAGAAAAGTGCTGGAACTTTCTATACCAAATCAACGAGAGGTGCTCTCGTTATTGGCCATGATCGGGCAGGGTTTTCAGTCAATGAAGTGAATGACTTTGCTGCAAAATTAGGATGGCCAGTTATTGCTGAAGATCCACTCTCTTTCCCTGGGGCGATTCCTCATGCGAGTATCTTTCTCACTTCACAATCAATCACCGATGAGTTGGCACCAGATACCGTGGTTGTTATTGGAAGAACAACGCTTTCACGCCCCATTAATCGAATTATCTCGATGGCTCGTAAATCTGTCGTTATCGATCCACGTATTCTCACCGTTGATTCAGATAGAAGCGCCAATCAGAAATTTACCAGTATGCCTATCTGTGAATCTCCCTCTGTCGATACTGAGTATTTTGCACGATGGGAAAAATATGGTGAGCGAACTGCAAAAATGATTGCAGATTTAAAAGTTTGGTCAGAACAGTTGATTGCTCGAGAAATTGCCAAAAATCTTCCAGCTAGTGCAACCCTCTTTATCTCTTCTTCTAGGCCAATCCGAGATATAGAAGGTTTTGCGAATCCACGCACGGGCGTAGAAACTTTTGCCAATCGTGGACTTGCCGGAATTGACGGAAACATCTCGACAGCACTTGGCATCGCCTCACAACGTTCAAATACCTATGCAGTGTTGGGCGACCTTTCCTTTTTGCACGATCTCACTGGCTTGATTCATGGCGAAAAAATCAACCTAAAGATTTTTGTAGTAGATAACAACGGCGGTGGCATTTTCTCAACGCTTAGCCACCGTGGTGTTGCAGGTTTTGAAGAAGTTTTTGGCACCCCACATCACCTTGATTTAGTGAAGATTGCCGCAGCTTTTGGGCTCGAAACATGTCGCATAACTAAGCAGAGCGAACTTCAGGCTGAGCTGGCAAAGCCAGTAAACGGAATCTCTCTAGCCGTAATTGAAGTTCCGACCCGAGAAAGTAATGCAGAGAATCTAGCGGTAATCTTTAAATCGATTGATTCAATTTAGCGCTGATTGCATAGCTGCAAATTTGGCTAGGCTCTCAGCAACTTCAACATCAGGATCCGAACCAGAAACAATTCCACATCCAGCAAAAATGCGAATCTGGTTCTTATCTATTTGACCTGATCGCAGAGCGATTCCTAATTCTCCATCGCCGCGCGCATCAACCCAACCAACAGGCCCCGCATAACGACCACGGTTCATCCCCTCAATTTCGTCGATCACATCAAAAGCTTTATTGCGGGGTGTACCGCAGACAGCGGCCGACGGATGAAGACTCTTAAGTAATGAGAATACGTCAATATCTTTCTTACTTTCAATGAGAGCACCGGTGACATCAGTAGCTAGGTGCATCACATTTGCTAAGTGCAAAACAAATGGTGCATCCGGAACGTTAGTCGATGAACAGAATGGCTCAAGAGCATCTGCCACCGAACGTACTGCAAATTCATGTTCTTCTAGATCTTTTGAAGAGCGAGCAAGAGAACCGGCAAGTGCCAAATCTTTTGAATCATCACCTGTCTTTGGAATCGTGCCTGCAAGAACGCGCGATGTAACCATTCCGCGAGAGAGCCGCAAGAGTAACTCTGGGGTAGCGCCAATAAGGCCAGCAACAGAGAAGACCCATGTTGCTGGATAGTTCTCTGCTAATGAACGAAGGATTGGGCGAGCATCGATATCTGTATGAGCAGTTGCAATTAAGTCGCGTGCAAGGACTACTTTTTCGACAGAACCGCTCTCAATTTTTTCGATCGCTTGACCAACACGTTTCTTCCACTCTGCTTCAGATAACGTTCCCGCGCTCCACAAAAATTCCTGTGAAGTAAGTGCTAACGGTGCTTCAGCGAGAGTTGGCTGCGGCCCAGCACCTATCCAAGTAATCCACGATTTATCACCCTTTTTACCGACAATAACTTTAGGAATGAAAGCAAATGACTCTTCATTACGATCGAAGCTAAAAGAGGTAAAGAGAACTGGTCCTGTTCCGCTGCCGTGTACCGAGTCCGCGATTGAAAAAGTCTCTAGGTGTTTATGCCACCAGGTGCGAACTTCTTCAAAACGATTTTTTCCAGAGACTCTGATTGATGCGTATTCACCCCATCCCACAAGACCTTCGCTACCACGCACCCAAGAAAACTGATCTTCATCGGGCAATAAATCGAGCAGCGGCAGGTGAGAACCAATGCGATTGGTCGTAACAGGTATCAAAGCCATATTTATTTGTTAATCGTGTGAGCGATCTTTCGCCAAATGAGTGGAAGAGATGTGGCAACAATTGCAATCTTTAATGCTTCACCGAAGATAAATGGAGTTAATCCAGCTGAGATTGTTGCAGACCAAGATAGATCGAGTGAATAGTTCAACCAGAGAAGTCCAAAGGTGAAAATAACTGCATCTCCTAGGATTAGCGCAGGAAATGATGTCTTAAACTTCTGATCTGCGCGACGTTCTGCAAGAAATCCTAAAAGAAAAGCTGCAACTAACATTCCAACAAGATATCCACCAGTTGCACTTAATAAACGTTCGATGCCGTGGTTTGGCGATGTCGCAGAGGGAGCAAAGAGGGGCGCTCCTGCAATTGCGGCAAGAAGATAAGTAGCAAATGTCGCGAGCGCTAAACGCGCCCCATATGTTGTTCCGACGAGCAAGACTGCAAGAGTTTGGCCAGTAACGGGAACCGGTGAACCAGGAACAGGGATCGCAATTTGAGCCATTGCGCCAATAAATGCGGTGCCACCAAGGATGAAGAGGGCATGAGTAATCACTGTGCTCTTTGGGAGAAAGGCAGCTCTCAGCGTTGCAGTAGATATAGAGGTAGACATTTGGGCACCTCACTCCTTAGCTCTAATTAGATTCTGGTTATAAGTTGTGGTCGGAGCCTACTCTCAGAGAGAATATGCGCATGTCATCAGAGAGCAGTTCAAAGCCGGGCAAGCGCGGATTTAGGGCGAAGCTTGATAAAAATCCGGCAGAAGTTGCTGCGATGTTCGATGGAGTTGCCCGTCGCTATGACATGGTCAACGACCTTTTGAGCCTGGGTCAGACCAAACGCTGGCGCAAACGAGTCACTGCCGCTATCGCTCCCCGCCCTGGCATGGAGATTCTCGATATGGCGGCTGGTCCCGGAGCCAGCTCTGATCCTCTGGCAAAAGCAGGCGCAACAGTGATTTCAGCAGATTTCTCCCATGGGATGCTTGATGCCGGTCGAAAGCAGCGCCCATACCTTAATTTCCAATGGGCCGATGCCCTCGATCTGCCTTTTGAGGATAACTCCTTTGATCTCTACACAATCTCCTTTGGTCTGCGAAATACCCATAACACCGCGAAGGCGCTCACGGAGGCGCTGCGCGTAGTCCGCCCAGGCGGTCGCCTCGTTGTTGTTGAATTCTCAGCCCCAACTTTTGGTCCATTTCGCACCATTTATACCAATTACCTCATGAGCGCCCTACCCTGGGTAGCTCGAAAGAGCTCATCAAACCCAGATGCCTATATCTATCTCGCAGAATCGATCAAGGCCTGGCCCGATCAAGCGGCGCTCGCTGAAATCATAGAGGCTTCCGGATGGAGCGATGTTGAGGTCACAAATCTGACGGGCGGAATAGTCGCTATCCACAGCGCAACAAAGAGCTAGCACTCTGCATAGGTGACGTGCCTTACAGTGTTCCGATTTTGCCTACTGGGGTTAACGCCTAGACTTACGCACCGTGAGCGCTAATCCATATCTGCCAATAATTATTCTCTTTGCTATTGGCTTTGGCTTTGCCGCCTTCTCTGTCGGAATCGCAGCCGTTACCGGACCAAAGCGATATAACCGCGCGAAGCAAGAGGCCTATGAATGCGGAATCGAACCATCACCGCAAGCCCTCGAAGGTGGACGTTTTCCAGTTAAGTACTTTCTTACCGCAATGCTCTTCATTGTCTTTGATATTGAAATCGTCTTCCTTTATCCATGGGCTGTCGCCTTTGATCAACTCGGTTTATTTGGATTGGTTGAAATGGGAATTTTTATTGCAACGGTCTTCGTTGCCTTTGCTTACGTCTGGCGACGTGGCGGATTGGAATGGGATTAATTCGTGGGCATAGAAGATAAATTACCGAGCGGCGTTCTACTTTCTACAGTCGAAGGCCTTGCTGGTTATATGCGCAAGAGTTCACTCTGGCCCGCAACATTTGGACTCGCATGTTGCGCGATTGAGATGATGGCACTTGGTTCAGCGCCGAAGCATGATATTTCTCGTTTTGGAATGGAACGCTTTAGCGCATCACCACGTCAGGCAGATCTCATGATTGTTGCTGGTCGAGTTTCACAGAAGATGGCGCCAGTTCTTCGACAGATCTACGATCAAATGACAGCACCTAAATGGGTTATCGCAATGGGCGCATGTTCATCATCTGGTGGAATGTTTAATAACTACGCAATCGTTCAGGGCGTTGATCACGTTGTCCCTGTAGATATTTATCTTCCAGGATGTCCACCACGTCCAGAACAACTTATGGATGCAATTATCAAGCTCCACCAACAGATTTCAGATACAAAACTTGGTCCAAACCGCGAAGCAATTATTAGAGAAGTCGAACTTGCTGCCATGAATGCAAAGCCAACTATTCAACTAGGAAACCTTCCTCATGAAGGGTTGCGCGCCTAATGTCTGAACAACAAGGAATGTTCGGCGCCGCAGGTACTGGAGATACATCTGGCTACGGTGGCTTAGTCCATGCCTCAGTAAATCCTGGGTCAACAGAACGTCCATATGGTGGCTACTTTGACCAACTTGCTGATGATCTTGAGCGCGCATACCCAGATTTTTCTGATGCAATCACCAAGGTCGTTGTTGATCGTGGTGAACTCACTTTGCATATCAAGAAAGAACGTCTCGTAGAAGTCGCACAAATTCTTCGCGATAAGTTGCTCTTCGAACAGTGCATGGGTGTCTCTGGTGTTCACTATCCAGATCGCAAGGGCGCTGAACTCGTAGCCGTCTACCCGCTCCTTTCAATGACAAAGAACCAACGCATTCGCCTTGAAGTTGCAACATCTGAACTCGATGCACACATCCCATCACTCGTTGAAGTATGGGGCGGAAACAATTGGCACGAACGTGAAACTTTTGACATGTTCGGCATCGTCTTTGATGGTCATCCTGGACTTACTCGAATTTTGATGCCCGATGATTGGGATGGTCATCCGCAAAGAAAAGATTATCCACTCGGTGGAATCGCAGTTGAATACAAAGGTGCAACAACACCTGCTCCATCAAATCGGAGGTCATACAAGTGAGCGAGAAGAGCACTACCTTCGATCCATATGCATCTTCACGTGAGACCACTGAAGGCACTGTCTATTCGGTAACCGGTGGCGACTGGGATTCACTCGTCTCAGAAATCGGTGAGGCGAAAGAAGAGCGCATCATCGTGAATATGGGTCCACAACATCCATCAACGCACGGTGTACTTCGCTTAGTTCTAGAGCTCGAAGGTGAGACTGTTACTGAAGTTCGCCCCGGAATCGGATACCTACACACCGGTATTGAAAAAAATATGGAGTACCGCAGCTGGACACAAGGGACAACATTTGCAACACGTATGGATTATTTAGCACCAGTCTTTAATGAGACCGCTTACTGCCTTGCAGTAGAAAAATTGTTGGGAATTACAGACCAGGTTCCTGAGCGCGCATCAATAATTCGCGTACTCATGATGGAGCTCAATCGCATCTCATCTCATATGGTCGCGCTCGGTACTGGTGCCCTCGAACTTGGTGCAATGGGTCCAATGTTCTTTGCCTTCCGCGAACGCGAACTTGTTCTCGATACTTTCGAAGCGATTACAGGTCTTCGTATGAATATGGCATATGTGCGCCCTGGTGGTGTGGCTCAAGATTTGCCTGAGGGAATGACAGTTCGCCTTCGTGAACTCGTCACAACTCTTCGTAAGAACTTTAAAGATAATGAACGTCTCTTGGTTGGTAACACAATCTGGATGAAGCGCACCGAAGGAATCGGATATCTCGATCTCGCAGGTTGCACAACACTTGGAATCACAGGCCCGGTTCTGCGTTCAACAGGATTACCTTGGGACCTTCGTAAGATGCAACCGTATTGCGGTTATGAGAATTATGAATTTGATGTAATCACTGCAGATACTTGTGATGTTTACGGTCGATTCTTAATACGCATGGCAGAGCTCGAGCAATCTCTTCGCATCATCGAACAAGCAATTACAAAGCTTGATGCAACACATGGCCAGCCAGTTATGGTGGCAGATAAGAAAATTGCTTGGCCGGCACAGTTAGCACTTGGGGCAGATGGACTCGGAAATTCTCTAGATCACATCCGCGAAATCATGGGCACATCTATGGAATCACTTATTCACCACTTCAAACTTGTTACCGAGGGCTTCCGAGTCCCTGCAGGTCAGGTCTATGCAGCGGTTGAATCACCACGCGGAGAACTTGCTGCTCACATCGTCTCTGATGGAGGCACTCGCCCCTACCGCGCACATTTCCGTGAACCTTCCTTTAACAATCTTCAATCAACATCCGCGATGAGCGAAGGTGGAATGGTTGCCGACATCATCGGAGCCGTTGCATCAATCGATCCTGTTATGGGAGGAGTTGACCGATAATGACAACTACAAACCAGAATCTCAACATTGATGTAATGAATTCTATTGTGGCTCGATATCCACGTAAACGTTCTGCAATCATGCCGCTACTTCACTACGTGCAAGCAATCTCTGGATATGTCACCAATGATGGGATTGAAAAAATCTCAGAGATTCTAGAGATTGAAACTGCTGAGGTCTCAGCAGTCGCAACTTTCTATACCCAGTACAAGCGCAAGCCAGTGGGTGAATATCACATTGGCGTCTGCACAAATACGCTCTGCGCAATCATGGGTGGCGACGTAATTATGGAGGCACTTAAAGATCATCTCGGAATCGAAAACGATGGTGTTACAGCAGATGGCAAAGTTTCACTCGAACATATCGAGTGCAATGCAGCATGTGATTATGCGCCAGTTGTTATGGCCAACTGGGAGTTCTACGACAATCAGAGCGTCTCATCTGCAAAAGATTTAGTTGATGGTGCACGTGCTGGAAATCCTCCAGCACCAACACGTGGCCCAAGCAAACTTGTAACTTTCAAGGAAGCTTCTTTAGTTTTAGCTGGACTTGATGACGGACTTGCTAATGAAGGTACACAAGCAGGCGAACCAACCCTTCTTGGATTAAAGCTTTCAAAGGAAGGAAAGTAATGTCTCAACTCACTCCTGTCCTCTCAGCTCACTGGGATGAAAAAGATTCATTTACCATCGAAGGCTATAAGCGTCATGGTGGATATAACGCTGCGGCAAAAGCGCTTGCGATGGATCCTGATGCTGTAATTCAGATGGTTAAAGATTCAGGCCTTCGTGGCCGCGGGGGAGCAGGCTTTCCTACTGGAATGAAGTGGGGATTTATTCCGCAAGGCGATAATAAAGATCACTACCTCGTTGTTAACGCCGATGAATCAGAACCAGGTACTTGTAAAGATATGCCACTTCTTATGGCAAACCCACATGTACTTGTTGAAGGTGTCATCATCGCTGCATATGCAATTCGTGCAAAGCATGCATTTATCTATATTCGCGGTGAAGTGACCCATGTTGTGCGTCGCGTAAACCAAGCAATCACCGATGCTTACAAAGCCGGATACCTTGGCAAAAATATTTTCGGAACCGGAAATGATTTAGAGCTTGTCTTACATATCGGAGCAGGTGCATATATCTGTGGTGAAGAGACAGCCCTTCTCGATTCACTCGAAGGATTCCGCGGACAACCTCGTCTTCGCCCGCCATTTCCTGCTATCGCTGGACTCTATGCCCGCCCAACAGTGGTCAACAATGTTGAGTCAATCGCTTCAGTACCGGCAATTATCGCTAATGGCGCAGAGTGGTATCAATCAATGGGTACAGAGAAGTCAAAAGGCGCAACTCTCTACTCACTTTCTGGCCATGTAAATAACCCAGGTCAATTTGAAGCACCACTTGGCATAACTCTTCGTCAGATTCTTGAACTCGCTGGTGGCGTTCGCAACGGACACAAGTTAAAGTTCTGGACTCCAGGTGGATCTTCAACACCACTCTTTACCGACGAACATCTTGATGTCCCACTGGATTACGAAGGTGTTTCAGCGGCCGGTTCGATGCTTGGCACAAAGGCGCTCCAGATATTTGATGAGACAACCTGCGTAGTTCGCGCAGTACTTCGTTGGACTGAGTTCTACAAGCACGAGTCTTGCGGAAAGTGCACCCCATGTCGCGAAGGCACTTGGTGGTTGGTACAGATTCTTCGTGATCTTGAAAATGGCAAAGGCACTGAAGCTGATTTACAGAAGTTACTCGATCTCTGCGACAACATTATGGGCCGTTCATTCTGCGCCCTAGGTGATGGCGCAACAAGCCCAATCACATCTTCAATCAAATATTTCCGCGATGAGTACATCTCTCACCTCACCAATGGTGGCTGTCCTTTTGATGCTGCAAAATCAACTTTATTTGAGGAGGTGCTTCGCTAATGACAACTCAAGAGAGCGCGCCGCAAATTACTGAAGTTGAAATGATTACAGTTGTTATCGATGGCTTTGAAGTAACAGTCCCTAAGGGCACGCTAATTATTCGCGCCGCCGAAAAGCTCGGAATCCAAATTCCGCGTTTCTGCGATCACCCACTTCTCTCTCCCGTTGGTGCTTGCCGTCAATGTCTCGTTGATGTTGAAATCAACGGTCGTGCTTTTCCAAAGCCACAGGCTTCATGCACCATTCCGGTAGAGCCAAATATGATTGTGAAGACACAACTCACTTCGCCTGTTGCTGAAAAGGCGCAACGTGGTGTGATGGAACTTCTTCTTGGAAACCACCCACTTGATTGTCCAGTCTGCGATAAGGGTGGAGAGTGCCCATTGCAGAATCAGGCAATGAGCAATGGCAATGCAGAGAGCCGACTCGATGGCACAAAGCGCACATTCGAGAAGCCAATCAATATTTCTTCACAGGTTCTTCTAGACCGCGAACGCTGTGTGCTCTGCGCTCGTTGCACGCGCTTCTCCGAAGAAATCGCATCTGATCCATTTATCACTCTTAATCATCGTGGAGCTTTGCAGCAAGTAGGAATCTACGAGAACGATCCATTCAACTCTTACTTCTCAGGCAACACAATTCAAATCTGTCCTGTCGGTGCGCTGACCGGTGCTTCTTACCGTTTCCGCGCACGTCCATTTGATCTAGTCTCAACACCATCAGCATGCGAGCACTGTGCATCTGGCTGCGATATGCGTACCGATGTACGTCGTGGCAAGACACTGCGCCGCCTTGCTGGTGATGATGCTGCCGTTAACGAAGAGTGGAACTGCGATAAGGGCCGTTGGGCATTTAAATATGTCACTGCCATAGATCGCCTTACACAACCATTGGTTCGCAATGCAGATGGAGAATTAGTGGCAGCTTCTTGGCCTGAAGCTCTAGCTGCTGCAGCAGCTGGTTTAAAGGGCGCACGTGCTGCTGTTCTCGTTGGTGGTCGTGCAACTGTTGAAGATGCATACGGATATTCGAAATTTGCACGAATCGCACTCAGCACAAACGATATTGATTTCCGTGCTCGCATTACAAGTGATGAAGAAGGAAACTTCTTGGCATCTCACGTGGCAACATCTGCTGTTAATTACAGCGATATTGATAAAGCTGACCATGCACTGCTTCTTGCTTTTGAACCAGAAGAAGAGTCACCAATTGTTTTCTTGCGTCTCAACAAGAATGTTAAAAAGCGCAACCTAAAAGTCACATCTATTGCAACGAAGCAATCTATTGCGATGGATAAGCTCAACGCAGAATTCATCAGAGTTGCACCTGGTGCAGAAGGTGCCGCAGTCGCAGCTATTGCACTTACGGCAAAATCTGTAATTCTTCTGGGAGAGCGCGCCTCTGAATCGGCTGGATTGATTTCTGCCGCAGTTGCTCTTGCAGATAAAACTGGAGCAAAGTTGGCGTGGATTCCTCGTCGTGCCGGCGAGCGTGGCGCTCTCGATGCGGGTGCTCTCGGAACATTACTTCCAGGTGGCCGCCCAGTAGCAGATTCAGCGGCCCGGGTAGATATCGCGGCAGCATGGGGAGTCGATTCTCTTCCAACGAATTCTGGTCGCTCAACTTCTCAAATCATTGCCAGCCTTGCGGCAGGTGAACTCGATGCGGTTGTTGTCGGTGGTGTAGATCTTCGCGATATGTACAACAGCGTCGATGCAATTGCTGCACTTAAAAAGTCTTTTGTAGTTTCACTTGAGATTGCACCATCTTCTGTAACAGAGGTAGCCGATGTAGTTCTTCCAGTTGCTGCAATAACTGAGAAGTCAGGAAGCTTCCTCAATTGGGAGGGACGCCCACGTGCCTTTGATTCTGCTGTTGCTGAATCACTAAATCGCAGCGATGTTCGCATTCTTTCAGCTTTAGCTGATGCGATGGGTACATCAATTATGTTGGGAACCGTTTCAGCAACCGCTCGCGAAATTTCTCAATTAGGCAAATGGGATGGCGCTCGTGTTCCATTTACTCCGGTGGCTCCAGTTAATCCTGCTTCACCAAGCGGCGATCAAGCAATCATCGCTTCATGGCGTCGCTTGCTCGATATGGGTACATTGCAACGCGGTGAAGATAATTTGGCTGGCACACGCCGCCAAACAGTTGCTGTGATTTCTGAAAAGCGCGCTGCTTCTCTCGGTGTTGTAACAGGTGACTTGCTAAGGGTTTCCAATGCAACTGGCGCGATTACGCTTCCAGCTCTTGTTGAGGATATTCATGATGATGCTGTCTGGCTTCCGCGTAATTCATTTGGTTCACAACCTTTGACAGATCTCAATGCTGTCCATGGTCAACTCGTTACGGTGGTGAAAGCATGACAACAGCAGAGCTCCTTGGACAAGATCCAGCATGGTTGGTAGCGCTTAAAGCGGTATTAGTCTTCGCAATCTGCGTTGTATCTACCTTGATGGCTGTATGGACAGAGCGCCGCGTGCTTGCCAAGATGCAATTACGTACCGGTCCAAACCGAGTTGGTCCCTTTGGTCTTCTGCAATCTCTCTCTGATGGCGTAAAACTAGCCCTCAAAGAAGACATCATTCCTGCAGCCGCCGATAAAATCGTCTTTATCGCAGCTCCAATTATCGCTGCCGCAATGTGTTTTATGTCCTTTGCAGTGATTCCGATGACTGGCGTCGTCAATATCTTCGGTCGCGAAACAGCGATGCAACTTACTGATCTACCAGTGGGAGTTCTCTATATCTTGGCCGTGACTTCAATCGGTGTGTACGGCGTTGTATTGGCAGGATGGTCTTCTGGTTCCACATATCCACTTCTAGGTGGATTGCGTTCAAGTGCGCAGGTAATTTCTTATGAAGTTGCAATGGGGCTCTCGCTCGTAGCTGTCTTTATCTATGCGGGATCAATGTCAACGTCAGATATTGTTGATTCACAGCACGGAAGCATTTGGAACGTCATTGTTCTCTTTCCATCTTTTGTAATTTACGTAATCTCAATGGTTGGTGAAACAAACCGTGCACCTTTTGACTTGGCAGAAGCAGAAGGTGAACTCGTCGGTGGTTTCCACACCGAGTACTCATCACTCAAGTTCGCACTCTTCTTCTTAGCTGAATATGTAAATATCATCGCCGTTTCAGCGCTAGCAACAACGCTCTTCCTTGGTGGTTATCACGCACCTCCAGGACTTGGTATTACTGAAGGCTGGCTTGGTGGTTGGTTCACAATTGTCTGGTTCTTCCTCAAGGTAAATCTCTTCTTCTTTATCTTTATGTGGCTCCGTGCATCATTGCCGCGTCTTCGTTACGACCAGTTTATGAAATTTGGCTGGAAGGTACTTATTCCGGTCTCACTCCTTTGGATCATGATTGTTGCCTCACTTCGAGTTGTTCAACAAGAGGGTGTATCGCGCACCGTTTCAATCGCCGTAATCATGGGCATCGTCCTAGTTGTAATTGCGATTAGCTCACTCTTCGAACGTTCTAAAGAGAAGGCACGTCGTCCACTTCCACAAGGAGAGGCGCCAGATTTCCCAATCCCGTCACTTCCCGGAGTTACATCGTTTAATGCATCAACCCAGAGCCACACAGGAGAGAAGAATGAGTAATTCACTCGAGCCAGAAAAGTCAGCGCCGCTTAGCTCTGGCTTGGCAAAGAGCGTCAACGATGTCTCCTATCGAGAAGTTGATCAACCTGGTCCGGGCTCATTAGCAAAGCAATCAAAGGGATTCTGGGTCACTTTTCAAGCAATGTTTAAGAAGAACCAGACTGTGCAATATCCAGATGTAAAAGCGCCAACCGAAGAACGTTTCCATGGTCGCCATCAACTCAATCGCCACCCTGATGGATTAGAAAAATGTATTGGTTGCGAACTATGTGCATGGGCATGCCCAGCAGATGCGATTTATGTAGAGGGCGGCGATAACACCCCTGAGAACCAAGTATCTCCAGGTGAACGTCACGGCGCTGTCTATCAAATTAATTACCTGCGCTGCATATTCTGCGGTCTATGTGTTGAGGCTTGTCCAACTCGCGCCCTCACAATGACAAATGAATATGAGTTGGCTGACGAATCTCGCGAAAAGTTAATTTTTGAGAAAGAAGATCTGCTTGCGCCATTGCGTGCTGGAATGATTATGCCTCCTCATCCAATGTATCCAGAGATGGATGAAAATAATTATTATCGCGGTGAAGTAACTTCAGCTCATCCTTCACAAGCTACATCTGCTGACAAGGCAAATCAGAGTGCAAAAAAATCCGGGGAGGTAAAGTAATTGGTTATCCAAACCCCTGAAGCGGTGATGTTCTGGGTGCTTGCACCTGTGGCTGTACTTGCTGCTCTTGGAATGTTATTGGTCAAGAAAGCAGTTCACTCTGCGCTATTACTTGCCTGGGTGATGATCACACTTGCAATTTTCTACATCGCCCAAGATGCCGTATTCCTAGGAATCGTCCAGATTGTTGTCTATACCGGGGCAGTCATGATGCTCTTCCTATTTATCCTGATGTTGGTCGGAGTTGACTCTTCAGATTCATTAACTGAAACAATTCGCGGTCTTCGCCCCATCGCAATTACTGCAGCTATTGGTTTCGGTGGACTTCTCACCTCTCTTATTGGTCGCGCGACTGTGGGTCGTCAACCTGTTGGGTTAGAGATTGCAAACGTCGATGGAAACGTTCAAGGCATCGCCGGTCTTCTCTTCTCAAAGTATGTATGGCCATTTGAAATTGTCTCAGCGCTATTGATTACCGCTGCTTTAGGCGCAATGGTTCTGGCCCACCACCAGCGCACCGTGGCTCGTCCAACACAACGTGAAAGCGCAATTGCTCGTTTTCGCTCTGGGTCACTTGCCAGCGCGGCAGGTTTACCTGGCCCAGGTGTTTACGCACGTCACAACGCGGTAGATGTTCCAGCTCTGCTTCCAGATGGAACTCCTGCACCAACATCAATTTCTGCAACGCTCAAGGCTCGCGGAGATATGTTGGAATCTTCTCAATTCCAATTAGATGTTGTTGATACGACAGTTGTGGAGGAGAAGTAATGAATCCATATAACTATCTCTATCTCGCGGGACTCCTCTTTACTATCGGCGCTATTGGTGTTGTGGTTCGCCGCAATGCAATTGTGATCTTTATGTGCGTCGAGCTGATGCTCAATGCTGCAAACCTAGCTTTCGTTACCTTCTCGCGCATCAACGGAACCCTCGACGGTCAAGTCACCGCATTCTTTACGATGGTTGTTGCAGCGTGTGAAGTAGTAGTAGGTCTTGCAATTATCGTTGCGATTTATCGCTCACGTCGGTCAGCATCTGTCGATGATGCTAGTTTGTTGAAGCGATAACCATGGCTACTTCAACTTCAATCGTTTATCTCATCGCCCTGCCGCTCTTTGGCGCCGCAGCTTTGCTTCTCGGAGGCCGCCGCACAAATAAATGGGGCCATCTGCTCGCGACTTCTATGTCTGCTGGCTCTTTTGTGGTTGGTCTCTATCAACTCTCTTTGATGCTTGATCGCGCTACCGAAGATCGCGCAATCACCCAGAAACTCTTTACCTGGATCTCTGTCGGTGATTTCAATGTAGATGCGTCACTTCTACTCGATCAGCTCTCAATCTGCTTCGTGCTCCTGATTAGCGGCGTGGGTACTCTGATCCATATCTACTCAATTTCATATATGGCCGAAGATCCAGATCGTCGCCGTTTCTTCGCCTATCTCAATCTCTTTATCGCAGCGATGTTATTGCTGGTACTAGGTGATTCTTACCTCAATCTTTACGTTGGCTGGGAAGGCGTTGGTCTTGCCTCATACCTCTTGATCGGTTTCTGGAATAAGAAGCCGGCATATGCCACAGCTTCCAAGAAGGCATTTGTGATGAACCGTGTTGGAGATATGGGTCTCTCACTTGCAATCATGATTGCATTTGCAACGCTTGGCACCACTACCTTTGCTGGAGTTTCAGAGCATGCTCACCATGCTTCAGAGGCAGCGATGACTGCCATTGGCATCATGCTCTTAATTGCAGCCGTTGGTAAATCAGCTCAGTTCCCATTGCAAGCTTGGCTTGGCGATGCGATGGCAGGACCAACTCCGGTATCTGCGCTTATCCACGCCGCAACAATGGTTACCGCCGGTGTCTATCTAATCGTTCGCTCTAACTTTGTATTTGATGCAGCCCCAACCGCGCAGTTACTCGTCGTCATTGTTGGTGCGATAACACTTTTGCTTGGTGCCTTTATCGGTACTGCAAAAGATGACATCAAGAAAGCACTTGCAGCTTCGACTATGTCGCAGATTGGTTACATGATTCTTGGTGCAGGCCTCGGCCCAGCTGGATATGCATTTGCAATCATGCACTTGCTTACTCACGGATTCTTTAAGGCCGGAATGTTCCTCGGTGCCGGCTCAGTAATGCATGGAATGAACGATGAAGTAGATATGCGTAAATTTGGTGGGCTACGTAAATTCATGCCGATCACTTTTGTTACTTTTGGATTGGGATATCTCGCCATTCTGGGTGTTCCACCGTTTGCTGGGTTTTACTCAAAGGATCTCATCATTGAAACTGCCTTTGATTCAGGCGGATTACAAGGTCCACTTCTCGGAACGATTACTTTGATTGGTGCAGCAATTACCGCCTTCTATATGACTCGCGTAATGATTCTTACCTTCACAAGTAAGGCGCGTTGGGATGAAGATACTCACCCACACGAATCCCCAATTTTGATGTGGCTACCAATGGTCATCTTGGCAATTGGTTCAGTGAGTACCGGCTATCTCTTTACTCGTGGTGACTCTCTTGAAAATTGGCTAAGCCCAGTCTTTGGCGAGCACGGGGGACACTCCAAGGAACATTTGATTCCACCTCTTGTTGTCTCAGCGCTTGCACTTTTATCTGTCTCAATCGGTGTCAGCATCGCAATCATCAAATATCAGCGAAATGAAATTGATCGCATAGCACCTGCTAACGTCTCAATTTTCACTCGCTTAGCGCGTAGAGATTTTGGTCAAGATGCGATCAACGAGACTCTCTTTATGCGCCCTGGTCAAGTCCTTACCGATGTACTAGTCAAGAGCGATGACAAGGTTATTGATGGAGCTGTTCGTGGAATCGGCCGTATGGCGATTGGTTCTGGAGCAGTACTTCGCAAATCACAGAGTGGATTTGCTCGCAGCTATGCAGCATTCATTCTTATTGGCGCGATTCTTATGATCGCCGGAATCTGGGTGGTCACACAATGAGTTCAATAACCGCACTTGCACTCTTGCCGGTACTTGGTGCACTTCTTGTTGCACTCGTACCTTCAGAGAATTCGCTCCGAATCAAGCAACTTGCCTTAGGTATCACCACTGCAGTGGCAGCCTTGGCAATCTTCATTGCAACCCAATTCGTAACCTCAAATACCGATTTCCAATTTACTGAAACTCACGAGTGGATTCCTGCCTTTGGAATCAATTACTCAGTAGGAATCGATGGCCTCTCTCTTGTACTAATCCTCATGTCGGTGCTGCTTGTGCCAATTGTGGTTCTTGCTTGCTGGAATGAATCCGAAGGCGGTCGTTGGTCAGCCAAGGTCTTCTACATTCTTATCCTTATTCTCGAAACAATGATGATCGGTGTCTTTATTGCTACCGATGTATTCCTCTTCTATGTCATCTTCGAGGCAATGTTGATTCCAGTCTACTTCCTTATTGGTGGGTATGGTTCAGGAGAACGAGCAGCGGCCGCGGTGAAGTTCTTGATCTACAGCCTCTTCGGTGGCCTCTTAATGCTCGCCTCAATCATCGGGATTTATGTAACATCCCGCCAATACTTGGGCGCCCCAACATTCGATATCACAGCGCTAACAGAACTTCATAAGTTCATTAGCCCAACCACACAGAACCTTCTCTTCCTTGGATTCTTCATCGCCTTCGCAATTAAAGCTCCACTCTGGCCGCTACATACATGGCTTCCAGATGCAGCTAAGGCCGGAACCCCAGGTACATCTGTTCTGCTCCTTGGAGTACTCGATAAAGTCGGAACGTTTGGAATGATTCGCTTCTGTATCTCACTCTTTCCAGATGCAAGCAAGACATTTACTCCAGTGATTATCGTTCTCGCCGTAATCTCTATTCTTTACGGCGCATTCTTGGCTATTGGTGCTCGCGATCTCAAGCGCCTGATTGCATATACATCTATCTCTCACTTCGGATTTATCATCATGGGAATCTTCGCGATGACATCACAGGCACAATCTGGCGCCATTCTCTATATGTTTAACCACGGATTCTCAACCGCTGCACTCTTTATTGTTGGCGGCTGGATGATTGCTCGCCGTCGCTCATCTACTATCGCTGACTTTGGTGGGCTGCAGCGCGTGACACCGGTTATGGCCTGGATGTTCTTTATCGCCGGTCTCTCATCACTAGCGCTACCTGGCCTATCGAGCTTCGTAAGCGAATTCTTAGTTTTGGTCGGTACGTACACTCGCTATCCAGTAGCCGCAGTAATTGCGACATTCGGAATAGTTCTCGCTGCGCTCTACATTCTGATCCCAGTACAGAAGGCCCTGCATGGACCAACAACTCCGGGTAATGAAGAGCTACCTGATCTGAATCTCCGTGAAAAAATTGCGATTGCCCCCGTTGTTGCGGTCATCATTGCACTCGGTATTTATCCTGCACCCGTTCTAAACATCATCAATCCAATCGCTGCTCATATTGTTGAGTCAGCTGGATTTACAGATCCCGCACCGACCGAGATAGCAGGTAAGTAAATGACATTTACAGCCCCCGTTCTTGAATATGCACTGCTTGCGCCAATGCTTGCGATTTTCGGTGGCGCCATAATCGGAGTTCTCGTCGAGGCATTCTTGCCAGGTCGACTACGCGCACCAGCTCAACTCTTTGTATCGGTCATGGCAATCATTACCTCCCTGCTTCTCTTATTCCGAATTAAGGGTCAATCATCGACCACTCCGGCAATGGCATCTCTATCTTTTGATGGAGCTGGATTCTTATTCCAAGCATCGATATTAGTAATTGCGCTGCTCTCGATTTTCTTAATTGCAGACCAAGATAACTTCACAGCAGCAGCTGCGACAGTTCCGGGATCTACAGAAGAACGCGAAGCTCATCAGGCACAAAGCCAGACTACGGAAGTATTTCCACTCACTCTCTTTGCAGTCGGTGGAATGATGCTATTTCCGGTCGCAACAGATTTGATCACGCTCTTTGTTGCCCTTGAAGTACTTTCACTTCCGCTCTATCTCATGGCTGGTCTTGCTCGATATCGTCGCTTGGCTTCACAAGAAGCGGCGCTCAAGTACTTTCTTCTCGGTGCTTTTTCATCTGCCTTCTTCCTATTCGGTGCGGCATTCCTCTATGGATATTCGTCATCACTGACTTTTGCTGGCATTCAGCAGGCAGTTCTTGGCAATGCTGGAAACGATGTCTTCTTACTTATCGGACTCGCCTTTATCTCCGTGGGTCTACTCTTTAAAATTGGTGCATTTCCTTTCCATGCCTGGTCACCTGATGTTTATCAAGGTTCACCAACTGCCATCACAGCATTTATGGCCGCTGCCACAAAGGTCGCTGCATTTGGTGCGATTCTTCGTATCTTCTATGTTTCGTTTGCAAATGCAGAATGGCAATGGCGTCCAGCTCTCGTTCTGATTGCTATCGCCACAATGCTCTTTGGTTCTTTGGTGGCTATCGCTCAACGCGATGTAAAGCGCATGCTCGCTTACTCTTCTATCGCTCACGCAGGCTTCTTGCTCTCAGGCGTATATGCATTGAGCAAATCTGGACTTGATGCATCTATTTTCTATCTCTTTGCATACGGTGTAGCAACGGTGGGCGGATTTGCGATAGTTACATTAATTCGTGATTCCAGCGGTGAAGTAACAGATCTTAATCGCTGGAGCGGACTCGGTAAGCGCTCACCAATCGTTGCTTCAACATTCGCCTTCTTCTTACTGGCCTTTGCTGGCATTCCATTAACAAGCGGATTTATCGGAAAATTCTCTATCTTCTCTGCGGCCTACGAATCAGGCAGCCTTGCAATTTTGATTGCCGGTGTTCTCTCATCTGCAATTGCCGCCTTCTTCTATATTCGCGTAATTGTGCTTATGTTCTTTAAGGATCCAGTTGAAGATGGAACAAGCGTTGTGATTCCTTCAGCACTTACAACAATTACGATTACCATTTCAGCTCTGATTACACTGATCCTTGGAGTCTTCCCAGCTCCACTCGTTGACTTCATCGCATCTACCGCTTCATTCTTGCGCTGATGTCACCTAAAGCCATTTCTACAATCGGAATCCCAGGAATGGCACCTGCCCTTGAGGCCGAACTCTCTATCGGCATGAAGGAAGTGGAAACACTTCTACTAAGCCACATTCAAGGTAAATATCCACTTGTAGAAGAGGCATCTCGGCATTTAGTTTCAGCCGGTGGCAAGCGCCTTCGTCCGTTACTAACTCTCTTGGCATCTCATTATGGGGATAAAACCAAAGCAGGCATCATCGAATCAGCGGCCGTCTGTGAACTGACACATGTGGCGACGCTTTATCACGATGATGTTATGGATGAAGCCCCACTTCGACGTGGGGTTGAGAGCGCCAATAATCGTTG
>WLDB01000029.1 GCA_009705035.1 Actinomycetota bacterium | reverse complement strand
GGTGAACTTTCCGGGGAAAGTCATGAGATGGTCTAAGCCGACAGATCCGGCAACACCAATTTTCATCTGGGGTTAGTTAAAAGAATCACCACAGGCACAAGAACCTTGCGCTTGTGGGTTGTCGATTGTGAAGCCCTGCTTCTCAATCGTATCTACAAAATCAACAGAGGCGCCCATTAAGTATGGATCGCTCATTTTATCGACGACAACTTTGACGGAACCAAATTCGCGAGTGATATCTCCCTCTTGATTCCGATCATCGAAATAGAGTTGGTAACGAAGACCAGAGCAACCACCTGGTTGTACAGCTACGCGAAGATAGAGATCATCACGACCTTCTTGTGCAAGGAGCGCAGCAACCTTTGCAGCGGCGGCCTCAGTCAAGGTGATACCTGTGGTGATTTCTACTGGCTGTGTTGTCTCTGTAGTCATGTGCCAAAGAATACCCTCCCTGGGTTGCCGTTGCGACTCAAAAGTCGAGAGAATATGTACATGTCCACTCGCCTGACCGACTTGCTCTTATTGGGGCAGGGTAAAGACCTCACCTCAGAACGAGGCGTCTCTTGTGAGGGTGAGCTCCCTGCCGCCAGTGACCCAACTCTGATTGCCCGAGCAATCGCAGCTCGTAAGGCACTGGGCTCTAGGGCGTTGATTCTCGGCCATCATTACCAACGTGATGAGGTCATCGAGTTTGCTGATATCACTGGTGATTCATTTAAATTAGCGCAGGCAGCTGCTTCACAATCAGAGGCAGAGTTCATCATTTTCTGCGGTGTTCATTTCATGGCCGAAAGTGCAGACATACTTACTAGAGATCATCAGAGAGTTATTCTCCCCGACCTTGCCGCTGGTTGTTCCATGGCAGATATGGCCACGGCGGCTCAAGTTGATCAATGTTGGAGCGATCTGACATCCCTTGGTCTTGCAGAGCAGACGATCCCAGTTACTTACATGAATTCATCTGCAGCAATCAAAAGTTTTACCGGCAAAAACGGCGGAACAATTTGCACATCTTCAAATGCTGAGAAATCGATGAAGTGGGCACTAGAAAAAGGTCAGAAGATTCTCTTCCTCCCCGATCAACACCTTGGCCGCAATACAGCCGTTGCTTCACTAGGTCTTACACCCGATGACTGTGTCGTCTGGAATCCCTGGAAACCAATGGGCGGCTTAACTCAAGATGAAATTCGCGCAGCTACCGTAATCCTCTGGCGTGGTCACTGCTCTGTCCACGGTCGCTTTACTAAAGAATCTATTGATGCATACCGCAGCAAAGTTCCCGATATCAAAATTATTGTTCATCCCGAGTGCCAACATGAAGTAGTTCAAGCAGCTGATGTTGTCGGCAGTACCGAGAAAATTATTCAGGTTGTCTCGACATCTCCTGCAGGAAGCAAATGGGCGGTAGGTACCGAACTCAATCTTGTCGGACGCTTGGCGGCGGCAAACCCTGATAAAGAGGTTTTCTTTCTCGATCGCACCGTCTGTTACTGCTCAACCATGAATCGCATAGACCTCCCCCATTTAGTCTGGGCGATGGAATCTCTTGTCGCTGGCCATATTGTTAATGTGATTAAGGTCGATGAAGAGACTACTCGTTATGCAAAACTCGCCCTAGAGCAAATGCTCGCCCTATAATCGCGCTATGACCGATTCGAAAAAAGGCCGTCCGACTCCACGTCGTAAAGATGCTCAACCAAAGCGCCACACACTCGCGCCCGTAGTAACAAAGCTCGAGAAAAAGCGCCTTCGTGAAGAGACTCGGGTCGCTCGTTTAGCTGCACGTGAGGCTTACATGCGCGGAGAAGAGAGCGCACTGCCAGCACGAGATCGTGGGCCTGCGCGAAGGTTTGTCCGCGATTACATAGATGCGCGTCGCTCAATCGGTGAATATTTCTTGCCGATTATCTTCCTGGTACTTCTCCTAACACTTATTCCAACATCTGCAACTGTCGGTGACAATAAAGGGATTCCAATCACTCAGTTGCTCTCAATCGGAGTTATGTACTCTGTCTTATTAGTTTCAGTAATTGATGGATTTATTCTGACTCGCAAAATTCGCAAAGCCGTCTCTGCGCGCTTTCCTGATACCCCTGTAAAAGGTCTCGGAATGTATGGATGGTTACGCTCTACTCAGATGCGACGTATGAGAACACCAAAACCTCAGGTAAAAGCCGGCGCAAAGATTTAAGTTTAAGTATTTGACTTCTTGCCGGTATTAATAGGTGCTACCAGCGCGCCTAAAGCCATCATGATCGCTAAAGCTGCTGGGAGAAGAATTGCCAACCGTAGAGTGATTGCATCCGAAAGAAATCCAATAACAGGTGGTGCGGCAAGGAATGCCAGATAGGAGATACCCGCCACCATTGCAACTGCCTCTGAAGGCGCGATGGTGCCCTCATATCTTTCGCTCACAATATCTCCAGCCAGACTCATAAGAAGTGGAATCACCGCGCTCACTCCGAGACCAAGGCAGAACCAACCGAAAAAGACTCCAAACAAATTATCAATAAACATTCCGGTCGCTAAGCCCGTGCCAGCGATGAAGCCACCAATAATCAGAATATTTCTAGTACCAAATCGTCCCGAAAGACGATCTCCATTTAAACGACCTATCACCATAAGCACAGAGAAGAGTGCATATGGAAGAGAAGAAACGAATGGCGAAGCATCATAGGTATCACGGGCGAGAACTCCACCCCAATCGCTGGCAGTTCCTTCTGCAATAGCAGCGCACACTCCAAGCAATCCAAGAACCCAAATTATCGCCGGTCGTTTCTTGCGACGATCTTTACGTTCAACACTGCTTTTATCAAAATCTGCAGGCAGGAGACTATTGCGAATAACTAATGAAGAGAGAATGACAAGAAATCCTATGAAGGTAAGGTGGTGAAGCGGAGTCACTTCAAACTGTGCGAAAACGCCACCCGCACCAACCCCAATAATCGAACCAAGTGAATACATGGCATGCATCGTGCTCAACATTTTTGAATTTGATTTTTGCTCCAAACCAACTCCGTGTGACGAGAGTGAAATATCATGAAAACCTAACGAAAATCCCCAGAAGAATAGAGACAGTGAAAAAATCCAGACATTAGTGAGAAGGCCAACTGTTGGAATAAAGAGACCAACTAAAACTGTGGAGATCAAAATCACCGGTCGGCTTCCGTAACGAGCGGCAGCTCTGCCCGCAAGTGTTAATGAAAGAACCACTCCGAGCGAACCAAAAATTAGCGCCCACCCCAAGCGCCCATCGGTAACACCAAGATTGCTCTTATAATCGGGTATTCGGGCGATAAATGAGCCAAGAGAGATGCCATTTGCGAGAAAGGCGAAGCGAACCGCATTACGGGCGCGTACAACATCCTTTTCTAATGTAGTAATTGCAGGCGGCCTTTTCAGTCAACTAAGGGCGTTCTGCGGGACTCTTAGTTTTGCGTGGATCCCGCTCGGGAAGCGAACCTAGAACCTTATCGATTGCAGCGATTTGATCAGCACTTAGCTTGATACCTGAGGCCTTGGCATTCTCCTTGACTTGAGAAGGCTTTGTCGCACCCATGATTGCGCAAGAGACATTGCTATTTGCAAGTACCCAAGCGATAGAGAGTTGCGCAATTGTTATGCCAGCCTCATCAGCGATTGGGCGTAATCCCTGAACAGCGGTGAGAACTTCCTCACGCAACCATCCACTAATGAAATTAGCCCCACTCTTCTTATCTCTAGCTCTAGACCCAGCAGGTGCTTTCTCTCCCGGTAAGTACTTTCCTGTAAGTACTCCTTGAGCAAGTGGAGACCACACTATTTGGCCAATGCCTTCGGCTCGAGAAAGCGGCACAACCTCGGCCTCAATAACGCGCCAGAGAGCAGAATATTGAGGCTGACTTGAGACGAAACGATCGTACCCACGTGCATCTTGAATTGTGAGCGCGCTCTTAATCTGCGTGGCATCCCATTCGGAAAAACCAATGTAACTAACTTTGCCTTGACGAATAAGGTCATCAAATGCGGAGAGCGTCTCTTCGAGTGGTGTCTCAACATCAAAACGATGGGCTTGATACAAATCAATGTGATCGGTGTTTAGTCGCTTGAGCGATGCGTGGGCTGACTCCATTATGTGTTTTCTCGATAAGCCTCGATCGTTCTTTCCTTCACCAGTTGGGAAATACACCTTTGTAAATAGCTCATAAGACTCGCGACGAACACCCTTTAGCGCCTTGCCCAATACTGATTCTGCCTTTGTGCCAGCATAAACATCAGCGGTATCAAATGTTGTGATTCCGACATCAAGGGCGGCCTTCACACATTTTGTTGCAGCTTCGGCCTCTACTTGAGAGCCGTGGGTAATCCAATTACCGTAAGCAATCTCTGAGACGTACATTCCACTTGAACCAAGGCGACGATATTCCATAATTGCATCGTAGGCGGTGAGTCGATGGTTGCCAACCCTTGCTCAGTGTGGTTCTCTTCGCACACAACTTAATATCAACGTTTAAAAAATTGAACATGCACAACAGATGGCGTTTTAGGGGAAGTTCGGTGCAAATCCGACGCTGACCCGCAACCGTAAGGGCTTCATGTTTAGCCTAAGTCGGATTACCTAACTCGTCATGAAGACCAACACCCGCCGAGGTTTGCGGGGTGTAGTCGCTAAAGGCCTCTGCCTAAAGCTTGCTACCCCTGTGAGACTCTTACTAATAGGAGCTCCAGAAATGAAGATGGTACGAAAAGAAAGAACAATCCCAAAAAAATTAGCCTTCCTGGCAGGGCTTAGTTGCGCAATCCTTGCCGCAACAACAATTACTCCAACCGCTCAAGCCGCTGAAAAGGGCTATCGCTACTGGGGTTATTACCAAGCAGGTGCAAATTCCACACAATGGAAAGCTGCCATGACCGGTCCCACAGTTGATATCGCTGATGGATCAGTCGAAGGATGGATCTTTACATTTAGCAGTAATGACATTCCCTCAACTCCCCCATCTGTAAAGCCTCGCTTTGAAGCAATTTGCGGAAAAACAAAATCGGAGGCGGGTTTCAAGAGAATCGGCCTCGTTATTGACTTTGGAAATCCGGCAATTTCTCCAAAGGGCGACAAGGTCCGCGCGACAATCACTCGTTGCGTAGTCACAGCTGAAGAATCACAAGGTATAGATGTGCTCGCGCAAGCGCTAAAAGTTCGAACAGATAAGTCTGGACTGCTCTGCGGAATAAATGGTTATCCAGCTAAGGAATGCGGCGCGGAAATCGCTGCACCAAAAGCACTTACTAAGAAGAAGTAACTAGTGCAAAAGACCAACCGCCTTCCACTGCATCCAATAACGATGTGGGGATTTTTCATCGCCCTTTCCTGTGCGGTAATTGCCACAGGTAACGTCGTTGTGGCGTTGGGGGCGGTTGGACTTGCAGCACTTTTGGTTTATTTACGCCGTGAAGAAGGCCCATGGGGATCAAGCTTTAAGTGGTCACTTGTCGCTGGTCTCTACTTAATGGTCATTCGTCTAATCACAGGAATTCTTATTGGGGTGCCTCGTCCTGGTACGACGCTTTTCACCGTTCCTCGAATCGAACTACCTTCTTGGTTACCCGGTATCCGAATCGGTGGAACCGTTACATGGGAGAGACTTTCTTCATCGCTTTCGGAAGGCCTCATAATTGCAAGCGTCATTGCGCTATTCGGCGCTGCTAATTCAGTTACTAGCCCACGGAAATTACTTCGCACTTTGCCGACTTCTCTATACCAAGTAGGCGTCGCTCTCACGATTGCCACAACAGTTCTACCTCAACTAGTCTCGAGTATTTCGCGCATTCGTTCTGCCCAATTTTTGCGCAATGGAAAGAAAGTACGAATCTCATCGATTGCTTTGCCTTTACTCGAAGAGAGTTTGAGCCGTGCAATTCATTTAGCACAATCAATGGAATCTCGTGGGTACGGTAGTTCACGATTACGTTCGCGCTACCGCCCTATCCCATTTAAAAAGATTGACTCAATTTTTCTAGGCGCAGGTACAACACTTGCGCTTTTGGCGGTCTTCTCATGATTAAGTTTTCAAATGTCACCTTGCTCTATCCGCAGAGCACTACAACCGTGATTGAAAATCTCTCCTTTGAAATAGCCGAAGGAGAGATGGTCTTAGTCATGGGACATACCGGATCGGGAAAATCTTCCCTCTTACGCCTCATTAATGGACTCGTACCTCACCATACCGGTGGAATCTTGGCGGGCGAGATTTCAGTTGACGGAATTTCCACACGATATGTGCGACCTGGAGCTCTCTCTGGAATCGTTGGTATCGTCGGCCAGAATCCCATCAATTCATTTGTTGCAGATACAGTCGAAGAAGAAATCGCCTTCGGAATGGAATCACTAAATTTTCACCCTGAGGTGATGCGAAAGCGCGTTGAAGAAGCACTCGATCAAGTAGGACTTGCACAATTACGAGATAGAAATATCGCCACTCTCAGCGGTGGTGAGCAGCAACGTGTTGCTATCGCCTCTGCCTTAGTAATGCATCCAAAAGTACTTGTCTTAGACGAACCAACCAGCGCACTTGACCCAATTGCTGCCGAAGAAATCTTGAGTCTTTTGCAACGCCTGGTTCATGATCTTTCGGTCACTGTAATTATTGCTGAGCATCGCTTAGAGAGAGTTATTGGATACGTCGATCGTATTCTTCTCATCGAAGGTGGCGGCGAAAGTTCCCTTGGAATTCCTGAAGAAGTCTTACGCCATAGCAACCTAGTTCCCCCTCTAATCAAATTATCAAGGGCGCTGGAAATATCGGAACTTGGAATTAATACCCGTGAGGTGAGACGGGCTACCGATGACATTAGAAAGGCGCTGCCTGACTACGAGCGTCCCACGGCTAACCCCGGAGATGGCGTAGTTGAATTAACAGAGGTCAGACATTCCTACGGAGCTAAAGAAGCTATCAAGAAGATTTCGTTCTCTCTATCGTCAGGCGAAATCACCGCCCTGATGGGACGTAACGGAGCAGGTAAGAGCTCACTAATTAAAGTAATCACGGGACTCATTACTCCAACGCATGGAACTGTATTTATTGATGGCAGATCAATAATTGAAATCCAGTCAGAGGAAAGATCTCGCTTGATTGGATATATCCCGCAAGATCCGGGAGATATTCTCTATCTGCAAAGCGTTGAGGAAGAGTGTCAAAAAACGGACCGAGATAAGAATCTCGCTACTGGGACGACCTTGAAGTATTTACATAAATTGTTGCCTACAGTTTCAAAAGAGTCGCACCCTCGCGACCTCTCTGAAGGTGAACGCCTAACGCTGGTTCTGGCGATCGTTTTAGTCTCTGATCCGCGGATTGTTATCCTTGATGAGCCGACACGGGGCTTAGATTATGAGGCGAAAGAGAAGTTGTCGCTCTTACTAAAGGAGGCATCGCGTCGCGGAGCTTCGATTCTGATCGCAACTCATGATGTAGAGCTAGTCGCCGAATTAGCTGATCGCACAATCTTCATCGCAGAAGGCGAGAAAGTCGCTGACGGAAAAACTTTGGATGTGCTCTTGGCATCGCCAGCCTTTGCACCTCAAGTATCAAAAGTGATGTCACCACGTCGCTGGCTGACAGTAAGTGATGTATTAGCTGCGAAGAGAGTTGACCAATAATGATGATGGTACGCAGAGCCCTCTTAGCATTGTTGATTTCACTCGCAGCTCTCGGTTTCTTCTGGCCCTTCTTTGTGCCGACAGATGCAATGGCCGATAAGGCAAGTTGGTTCTTTCTCGCAGCTACACCTTTAATCATGCTCCTAGTTATTATCTTGATTACTCAAGAAGAACTTGGTTCAAAGAAGATCGCACTCCTTGGGATTCTCACTGCACTTATTGCCGCGTTGCGCCCTCTTGGAATCGGTGCGATTGGGATAGAACCGATGTGGTTCGCTCTCATCATTGCAGCTCGAGCCATGGGACCAACATTTGGATTTTTGTTGGGCACGTTGAGCATGGCGCTCTCCGCACTGCTCACTGGAGGAATTGGTCCGTGGCTTTCCTATCAAATCTTTGCTGCTGCTCTGATTGGATGGGGAACTATTCTCATTCCGGCCAAGTTGCGCGGAATGCAAGAAGTGAGTGCGTTAATTTTCTACGGCATTGTTGCTGCCGGATTCTTTGGAATTGCAATGGATTTACAGTTTTGGCCTTGGACCTTAGGTCCGGGTACAGAGTTGTCATACCTTCCGGGCGCTGCACTAGTTGAGAACCTTGATCGCTTCTTCACCTATCACTTCATTTCGGCGCTAGCCTGGGATATTCCGCGCGCTATCTTGACCACAATACTTCTCAGCATTGCCACAAAACCTATGCTTACTGCGCTGCGCCGCTCAGATGAGACTTCACGTTTTGTTTCTGAGTCAGAGATGCAAGCGATTAAAAACCAACTGCGCTAGCGCACGTGGGACTCAACCATTGGCAGAGCTACAACCTTTGCCAGACAATCTCTACCGCGAACATCAATAATGACAGAGTCACCAATCGCAATATCGGGAGTTACAAGAGCTAAAGCGATTCCATGTTTGAGCGTCGGTGAAAATGTTCCGCTGGTGACTTCTCCGATGCTCTCTCCGGCACCATTTTTGACAACCATACCCGCACGTGGAATTCCGCGATCAGATGATGCTAAGCCACGTAGCACTCGAACTGCTCCGCTCTCTCGCTCTTTATGCAAAGCCGAGCTACCCAAGAAGCTCGCTTTCTTCCAACCTACTGCCCACTGCGCACTCGCTTGAACAGGAGTAATAGTCAGTGAGAGCTCATGTCCGTGCAAGGGGTAACCCATCTCAGTTCTTAGCGTGTCTCGAGCGCCCAATCCGCAGATGAGCCCTTGAAAAGGCTTCATCGCCTCAACAATTGCTTCCCAGACGGCGCGCGTTGACTTAGCTGTTGGCACAATTTCAAATCCGTATTCTCCTGTGTAGCCGGTTCTACATAAAAGAACTAGTTCGCCATTGATAACTACCTCTTTAAAAGACATGTATTCAATATTTGTATCAATACCTAGAGAGGAAAGCACATCAGCTGCTCGTGGACCTTGCACTGCAATCACGCCAAAATCTTCGTGCAGATTTTCTACAACAATTCCTGCAGGTGCATTTGCTTGAAGCACTCTCACAACTTCTGCAGTATTCGATGCATTTGGTATTAGGAAGAAATCATTTGCAGACTTTCGATAGACAATCAGATCATCTATGACGCCACCATCTTCGTTGCAACACAAGGTGTATTGCGCTTGTGAATCTGAGATTCGATCGAGGTCATTCGTAAATTGTGTGTTGAGAAATTCAAGAGCTCCTTCGCCCCGTACCGAAGCCTTCCCAAGATGCGAGACATCGAAGATTCCGACTCTTTCGCGGACTGCGGCATGCTCGGCGAGAACTCCAGCACCTGGATATTCGATGGGCATAAGCCATCCACCAAAATCAGCCATCTTCGCGTCAAGGGCTAGATGTTCAGTATGTAATGGTGAGTTTTTCACATAGACAACTTACACTTACACCGTAAAGTCAGGGTGCAAAATTAGGGAGCAATGTGAGCGCGATTAAGATTTCGGATGGCATTATCAAGGATGAGATTCTTGTAATAGGCGTAGCAACCAAATCTGGCAAAGGTGCGCTTCAACTTGAATCCGGTGAACTTGCCTTAGATAGCAAAGCGCTAATCTCCACCCTCAACGACCTTGGTGCCACCGGCAAGGCCGACGAAGTTACCTTGGTCCCAGGAACCTCAACTCGATTAATTGCTGTAACGGGTTTAGGCAAAGCATCAACTGTCTATAGCGATGAAACTTTGCGCAGAGCAGCCGGTGCCGCTGCACGTGCACTTGCGGGCAATTCAAGTGCTACCTTCTCACTTCCTGCAAAGCATGTAAGCGCAGTTAAAGCTATCGCTGAAGGGGCCGCACTTGGTAGCTATCTATTCGATCAATTCCGTAGCTCTACAAAAGCGGCTCAGAAGAGTCCTCTGAAAAACATCAATATCTACAGCTCCCAGATAAAGGGTGCTGACGCCAAAGTTTTAACTGAAAGCGCGCAGACGATTTCAAAGTACACCACACTCGTGCGCGACCTCATCAATACTCCACCAAGCCATCTCACTCCTGATTCATTTTCAAAGATTATTACTGATGCAATCAAGGAGGCAGGAGGGGCTGCACTAGGTCTGAGAGTTACTGTTCTCAATGAAAGTCAGCTTCGTAGTAAAGGCTACGGAGGAATCATTGCTGTCGGGCAAGGCTCAGCCAATCCCCCAAGACTTGTTCATGTTAGCTACACACCCAAGGGCGCTAAAGCTCTCAAGAAATACGCCTTCGTCGGTAAGGGAATTACCTTTGATACTGGTGGATTAGCGCTCAAGCCAGCACAAGGTATGGAAGCGATGAAATCAGATATGAGTGGCGCTGCTGCTGTCTGTGCCGCAGCAATTGCAATTGCAGTCCTTAAGTTACCTGTTGCGATTGATGCCTGGGCTCCATTGGCAGAGAACATGGTCAGCGATAGCGCTACTCGTCCATCGGATATCATCACAATGTACGGTGGTAAAACAATCGAAGTTCTTAATCCTGATGCAGAAGGTCGACTCGTTTTGGGCGATGCACTTGTGAGAGCACAGGAGGAAGGCGACCTAGATGGGATCATCGATGTTGCCACATTAACTGGCGCACAAGTTGTTGCTCTAGGTAAACGGACAAGCGCTGTAATGACTAATGATGAGAATTTCTCTCAACACTTTTTAGCGATGGCAGAGCGTTCGGGCGAGTCATTCTGGCCAATGCCATTGCCGCAAGAGCTACGTGCATCACTTGATTCACCTGTTGCCGATATGGCCAATATTGGAGATCGCATGGGAGGCATGTTGGTTGCTGGCCTCTTTCTGAAAGAATTCATCGCCGACACCTTGCCGTGGCTCCACCTCGATATCGCTGGTCCTGCCTACAACGAAGGCGTAGCTCACGGCTACACCCCTGTCGGCGGCACGGGAATCGCCCTAAGAACCTTGGTAACGCTGGCAGAAGATGTGTCAGATTGAACAATTTCAGCTCACAGGGCTGAGTTAGTCATCTCCGCCTAAGGCTGGCAAGATATGACCTATAGAGGACCTTCATAAGCCAGTTGAGTGCCAGATGAATGTAAGGAGTAGCGCAATGTCGAACTTCGATCTACTTATTCTCGGTGGAGGTAGTGGCGGATATGCAGCTGCTCTCCGCGGAGCTCAACTGGGTTTATCAGTGGGGCTCATCGAGCAGGATAAGGTCGGAGGCACCTGTCTTCACAAGGGTTGTATCCCGACAAAAGCGCTCTTACATGCTGGCGAGGTAGCAGATAGCACCCGTGACGCCGCACATTTCGGAGTCAACGCAACTCTCAATTCAATTGATATCGCTGGAGTCAACACATATAAAGATGGAGTTATCGCAGGTCTCTATAAGGGCTTGCAAGGTTTAATCAAATCTCGCAATGTGACTTACATCGAAGGTACCGGAAAGCTAGTAAATCAGAACACTATTGAAGTCAACGGCGTTCAATACACCGGCAAGAACATCGTTCTTGCAACTGGTTCATATGCCAAGACGATTCCAGGGCTCGATATTGATGGAGTCCGCGTTATTACATCTGATCATGGAACAAAGATGGATTACATTCCAAAGAGCGCGATTGTTCTTGGTGGCGGAGTTATCGGGTGCGAGTTTGCATCCGTATGGAAATCTTTTGGCGTGGATGTCACGATTATCGAAGGACTCAACCACCTTGTGCCACTTGAAGATGAATCTTCAAGTAAGTTGCTAGAGCGCGCATATCGCAAGCGCGGAATCAATTTTGAACTTGGAATCAAATTTAAATCTCATCGAGTCAATCCGGATGGCGTCACAGTCACTCTTGAAGATGGGCGCGAGTTCACCGCTGAGATTCTTCTTGTCTCAATCGGTCGTGGGCCAGTTACTGATGGCATCGGCTATCAGGAAGCTGGGGTAGCTATGGATCGCGGCTATGTACTTGTAGATGATCACTGCCGCACAAATGTTCCTGGAATTTTTGCCGTGGGAGACATTATTCCTACTCTTCAACTTGCTCATGTTGGTTTCCAAGAGGGAATCTTGGTTGCCGAGACTGTTGCTGGGCTCAATCCTCGCCCAATCAACTATGACGGCGTACCTAGAGTTACTTACTCAGAGCCTGAGGTTGCATCAGTGGGACTTTCAACAAAGATTGCAAAAGAGCGCGGCTACGATGTAGTTGAAGTGGATTACAACTTAGCCGGTAACGGAAAAGCTCAAATTCTTAGGACCGCAGGATCGATCAAGTTGGTCGCTCAGAAAAATGGTCCTGTCTTAGGTATTCACATGGTCGGCTCTCGTGTCGGAGAACTTCTCGCCGAAGCTCAACTAATCTTTAACTGGGAGGCAACAGCAGATGATGTTGCGCCTCTCATCCATGCTCACCCAACAATGTCTGAGGCGATGGGTGAGGCTCACATGGCCTTGGCCGGCAAGCCTCTCCATGCCCACGGTTAAGTACACACGGTTAAGTTCACACGGTTAATTAAGAGAAGGATTACAGAGGAGAAAATCAGATGACATTTTCAGTAACCATGCCAGCTCTTGGAGAATCAGTGAGCGAAGGAACAGTTACTCGCTGGCTTAAAGCCGAGGGTGATCATGTTGCAGTTGATGAACCGCTCCTCGAAGTTTCAACAGATAAGGTCGATACCGAGATTCCTTCTCCTGTTGCCGGAATTTTGCAGAAGATTGTTGTTGCAGTTGATACGACCGTTCTCGTTGGTGCCGAACTAGCGATTATCGCTGATGGTGCTGCTGCTCCGGTTGCACCTCCTGTTGTTGCGGCTCCTGTTGCAACTCCAGCTCCAGTAGTTGCTGCTCCGGTTGCACCACCAGTTGCACCACCAGTTGCTGCTGCTCCATCTGCAGGTACCGTAATAACAATGCCCGCTCTTGGAGAATCTGTAAGCGAAGGCACCGTCACTCGCTGGCTTAAGAACGTCGGTGATTCAGTTGCTGTCGATGAAGCGCTCCTTGAAGTATCTACAGATAAAGTCGATACCGAGATTCCATCACCTGTAGCTGGAACACTTCTTGCAATTGATGTTCCCGTAGATACAACTGTCGCCGTTGGCGCGCGCCTGGCTCTTATTGGTTCATCAACAGGTGCCGCAGTTGCTGCGCCTGTAGTTGCTGCGCCTGTAGCTGCTGCTCCAGCTCCAGTTGTTGCTGCTCCAGTTGTTACTGCTCCAGTTGTTGCTGCTCCAGTTGTTACTGCTCCAGTTGTTGCTGCGCCGATTGCGCAACCAAATGATGCTTATGTGACCCCAATCGTTCGCAAGCTAGCAAATGATCTTGGCGTTAATCTCGCAAATGTCTCAGGCACTGGTG
>WLDB01000028.1 GCA_009705035.1 Actinomycetota bacterium | reverse complement strand
GATGAGACAGATTCAGGACTCGATGTTGATGCGCTACGCATTGTCTCTGAGGGAGTTGTACGGGCAAAGGAAGCTAACAATCTTGGCGTCCTGTTGATTACTCACTACACAAGAATTTTGCGATATATCCAACCTGACTTCGTTCATGTTTTCGCAGCAGGACGCGTTGTAGAACAAGGTGGACCAGAACTTGCTGAGAAGCTAGAGGCGAACGGTTATGCGGAGTACGTGAGCGCATAAATATGTCCTTTGATCCTGTTGCTATCCGTCGCGATTTTCCAATATTCGAGCGGAAGATTCGCGACGGTAAGCGCTTGGTCTATCTTGATTCTGGTGCTACCAGCCAGAAGCCACAAGTCGTGATTGATGCTGAACTTGATTTCTATCGTCTCCATAACGCTGCGGCACATCGTGGTGCGCATCAACTCGCTGAGGAAGCAACGGATATCTACGAGGGCGCACGTGAAGCGGTAGCTCGGTTTATCGGTGCCGAAGTTGATGAAGTGGTCTTTACAAAGGGCGCCACTGAATCACTCAATCTTGTCGCTTATGCGATGGGAAACGCTCCATTAGGAAGTCGTTTTCATCTGGAAAAGGGCGATGTAATCGTCGTAACCGAGATGGAACACCATGCCAATTTGATTCCGTGGCAGCAATTAGCAGCTCGCACTGGGGCAACGCTCAAGTGGTTTGAAGTAACACCAGAAGGCCGCTTAGATCTCTCAAGCATTAATTCGATTATTGATGAGCATGTCAAAGTTGTAGCACTCACTCATCAATCAAATGTTCTCGGAACGATCGTTCCTTTGACAGAGATTGTTAATCGCGCGCATAGTGTCGGAGCAGTTGTGGTGCTCGATGCATGCCAGTCTGTTCCTCATATGAAAGTCGACGTGAAGGCTCTTGATATAGATTTTCTCGCTTTTTCAGGTCACAAGATTCTTGGCCCAACAGGTGTAGGTATTTTCTGGGGTAAGTCTGAGCTTCTTGCAGAGCTTCCACCATTCTTAACGGGTGGATCAATGATTGAGAGCGTAACTATGGAGTCTGCAACATGGGCACCGGCACCTCGCAAATTTGAAGCGGGCGTTCCAAATATGGCGCAAGCTGCTGGGTTGGGCGCTGCCATCAAGTACATCGAGTCAATCGGAATCGATGAAATACATCGTCACGAAATTTCTTTGACGGGATATCTGCTTGAAAAGTTGAATGAGGTTCCTCGTCTTAAAGTGATAGGGCCAATGGATACTGTCGATCGCGGCGCCGCAGTGTCGTTTACATTCGGAGATATTCATCCCCATGATCTTGGTCAGTATTTGGATAGCCAGGGCATAGCTGTGCGTACCGGGCATCACTGTGCTTGGCCACTCAACCGAAAAATGGGTGTTCAGTCAACGACTCGCGCGTCGCTCTATCTCTATAACACTTTCGAAGATTGTGATGATCTAATTGCAGGAATCCATGGCGCAGCGAAATACTTTGGTGCATGATGCAACTTGATAACCTTTATCAAGAAGTGATTCTTGATCATTACAAGAACCCTCAGAATAAAGTCTTAGACCCCAATTCCGATGCTCAGGTTCATCACGTGAACCCAAGTTGTGGTGATGAGATCACTTTGGGAGTTAGATTAGATGGTGATAAAGTTCTTTCGATTTCATGGGAGGGCGTTGGTTGCTCTATCTCTCAGGCGAGCACATCAATTGCTAGTGATTTGTTGACCGGTAAGACCCTAGAGCAAGCACGTCGAATCTCCGAAGATTTCTTACAGCTCATGCAGAGTAAGGGATCTATTGAGGGTGACCCCGAAGTACTCGAGGATGCGGTGGCACTAGCTGGTGTTTCAAAGTATCCAGCCCGCATTAAGTGTGCACTTTTAGGTTGGATGGCTTTCAAAGATGCATCACTCCAAGCAGAAGCAAAGAAAGCGAAGTAGGATAGGAATATGAGCGCAAAAGTAGAAGATGTTACTGAGGCCATGAAGGATGTTGTAGATCCCGAACTAGGAATCAATGTTGTTGATTTGGGTTTGATTTACGACATCATGGTTGACGAGAGCAATATTGCAGTTCTTAATATGACTTTAACTTCTGCCGCGTGTCCTTTGCAAGATGTTATCGAGGATCAAACTCGCCAGGCACTAGCACCACACGTCGATGATGTAAGAATCAACTGGGTATGGATGCCGCCTTGGGGTCCAGATAAGATTTCGGACGATGGCCGTGAACAACTTCGCGCTCTTGGCTTTACCGTCTAATGTGCTAGAAAACTTTTAATGTCCCAACATGCCGCATGGATGACCATGCGCTCAATGACGGCAGATCAATCTGTTAAATCACAGCGACTAAAACCGGGAACCCTTACTCGGATAGCGACATATGCGAAACCGTATAAAAAATATATATCGCTCTTTCTAGTTACCGTAATCATCGATGCTCTCCTCATAGTTTCAACGCCCCTGTTGTTAAGGAAATTGATTGATGACGGTGTAATCCCCAAGAATGGCGAGTTAATTACTGAGCTTGCTCTTCTTGTTGGGTTGTTGGCGGTCGTAGATGCAGTTTTCAATATTGCTGGAAGATGGTTCTCTTCCCGAGTCGGCGAAGGTTTGATCTATGACCTACGTTCACAGGTTTTCTCTCATGTTCAACGTCAATCTATTGCCTTCTTTACCCGCACCCAAACAGGAGCGCTAATCTCCCGAATTAATTCAGATGTAATCGGCGCTCAGCAGGCATTTACTTCAAGCCTTGCTGGAGTCGTCAGCAATGTGATTAGCCTGGTTCTGGTAGCCGGAACGATGGCCTACCTATCTTGGCAAATAACAGCAATATCTCTCATTTTACTGCCGCTATTTATATATCCAACTAAGTGGGTCGGTAGAAAAATACAGTCTTTAACTCGCCAGTCATTCGACTTAAATGCAAAGATGTCGAGCACAATGACTGAGCGCTTTAACGTTTCCGGTGCAATATTGGTTTCGCTCTATGGAGATCCAGATAACGAATCTAAAGCCTTCTCTACTAGAGCTCGCAAAGTCGCTGATATCGGAATCAAGACCGCGATGCTTAATCGACTTTTCTTTATCTCGCTCACCAGTGTCGCGGCCGTTGCAACCGCAATTGCATATGGAGTAGGTGGCCATCTTGCACTCGATGGTTCGCTGACCGTAGGCACCTTATTAGCGTTGACAGCTCTCTTGGCACGTCTCTATGGCCCACTTACTGCACTGTCCAATGTTCGTGTAGATGTGATGACATCTCTCGTATCATTTGAGCGAATATTCGAAGTTCTAGATTTACAGCCTATGGTTAAGGAACGCACCGATGCCAAAGAGCTCCGGGCAGAACCAGCCTTGATCAATGTTCGAGATATACATTTCGCATATCCCCGCGCTGACGAGATATCCCTTGCATCACTCGAATCTGTAGCAAAGAGTGAAATAACGGAGAGCGGGGAAATCTTGCGCGGTATTTCCTTTAGCGCCGAACCTGGAACTTTGACGGCAATAGTTGGTCCATCGGGTGCAGGCAAGACAACGCTGTCGGCCCTGATTCCTAGGCTCTACGATGTTACATCGGGCGCGATTGAGATTAACGGTGAAGATATTCGTAACTTCACGCTTCAATCCTTGCGAGATCGAATCGGTGTAGTCGCCCAAGATCCTCATCTTTTTCACGAGAGCATTGCCGAGAACTTAAGGTATGCAAAATTTGATGCGACAGAAGAAGAGATGATCCAGGCATGTAAAGCAGCCCAAATATGGTCAATGATCTCTGCGCTCCCTAATGGTTTAGAAACGATGGTGGGCGAACGTGGTCATCGTTTATCCGGGGGAGAGAAGCAACGTTTAGCAATAGCTCGGATGATGCTCAAAGCACCATCTATTGTGATTCTAGATGAAGCTACGGCTCACCTAGATTCTGAAAATGAAGAACTCGTGCAAGCGGCTTTGAAGGTTGCGCTGCAAGGACGTACCTCTATTGTTATTGCACATCGTTTAAGTACAATCATGAACGCAGATCAGATCTTGGTCATGCAGGATGGCGCTATCGTAGAAAGAGGCCGTCACACTGAGCTAATGAGTGCGACTGGGTTATATTCAGAGCTCTTTTCTAGGCAAGACCTCACGACGAATTAGAATTCGTCCATACATTACGAGACCTGCAAATAAAACCCATTGCAACGCATAAGCAAAATGCGGTCCATCACTTAATTCAGGTAGTTGCGCCGGTACCTCAGGAGTGAGCTCTGGAACTGAGCCGCTTAACAGATCAAGATAGAACTCCGAATCAATTCCACTCTTTGTATTCGATGAGCGTGCATTTGCTTCAGAAATCAAGCCTGTACCTGTCGACGGCAAGGCGAAGAAGTTCCCTTGTGGCAGCGATGTATCAAGTCGCAATCTTCCATTTATAGATACCTGGCCTTCTGGAAGCGGCGGTAATTTCGGTTGCTCTAGCGCCGTTGCTCCTGCTTGAACCCAGCCCCGATCTACCCAGAACTTCTCACCGCTGATCGTCGTGAATGCAGTAAGAATTTCAAAACCATACTTGCCTTCAAAATATCGATTGCGCAGAAGAATCTGCTGCGTTGGATCGAATGAACCTGAAGCATTTATTTCGCGCCATTCGTGCGAACTAGGGGATTTGGCAGCAGTTTCAACCGGGACTACAGCCAAAGTTGTTTGCGCTTGAATGAGATTATTTCTTTGATGTCTATCTATTCCGCGGTGATACTGCCACTGACTGGCCCAAAGACAACCAACAATAAGCATTAGAGCTACTGCGCTCTTGAAAAGCGAGAAGCTCTCTTTTCTCGATTTCATTGTCTATTCGATACCGCGAGGTCTCTTTGTAAGCAGATGTGCTCCTGGAATGATTGTCTCGCGACCGGCATTTGCAACTACTACAGCGACGTAGGGAAGAATCATCGCACCGGCGAGGGCAAACCAGCGGTAAGGGCTAGGAAGTGCGACTGTTAAAAGAAAACACACTGTGCGAATGATCATTGATATTAAATATCGGCGTTGTCTACCAGCAAGATCTGTACTGAGGCGCTTAGGGGCAGATGTGATATCAAAGCTCTCAATAGGAGCTCCATCAGTGGCGTCCGAGCCGTTCTTTCTTCCCATATGAGAAGAGTAGAAGGCATTTCAGGTAAAAGCTCGCTCAAATGGGTCTCTACGCGAAAGTAGCAAGGTACTTTGCTCTCATGGCAGAAAACCTTCGTGATAGTCCCGCAATAGCCCTCGTCACTGGGGGTAATCGGGGAATCGGACTCGAAATTGCACGGCATTTACAGAGCGCCGGTTTCAGAACGGTCATCACCTATCGCAACGGAACACCGCCTGGAGGTTTTGAATCAGTCGTAATGGATGTCACATCAACTGATTCAGTGGATAAAGCATTCGAAAAAATCGAAAGTGAAATCGGAATCCCAGAGATCATTGTTGCCAATGCAGGGATTACCAAAGACGGACTCGTCTTACGAATGAGCGAAGAGGATTTTGAGAGTGTCGTTAATGCAAATCTCACAGGAGCTTTTCGTGTCACGAAAAGAGCTGTGAAGGGTTTGTTGAAGTTAAAGCGGGGGCGAATAATTTTTATTGGTTCTGTTGTGGGCTCTGTGGGTGCCGCCGGACAAGTTAATTACTCGGCCTCAAAATCAGGCTTACTAGGTATGGCGCGTTCATATGCTCGCGAACTTGGGAGCCGGGGGATTACTGCAAATGTAGTTGCCCCTGGTTTTGTTGAAACAGATATGACAGCTACCTTAGATGAGAAGCGCAGAGGCGAGATAGCCGCTCAAGTTCCACTCGGGCGTTTCTGCAGCGCCGAAGAGATAGCAAAGGTTGTCGCATTCATCGCCTCAGATAGCGCAAGCTATATAACGGGCGCACTGATTCCAGTTGATGGTGGATTAGGAATGGGTCACTAGTTAATAATGTTAAGCAAATTGATATCAGGGAAGTTGCTGTTAGGGAAAATGGGGTTGGAATAAATGGGAATACTTGCTGGGAAAAACATTTTGGTTACAGGAGTTCTCACAGATAGTTCAATCGCTTTTCATGTTGCCAGAATGGCGCAAGAAGAGGGAGCCACCGTAATCCTGACTGGATTTGGCAGAGGTTTAAGTTTGACTAAGAGAATTTCAGATCGACTTCCACAAAAGCCTGTTGTAATCGAACTCGATGTCACAGATCAAAACCAACTCGACGGATTGGCGGATCAAGTGCGTGCTCATGTTCCGCATTTAGATGGAGTCGTGCATTCAATTGGTTTCGCGCCCGAAGCAGCGCTGGGTGGTAACTTCCTCAACACTGAATGGAACGATGTTGCTACTGCAGTTCATGTTTCTGCATATTCTTTGAAGTCCCTCACAATGTCATGCAAGCCACTCTTTAGAGATGGTGCTTCGGTTGTCGGTCTTGATTTTGATGCCCAAGTAGCTTGGCCGCTATACGACTGGATGGGCGTTGCAAAAGCTGCCCTGGAATCAACAACTCGTTATTTAGCAAAATATCTCGGCCCTGAGAACATCCGGGTCAACCTCATTGCAGCTGGTCCGATTCGCACAGTTGCAGCGAAGTCAATTCCAGGATTTGCTAGCTTTGAAGATGTATGGAACGAACGAAGCGCACTCGCCTGGGATATTACAGATCCAGTTCCGGCCGCAAAAGGCGCCGTTGCCTTATTGAGCGATTGGTTCCCGAAGACAACAGCAGAGATTATCCATGTAGATGGCGGCGTTCATGGCATGGGTGCATAGAAAGCTTTCACTAAAGAGCGAATCGGTTGCTGTCACATTAATTGCAATCTCTCTGGTTATTGGGTTTTTAACTGTTGTTGAAGTTGCTGATTTGGGTGTTCGAGAACGTGATCGCCCACCACATAGCGAATCAATCACGGCAGCTCAATTAAATCTTTCCTGTTTTGACTCCAGTACGGTAATTGTTCAGATTACCTCAGAAGGAAACTGTCCTTTGGGCTTAATTGCTCTCGGTGATTCGCCTCTGCAACAGATTACAGATAGCCAGTCAGCTACAACAGAACTGCATCCAATTTTGTTAGAGAGGTTTAAGGCAGCACATCTGGCGGCAAAGAGAGAGGGAGTAAATCTCTACATTACCTCTGGCTTTCGCTCTTTATCGCGCCAAGAATTACTTTTTGAAAAAGCAGTTGACAAGTATGGAAATGAAACCGAAGCAGCAAAGTGGGTTCTTCCTGCGCCTTATTCTCATCACCCGCGAGGACTTGCTATCGATGTGAACTATCCTGGTGATCGACAAGGTGCGAAGTGGTTAGAGCTCAATGGTTCGAAATTTGGACTCTGTCGGGTCTACGCCAATGAATGGTGGCACTTTGAGGGAGTCATCGCACCCGGCGAAATCTGCCCCCCGCTAGCCCCTAACGCCCTCGTGGATTTGCGGTAATTTCACTAAAAAGGCGCTCTCAGCTATCCTTGGCGACAGACCAGTGACTTTGAGTCGCTGCAAGAGGAGTTCGCACTCCCACCTTTAGGGCCAAGGCCTTGATTGGTTTGTCAGGTAGCTCCCTATTTGGGCGCCATTTGTTCGGTGCGATTTTCTTGCGCAGCTCTCGTAGTTACTTACGAATACCGAACAAAGGAGTAAAAATCACCACTGACCCACGCATCAATGATCGAATCCGCACACCACAGGTTCGTCTGATTAATTACACAGGCGAGCAAGTTGGAGTTGTAGATATCGAGGCAGCTCTAGCGATGGCGGATGAAATCGGTTTGGATCTCGTTGAGATTGCAGCTGAAGCAAACCCACCTGTATGCAAGATCATGGACTTCGGAAAATACAAGTACGAAGTTGCACAGAAGGCACGCGAAGCTCGTCAGAATCAAACTCACATTGTTGTTAAAGAGGTCAGACTCACACCGAAGATTGAAAATCACGACTACGAAACCAAGCGTTCTGCAGTCGAGAAATTCCTCAAAGGTGGAGATAAGGTAAAAATTACTATGAAGTTCCGTGGACGCGAACAGACGCGACCTGAACTTGGTTACAAGGTTCTACAGCGCTTAGCTGAAGATGTAACTGAATGCGGGTTTATTGAATTTGCTCCGAAGCAAGAAGGCAGAAGCATGACGATGGTTCTCGGACCAACGAAGAAGAAGACTGAAGCGGTAGCAGAGCAGAAAGCAGCGAGAGCTGCCAAAGAGAAGGCGGCGGAAGCTGCTGATTCAGCAGAGTAAGAGTTTTTTAAGTCGATTGATTTGTAGCCAAAAAGTAAGAGGAGATAGCAATGCCAAAGATGAAGACCCACAGTGGAGCGAAGAAGACATTTCGCGTGACAGGATCTGGAAAGATCATGCACGAGCGTGCAGGTAAGCGCCACCTTTTGGAGCACAAGTCATCACGTGTGACTCGTCGTATGAGCCAAGAGCAATCTGCAAAGCCAACCGTCACAATGACAGCCAAGCGCATGCTTGGTTTGAAGTAAGGGGGAGAACCGATGAGAGTAAAGCGCGGAGTACACGCAGCGAAGAAGCGTCGCACAACCCTCGAGCGTGCCAGTGGATATCGCGGACAGCGTTCACGTCTTTTCACAAAGGCGAAGGAACAAGTCACACACTCGATGGTCTATGCATTCAATGACCGCAAGGATAAGAAGGGCGACTTCCGTCAGCTCTGGATTCAGCGCATCAATGCAGCGGCTCGTGAAAATGGGATGACATACAACCGTTTGATCCAGGGTCTCAAGCTCTCAGGTCTAGAAGTTGATCGTCGTATCCTCTCTGACCTTGCAACAAATGATCCAGCTGCCTTTAAGGTGCTTGTAGAAGTTGCGCGCACTCACGTAGCAGCAGCGTCTAAGTAATACCCAGCAAAGATATCTCCAATGATTGAGAGCCTTCACTCGCCACATGTTGCGCGAGTGAAGGCTCTTATTGGTTCTCGGGGAGTTAAAGAGCGGCGCGAGGCAGGGCTCTTTGTTGCCGAAGGATTGCAGGCAGCACGTGAAGCTTTGAACTCAACCGGTGCGCCATTTGTAAAGAACTTATATGTCACATCTGCAGGTCTTCTCAAACTTTCAGAGTTCGATCTCAATGAAGTGGATGTTGTTGAAGTTACCGATGCAGTGATGAACGAGATGGCATCGACAGTAACACCTCAAGGAATATTGGCGGTTTGCACAATTCCTCGCCGGCAGATCTCCGACCTCTCCGAAATAGCGGAGAAAAAATCGCTCAGAATTGTTTATCTCCATGAAATTCAAGACCCTGGAAATGCAGGAACGATTTTGCGAAGTGGCGACGCCATGGGTGTAGATGCCGTCGTAACATCTCCCGGAAGCGTAGATATGTATTCGCCCAAGGTTGTCCGAGCAACCGCAGGTTCACTATGGCATTTGCCTGTTTACGAATCAGTGAATATTCAAGAGCTGACGACTTTGCTTCCTCTAGCCAAGCCAGTTTTACTCTCATCCCATGCAAAAAAATCGATACTTGATCTTCCACTAGATGCTTCCTATATATCTATATTCGGAAACGAAGCCAGGGGAGTCACTGTCGATTCGCTGAGCCTTACTGAATCAGCAATAACATCAGTTACGATTCCTATGGCTGGTCGCGCCGAGAGTCTCAATCTTTCAGCGGCAGCCTCGATAGTTATCTTCACCCTTTCTAGAGGGGTCGCAGGTTAGACTTCGCTCCATGAATCCACAGGATATTCAAGGATGGTTGAGCGATGCCGCAAAGGCATTTACTCAAGCAACCAACCTTGATGAACTCAAAGTGGCTCGCCTTGCTCATGTAGGTGATAAGGCGCCGATCTCTCTGGCAAGTCGTGCACTTGGCTCCCTCTCACCTGAAGAGAAGGCATCGGCAGGAAAAATTATTGGTGAAGCGAAAGCTGAACTCGGCCGCTTGTTGGCGGATGCAACTGCCAAGCTCGAGCGCGAGAGAGATGCTCGTGTTCTGATTGAAGAAGTAGTAGATATAACTTTGCCGGTACAGCGCAGCCATCGCGGTGGTTTACATCCCATTTCAATCATAAAAAATGAAGTCTCAGATTTCTTTATAGAGCAAGGCTTCTCTGTTGAAGAAGGCCCCGAACTCGAATCAGGGTGGCTCAACTTCGATGCACTCAATATTCCAGCAGATCACCCTGCACGTACCATGCAAGATACTTTCTATATAGAACCAACCGAGTCAGGAATGGTTCTACGGACTCAGACTTCACCGGTACAAATCCGTACCATGCTGACGCAACAACCTCCTATCTATGTCATTAGCCCTGGTCGCACCTTTCGTGCCGACGAACTAGATGCAACACATAGTCCAGTCTTTCACCAGGTAGAAGGTCTTGTTGTAGATAAGGGCATCACAATGGCTCATCTCAAGGGAACTCTCGATAATTTTGCCCGCCACATGTTCGGCGATGATGTAACAACTCGTCTACGTCCTTCATTCTTTCCATTCACAGAGCCAAGCGCCGAAGTTGATATCTTCTTCAATGGTCGTTGGATTGAATGGGGCGGCTGCGGAATGGTCAATCCGAAGGTTCTTGCGACGTGCGGAATAGATACAAGTCAATATTCGGGTTTTGCATTCGGTATGGGACTTGAGCGAACACTTATGGTCCGTCACGGAATCACGGATATGCATGACATTGTTGAAGGCGATCTCCGCTTCACCCGTCAGTTTGGAGTCGGACTCTAAATGCGCGCACCACTTTCTTGGATTAAAGAATTCGTAGAAATACCATCTTCTATTTCTGCAGAGAACATTTCGGATGCCTTAATTCGTGTTGGTTTTGAAGTTGAAGAAATTATCACTCAAGGATCAGATCTAACAGGACCTCTTAAATTTGGAAAAGTTCTCTCAATTGAAGAAATAACCGAGTTTAAGAAGCCTATTAGATACGTTGGTCTTGACTGTGGTGAAAGTGAGACCCGCTACGTAATCTGCGGAGCAACAAATTTCACGGTTGGTGACATCGTCTGTGTTGCAATCCCAGGTGCGGTATTGCCCGGCAATTTTCTTATTGCTGCACGTGAAACTTACGGAAAAACTTCTAACGGAATGATCTGTTCGGGCCGAGAACTTGGTATTAGTGAAGATCACGCAGGCATCATGACTTTCGCTGAGGGCTCCGCGCAGATTGGTGGAGATGCCATCGAGGCACTTGAGATTAATGATGTTATCTTCGATATCGCCGTTAACCCAGATCGAGGATATGCGCTAAGCATTCGCGGTGTTGCCCGAGAGGTAGCAGCTGCGCTGGGATTGAAATATGTAGACCCAGTAGATGCACTTCGTAATCTCACCTTTGAGAACGTTGGTAAAGGAGTGTCGGCAAAGATTGTTGACGCTGATGCAGCCAGTGTCTTTTACTTAAGAACTTTGAGCAACTTCGAGCAATCGGCAAAAACTCCTATATGGATGCAACGTCGCATCGAGAAAATGGGGATGCGTTCGATCTCACTGGTCGTTGACGTTACAAATTATGTAATGCTCGAACTCGGTCAACCGCTGCACGCATTTGATGCAGATAAAATTTCGGGTGGTCTTTCGATAAAGAGAGCAGGAAAAACGCAGAAATTCAATACTCTCGATGGACAAGAGCGCACATTAGATCCAGATGACCTGATGGTCTGGGATGAAGTGAAACCACTAGCTCTAGCCGGAACCATGGGCGGTCTGGATTCCGAAATCACTGAGAGCACCATACGAATCGCAGTTGAGGCAGTTCGGTTTAACCCAGTTGCAATCGCAAAGAATTCTCGCCGCCACAAGCTATCTTCAGAGGCTTCACGTCGACTTGAACGAAGTGTTGATCCGAGCCTCGCGCAGTTTGCATCAGCTCGATTCGTGCAACTTCTCACTGAACTCTCTTCTGCCAAGCATGTTGAAACTGTTATTGATGGTCAACCACGTTACGCACCGGTTGTCACTGTAGACCCAGCATATGTTGCAAGCGTTCTCGGCATCCAAATCACTTCATCAGAGATTGCCTCTCTTCTGCGTCTGGTCGGATGCGATGTAAATGAAAAGAACTTCCAGGTGGATCCTCCTTCATGGCGTTCGGATTTGTTGCAGCCTGCAGACTTTGTAGAAGAAGTGGCCCGCATGGTCGGCTATGACAAAATTCCATCGATTCTTCCTCCGCGGCCAAAGCATGCATCGTTGACCTCGACCCAGAAACGCCGCCGCGCAATCGCAACAATGCTTGCAAGTCGTGGCTTTGCAGAAGTTCAGACGTTCCCATTCACTAACCAAGAGACAATTGACTCAATGGGCTTCGTTGGCGAGCGTGCCGCTACATACCGCATCGCTAACCCAATGTCCGAAGAATTTCCATTAATGCGGGTTCATCTTGTGCCAGGACTCATCGAGGTCGCGCAACGAAATATCAGTCGTGGAGCTAGGGATTTCGCAATCTTTGAAATGGGCTCAATCTTCCGCAGTTCACAGAAATTAGTCTCGGCTATTTCACCTGAACTCGGTACTCGTCCAGAGCAATCTATTATTGATGCAATAACTGCGAGCGTTCCACCTCAGGCATTTCACGTTGCAGGGTTGTTAGTCGGAAAGACAGAAAGTTCAGATTGGCAAGGACCTGCACGTGCTTACTCCTGGCAAGATGCGATTGCCTACGCTCAAGATATTCTGCAACTCTGCAATCTCAATTGGGAGATTAAGAGGTCAGATTTCGCACCTTGGCATCCTGGTCGATGTGCAGAGCTGATTGTTGATGGGAAAGCTGTTGCTCACGCAGGAGAGCTACATCCTCGAATAGTCGCCGCATATGGGTTGCCTGAAAGGTCAGTTGCATTTGCGGTGGGATTAAGTGCTTTGCCAGAGACTGAGCTCGTACGTCCCTTCACAGTAGGCACTATGCCGGCAGCGCTGCAGGATGTCGCTTTGATTATTGATCAAAGCGTAGCTGCAGGGGATGTCGAATCTGCACTACGCGCTGGGGCAGGAAATCTTCTTGAATCAATCACGCTCTTTGATCGTTACGACAAAATTGGTGATGGCAAAATCTCGTTGGCATTCTCTTTAGTATTTAGAGCCCAGGACCGTACCCTGACTGGGCCAGAAGTTACTCAAGCGAGAGAGTCGGCAGTTGCCGAGGCGGCCAAGCGCACAGGAGCGGTTCTAAGAACCATATAGACTGCATATTTATACATTTTCTTGCATAATTATGCTAAACTAAGTCTATGAAAATTGGCGTAATTGGCGGAAGCGGCTATGCAGGGGGAGAGCTCCTGCGCCTATTGGCCCAACATCCAGATTTTGAAGTATCTAAAGTTTCTGCGCATTCAAATGCGGGGGAGAAGATAACTTCCGTACATCCACAATTGCAAAGTTACTCTGGCGTGGATTTCGTTCCGTTTTCACCGAAAGATTTCGGCAAATGTGAACTGGTTTTTCTCGCCCTTCCTCACGGTGAATCCGCAAAGGTTGTCGCGCAATTACCGGAAGAGTTAAAGATTGTTGACTTGGGCGCGGATTTTAGATTGAAATCTAAGGATTCGTGGCATAAATATTATGGAGGCGAATACGCCGGTTCTTGGGTTTATGGTTTAGCAGACTTACCTGGAAAGAGTGCTGAGATTAAAGCTGCATCGCGAGTGGCGAACCCGGGTTGTTATGCGACCTCAATCGCACTCGG
>WLDB01000027.1 GCA_009705035.1 Actinomycetota bacterium | reverse complement strand
GTATGCCATCTGCTGTGGGATACCAGCCAACATTGGCCGATGAAATGGGTCAATTACAGGAGCGCATTACTTCTACTCGAGGTCACTCAATTACATCTATGCAGGCAATTTATGTTCCTGCTGACGATATTACCGACCCAGCTCCACACACAACATTCGCCCACTTAGATGCGACAACAGTGCTTTCTCGTCCGATCTCAGAGCTTGGTATCTACCCAGCTGTGGATCCACTTGATTCATCTTCTCGTATTCTCGATCCTCGCTATATCGGTGAGCGCCACTTCAAGGTTGCAAACCGCATCAAGCAGATCTTGCAGCGTTACAAGGACCTTCAGGACATCATCGCTATCTTAGGTATCGATGAGTTGTCAGAAGATGATCGTATTCTCGTAGGTCGCGCCCGTCGTATTCAGCGCTTCCTTTCACAGAACACATTCGTTGCTAAGGTCTTTACTGGTATCGACGGTTCATTCGTTCCGCTGACAGAGACAATCGAAGCATTTGAATCACTTGCTGATGGAAAGTACGACCATATTCCAGAGCAGGCATTCTTTATGTGCGGTGGTCTCGATGATGTCGAGCGTAACGCAGCTGAATTGGCTAAGAAGTAACCATGGCTCTCAACGTCGCTCTAGTATCGCCAACCGAGAAGGTTTGGACAGGTGAGGCGAACTTCGTTCTCGCTCGTACAACAGGTGGTGACCTCGGTGTACTCCCAGGTCACGCACCTCTCTTTGGCGTACTAGTCGATGGTCTTGTCAGTATCAAGGTCGCTGATGGAACAACAAAAGAGTTCAATGTGCGCGGTGGCTTTCTCTCTGTCAACGAAGATCGCGTATCGATTCTCACCGAATCACTCGCTTAAATACTTTCAATAAGAAAACCCCCCCAGGTAATCTGGAGGGGTTTTCTTATGCCTCAATCTTGATTAGGGAATAATTAATTAGGGAATGAATACCTGGAGCGAGTAGCCAGCCCCAGAAGCTGACTTAATCTCTTTTCTACCACCAAGCTTTGAGATCCATGCATCAATGACGATAGTTCCTGTGCTGGGTTTCAAAGTTTTTGAACCCGGCCCATCATCGGCTATTTCGAGAATTAATCCATCTTTAGAAGTTCTTCTCACTGAGATTGTAACTTTAAGAGCTGGACCATGTTTGATTGAATTAATCACAGCTTGCTCAATTATTCGGTAGAGACCGAGTTTCTTTTCTTCCTCAATCTCCTCTACTTCTTGAGATATATCGAAAATAAATTCAACTTCGGGTTGATATTCACGACATAGATTTTCACATGCCCCAATAAGACCCTCGCCTGCGAGATTTGGCGACAATAACTGCGAAACCTCACGAACCTCAATAGAGCGGATGTGTTCTAACTCTTTAATCACAGGTTGAATTCCCAGTTTTCCTTCTTCGGTGAGCATTCCAGAGATTCTCGTCAGTTTTGCGGCAGAGAGCATTAATTTCGATTGGATTCGATCATGGAGGAGTTGTGATGCGTTACTTCTGATCTCCTCGTCCGAATCAATGAGCTGCGAGTAACGATTCTTGAGTTGCTTGTTGAGCTGGGTTGACATGTCCAGTTGGTAAGCAAGGGCTCTCAAGCGATTATGGGTAATAGCTACATAAAAAAGAGCAAATATAAAGCGCGTAATGAGCTCCCCAAGGAATACGCCACTCATTAGAAAGTTCTCTGTCTTTAAGAGTGGAATCAAGAACTCTTGCCCAGCTTTAATAGATATCAGAGTTATAAGTGAGCCACCAAGAAGCTCAAGGAGATAAAGCTTGAAAACTTTTGGCTTACCACGCCAGAATAGCTGCAAAAGTCGTAAGCTCAAATAGAGCGGTAATCCAAGGATCATGTATGTCATAAGCCCCAGTAGAAAGAATTCTATTCTCGCCCAGCCGAATTCGTAGTTAAAGGTGAAACTTCGCAAGTTCGAGAGGTTGAAGATAAGAATGGTGAAATAGATAAAGCCGGCCCTGTAATCGTAAGGGCCTAGAAACTCTTTGAATTTCAAGAACTTATCTCTCATCAGATTGTCTTTACCAGCTGTAAATACTTGAGGATTGCTAATGTTTTAAGATCATCGCTCTCCTTAGCATCGGGTAGAAGAACATCATAGGCACGAGAAAGCTCTTTTCGAACATAGGCATAAGTGAGATCTAAACGAATACTGATTTCTTGCACCGAAATTCCTTGCGCCAATAGGGTGATGATTGATCGTTGGCGCGATGTAAGTTCGTAGTATGGATTGAGATCAGCTTCGGTTGGCTCTGATGAAGCAGGAAAGAACTCTTCCCAATTGCCTTTGCCGATCGCTGTGTCCTTTAGAATCTTTGTATAATCTGTAGCGGACATTTCGCCACTCTTTTCAAAGAATGACCAACCATTACGCATTGCTGGTGGAACGCGATTAACCATCTTGCGTACATTAAATTGCGAGTAGATAACCACACCAATGTATTCATTAATTTCACGAAGTGCGATACCTAGCTCGATACCGTTCAAGCCATCCGTATCAAGCCCAAAGTCAATCAATGCGACATCGGCTTTCTTTGCTACTGCGCGATTGAGGGCAGATATTCCATCTGCATAAGTTCCTATGAGTTCAATACCTGGTTGATCCTTAAGAGATTCCTGAAGAAATTGACGAAGCGCCGAGTCATTTTCGACATAGATAACGCGCGTTGAATTCATGCTTAATGGTGCCACAGGTAACTTGGAAACCAGGGGAGTACTGTCACAAGTGTTACCTAAAAGGTCGCACTTGTGCAACGGATCTTTACTCTCTCTTTAAAAATGTGACGATTTTTTCAACTGACAGGTGCCGCTCCAGAATGCACATCCGAGCGTTTTAGAAACTTACTTATTCGCGCGTGACTTTTGCGCCGAGTGCGCTTAGCTGTTCTGCAAAGAGTGGATAGCCACGATCGACGTGAAAGGCACCATTTACCGTGGTTTCACCTTCGGCAACAAGGGCTGCCAACATTAAACCGGCACCTGCTCGGATATCAGTGGCTTCTACTGGAGCGCCAGAGAGCTCAGGGATTCCGTCGATAGATGCGTGGTGGCCGTCGATAGTTATCTGTGCGCCTAAACGAACTAGTTCGTTAACAAACATAAAGCGTGATTCAAAGACATTTTCGGTAACAATTGAATGGCCATCTGCAATTGAGTTCATGGTGATAATAAATGGCAGTAAGTCAGTGGCAAATCCTGGGTAAGGCAGGGTAGCAACATCGATTGCGCGCGGGCGATGGTCCATCTTTACGCGGATTCCATCACTTGTTGAAGTGATGATTGCACCCGCTGATGCCAATTTATCTAACATGACTTCCATGTGATCAGCGCGAGCACCATGGATAGTGATATCGCCTTGAGTAATTGCGGCAGCAAATGCCCATGTACCGGCGATGATGCGATCGGTGACAACGCGATGATTGGCAGGATTGAGCTTTGCAACTCCGGTGATTGTGATGAGGGGCGTTCCTAGACCTTCAATCTTGGCACCCATTGAGATGAGAAATTCGCCGAGATCAACAATGTCGGGCTCGCGCGCTGCGTTATCAATTGTGGTGACACCCTTTGCTAGCACTGCTGCAGTCATAATGTTTTCAGTAGCACCTACGCTAGGAAAATCAAGAGTCACAGCGGCGCCTGTAAGTCCATTGGGTGCTTCGGCAATGACATAACCATGTTCGATATGTGCCGTCGCCCCCATTGCTTGTAAGCCTCTGATATGAAAATCAATACCGCGTGAACCAATGGCATCACCACCAGGAAGAGCGACTTCGGCAGAACCTAAGCGGGCTACTAGCGGCCCCAACACATTGATTGAGGCGCGCATCTTGCGCACTAATTCGTAATCAGCGCGGTGATGTGGTTTTGCAGGGACTTCAATAATGAGTTCTGCACCATCTCTGGTGACGGTGCAGCCAAGGCGAGTTAAGAGATCTGACATGATCTCAACATCGGCGATATCTGGAACGTTTGAGATGCGTATTTGACCCTCTGTCAGTAACGAGGCTGCCATCAGCTTCAGGACTGAGTTTTTAGCCCCAGTAACGACCACCTCGCCCTTAAGGCGGGCACCTCCGGCGATACGGAAGCGGTCGTGGCTCATGGAGCGAGTCTACTTTAAGGGTGGCAATAAATGAGAAGCCTATTAGGCTAGGCGCATGGTTAATCTGACACGTATCTATACAAAAACTGGCGACGATGGAACAACAGCTCTCGGCGATATGAGTCGTACTTCAAAGAACGACCCTCGCCTTGAAGCATATGCAACTGTTGATGAAGCAAACTCATCTATTGGAGTAGTGCTCTCTACAGATAGCCTCTCCGAAGATGTACGTATTTTATTGGTGCGAATTCAAAATGATTTATTCGATGTGGGCGCAGATCTCTGCACCCCAGTAGTTGATAAGCCAGAGTTTGAGCCACTTCGTGTCCTTGAAAGTCAGATAACATATATCGAAGATTCTATTGATGCATACAACTCTGATCTTGAACCACTACGTTCTTTTGTTTTGCCTTCCGGAACCCCTGCTGCAGCTCATCTGCATGTTGCACGGACCGTCGTTCGTCGTGCAGAGCGACGTACATGGACAGCGATTCACTCATTTGGTGGAGGCGTAAATCCGTTGACAGCCAAATACCTCAATCGACTTTCAGATCTTCTCTTCGTGCTTGCGCGTGTAGCAAATAAGAGCGTTGGAGATCAGCTTTGGGTTCCAGGGGCAAACCGCTAATTTATCAAGTTGTTAGTTGCTGGTTGAAGTAGAAGTTTCAACTTTCGAGTACTGAGTTGATGGTTCTTTGGTATCACGCGTATTGCGATGGCAAATAACTGAAGTTAATACCGATTTAGTTCCGGTCGCCACGGGTTCTGGTGAAACGATAATAAAGGTACGGATTTCTTGTGGGTTGCTACTACCGTGTGCGGTTTTAAGATCACCTAATTTTCGACCATCACCAGCAACGATTGTAGAGAGCGCTTCCCACCAGAGACATCCTGAAGCAGAGGCGACCTGTACATAGCCACAGGTATAGGTTTCACAGCTCTTCACCTGTTTTGCAAGATATGGTTGAGTTGAAATTACGCCAACAATTTCACTGAGTTTAGATGGAACTTTTGCATAGACATCTTCTGAAACAGTAAAACCTTTGGGTGGCCAGGAAGGTGCTGGTGCGGGGGTAAGACTAATTCGCTTCTTCTTCTTTGGTTTTTTCTTCACTACCTTTTTCTTAACAGGCGCCTTCTTAGTTGGCTTAGCGGTGGGCTTTGCGGTCGCCTTAGCTGTAGCGGTGGGCTTTGCGGTCGCCTTAGCTGTAGTGGTGGGCTTTGCGGTGGGTTTGGCGGTCGAAGTTGCTGCGCTCACGGTTGCTGTTGCAGAGATTGTAAAGAGGAGAGCAAAAACGAGAATGAATGGGCGCGCGACCTGAGATTTGCCCAACGGCAGAATTAATCGCGATCCCACTTGAAGGTGCGAATCGCTAGCGCGGTGCCGACTACGAGCCATATGGCAATAATGGCAAAGGTTCGCCCAGTCTCCCAATTGCCGACAATTTCACGCGTAGCAAATGAGTCAGGGAGAAAGACTGAACGCATTCCTTGGGTCAGCCACTTAAGGGGGAAAATAGCTGCAATTTGCTGCATCCACTGAGGTAGATCGGTAAAGACGAAGAAGACGCCGCTAAAGAATTGCAAGATGATGACAACAGGAGAAACGATGGCGGATGCACCACGCGCGGTCTTTGGAACGCTTGAAAATGCAACGCCGAGAATTGTTGAAACTACTGCTCCTGAAATCAAAATCCCAGTAAAAATTAACCACTTAGATCCTGCTGTTGGCAGATTTACTCCAAAGAATGCAACCCCTGCTGCAAGCAAGAGCACAACTTGAATCAACATACTGAAGGTAACAAGAATCGCTTTGCCAATGAAGTAACTTGTTGCCGGCATTGGGGTTCCACGTAAACGCTTAAGTGCGCCATTGTCCCGCTCGATGGGTATATAAATCGCAATCTGCTGAAAGCCAGTATTTACCAGGGCTGATGCAATCATGCCAGCAACAAAATATTGGCTAAATGTCACACCTGGTGCAAGCGTGTTTTCAAAGACTGAGCCAAAAATAGCGAGAAGAATGAGTGGGAAGAGCAAGGTAAAGACGACAGATTCCCGCTGGCGAAAAAATTGTTTGATTTCTAAATTTCCACGCTTAATGCCGATAGCGATAGCACCCGGAAGTTGGTTACTCATTTGTTTTCTCCCATCCCTGAGATGCCAATCATTGATAGGTAAACATCTTCAAGCGAAGGTCTTCGGATTGTTAACTCAGGAATCTCACCCTTAAAGCGTTCTGCTAAAGCAATTAAGTATTGAGTGGGAGCATCGCTCTCTGCACTTTTGATGACACCATCTTCACGCCAAGTGATAATTGCTTTTGCGCCATCTCGCCCACCTAATAGCGCAGGAGTTGAGATTTCAATGATTTCACCATTGTTCATTACTGCCACACGATCTGCGAGCTCTTCTGCTTCATCGAGATAGTGTGTAGTCAGAACAATAGTTGTTCCCTCATCTCGCAACTGTTTAATCAATTGCCAAAATGCTCGTCTCGCTTCTGGATCAAATCCAGTGGTTGGTTCATCTAGGAAGAGAAGCTCGGGATTACCGACGATTCCCAAGGCAACATCGAGTCTGCGTCGTTGCCCACCTGATAATGCACGCGCACGATTATTGGATTTATCACTGAGACCGACGAGTGCAAGCACCTCAAGTGGATCTCGCGGATTGGAGTAGTAAGTAGCAAAGTGAGTTACTGCCTCGAGGGCAGATAAGTCATCGGTATCTTGGGTGCTTTGTAAGACAATTCCGATTCGATTGCGCCATGCCAAAGCAGCTTTCCCTTTGATAGTAGGATCAACACCTAGGACAGAGACGACGCCACTGTCGGCGGCACGGAAGCCTTCGAGAATTTCAACAGTAGTTGTCTTGCCGGCACCGTTAGGGCCAAGAATGGCGAAGATTTCACCCTGATTAATTGTGAGGGAGAGCCCTTTTACCGCCTGGAAAGAGCCATAGCTCTTGTGAAGACCTGATATTTCGATGACTGGCTTCATATGGCAACCATGCCACATTGCAGCCAAAAGTGCGAGAAAATAGAGCCATGAGCCCGCGGAAGAACTATCCCAAGAACCGACGACCTAAGGTCGACGATTCAGAGATTCGCGGTGTGCCATCAAATCAAAGTTTTGAAGAAGATGAGAACGGGCTCTGGATTGTAAGAAAATTAACGGGCTCTGCAGCGAACAAACCTTATCGCTGCCCCGGATGTGATCAAGTAATTCCGATGGCAACTCCGCACACAGTTGCATGGCTTGACGGCGATGAAGATGGTCGTAGGCATTGGCATAACGCATGTTGGAGTAAACGCAATAACCGCAGACCTAATACAGAAAGAACTCGTGGCGCCCCACGATATTAGATTTTTCTAGCCCGCTAGATTTATTAGCTTAGGCGTCCGCGCAGAATTGTAAGAATCTTTACAATCAATCGATCTGTCTTTTCTGTGCGATTAAAACTGGTGATTGCTAGCGGCATCTTAAAACGAGCACGCACAACAGTACGAGGATAGGTAAATTCGAGCAGACCTTCTGGGCCGTGAATTCTTCCGTAGCCACTATCTTTTACGCCACCAAAGGGAACAGATGCAACAGAGGCGAAGGAGATTGTTGAATTAATCGCCACCATACCGCATTGCAATTGCGATGCAATTTTCTTCCCTTGCCGACGCGACCAGACTGAGGCACCTAGCCCATATCGAGATGCATTAGATAGTGCGATAGCGGTATCCATATCAGGCACACGATTGATGACCAGAGTAGGGCCGAAAGTTTCATCAGTGATTGCCAAAGAATTTTCTGGAACATCCACAAGAATTACTGGCTGCACAAAATTACCCTGAATTGATTTAGGACCACCGAGAGCAGCAACCCCACCTTTCTTGAGCGCATCCTTTATATGCAATTGGATAATCATGTTTTGGGTAGGCATGGTCGCTGGCCCATAATGCGCTGATTGTGGGTTGCCGGCATGAATATTTGTGGCTATCTCAATAACTTTTTCAATGAATACATCAGCAACTTTTTCATCGACATACACTCGCTCTGCAGCGATACATGTTTGGCCAGCATTAGAAAGCGCTGACCAAACAGTCGCTTCTGCTGCTGCTGAAAGATTGGCATCATCTGCCACAATCACAGGGTCTTTACCGCCGCATTCGGCGATTACTGGTGTCAAAGTAGCGGCACATAGCGCTGCAACTTTTTTAGCTGTTGCAGTCGATCCCGTGAATGCCACCTTCTTTACTCCGCTTTCACACAGTGCAGCGCCGGTTTCACCTAGCCCTGTAATCACTTGGAAAAATTCGCCATCGCCTGCAACTTCTGCAAAGAGCTCGGCTAACTCGATTCCTACGCCCGGGGTGTACTCACTTGGCTTAAAGATGACGGTATTGCCGGCGGCAAGTGCATATGCAATAGAACCCATTGGGGTAAAAACGGGATAGTTCCAGGGCCCGATTACTCCGACAGCCCCAAGAGGTGAGCGCTCTACAGTCGCTGACATATTTGCCATCAATAACCCAGGAGATCGATGCGCGGTGCGTAGAATGCTCTCGACATTTCGAGCTGCCCAGGCAACGTGATGTGCAGCAAGTGCAATCTCTAATTTTGCATCGCTATGAGGTTTACCAGTTTCGAGTGTGACTAGATCTGCAATCCGGTCAATCTCTTTAAGAATCGCTTCACTGTAGGCAAGTAAGACTTTACGGCGGTTTCTAAATCCCAATGCAGACCAGCGTTCAAATGCATCATATGCAATAGTTGTGGCCTCATATACCTGTGCAGTAGTGGTAATCGGATATGTCGCGATTACATCACCTGTTAATGGATTGAGAGATTGAAAGGTTTTTGCCATAGTGAAAGAGTAGACTGGCGGACATGTCGGAACCAATCCGCCCCAGCACAATCTTGCCGGCAATTCGCACCCCATTTACCTTGCAGACCGCAGATGGGCAGAGCCTGATTGGTGAAGTAAGCGCCCCAATTGATAATCCAACAGCGGCAATCCTCTGCTTTCACCCCAACCCAACAGGGGGAGGAATGATGGATAGCCATATCTATAAGAAGGCTGCTTACCGCTTACCTGCAATGGCCGGAATCACCGTCGTTCGCTTTAACACTCGCGGCACAACCAGTGATGCAGGAACCAGCTCGGGTACATATGGCGATGGCGTATCGGAGAAGTTTGATGTGCAGGCATCGATCGATTACTGCTTTGACACTTTGAAGCTAACAAAGGTTTGGATTGTTGGCTGGTCGTTCGGAACCGAAATTGCACTTGCACATGCGCGCGATCCGCGAATCGCAGGGCTGATTCTGCTTAGCCCGCCTTTACAAAAAGTGAGTGAGAGCGATCTTCTCTTTTGGGCCAGCGATGGAAGACCCATCACTGCATTGGTCCCTGAACATGATGATTACTTAAAGCCGGCAGAAGCTCGCGAGAGATTTGCTGTGATTCCACAGATTGATTTGATTGCAGTCGATGGCGCTAAACATCTTTGGGTGGGAGAGCCATCTGTGAATCGGGTGCTCACCGAAATTACGAAGATAGTTGCACCTGATCGCTTGCCACTGCCAGTAGAAATTTAACCAGTAGAAATTTAATTCTGTTCAGAGCGCGGAAAGACCACTTCTTCGAGAATAAGAATGATTGAAGCAGCTACTGGTACAGCTAATAATCCACCAACTAAGCCCAAAAGTGATGTGCCAATCAGTGCAGCAATAATTGTTACAGCACCTGGCAATGAGAGAGTGTGCTTCATTATTCGTGGAGTCAGGATGTAATTCTCTACCTGCACATAGAGCACGTAAGTAATAAAGGCAATAATACCAATTGATACAGATTGAGTTGCCGCGATAATTGTAAATATTGCGCTGCCTATGAAGTGACCAATCAAAGGTATAAGTCCGCAGACGAAGATGATGATTCCGATAGCAACCGGAGATGGCATTCCGAGAATGGTGGCGAGAATCGTCATAAAGCTGGCAGCTAAGAATGAGATAAGTATCTGACTGCCCACAAAAGCGCCGACTCGAGAAATGATTGCATCGGTTAAAAGCGCCACTCGTGGACGACGTGATGCAGGTACTAACTTAAGGCCAATTTTAGTCATCTCTGGAAGCGAGACAATAAAGTAGAGAGTAAGGACAAGGATTGTTAGGCCAGTAAATGTTCCCGAAAGAACTGTTTTGCCAACGCCAATGACTCCACCGAATGCAGTAATTAAAAGCGTGCCGTCAGATGTCAGGCTTTCAACTTTATTTTGTATCGCGTCGATAAATGCATAGTTATCATTAAGTTGCGCAACTGTCGGATTTGATTTGAGATCCTGCAGAAGTGATGGTGCAATATTTATAAGATGCGCGCTCTGTGTAACAAGTGGCGGAAGGGCTAGAGCAAGAAAGAGTCCGACAAAGGTAAGTACGAGAAAGAAAATAATTGTGACTGCGGTACCACGAGAGATTCCGCGACGACGTATAGCCTCGACAGCTGGATTAAGCCCGGTAGCTAAGAAGAGAGCGACCAAGATGATGACAAAGACTTGGCTGGCACTTGCTAGGGCTCGCAATAAGACAAATGCAGAGAGAGCGCCGAGAGTGGCGATAAAACCAAAGTAGAAGGGGTTACTTCTATCGATTGGGGCTCCTGCGTCTCCATATCCAGGAGTGAGAGGAACCTCTCGTCGATTTCGCTTTATCCGGGGAGTGATTCGCTCATTAAATGCCATAGTTAATTGTAAGGTGCGAGAGAATAGGTTTATGGCTTTACGAATCACTGGTGTTGGCGAAGAGATCGCAGCTGTTGCGGGCCTACCCTGGAACCAAAGCCTTGAACTCTGGCCTGAAGACCCCGCTTTAGCTGAAAAGCGCGGAATCTCCCGCCACGTGGTCCGTCTGGTGCGCTCGACTGATGATCCTGAATCAGAAGTCTATGCCGTTAAAGAGACGGTCTCTGAATTTGCTAATAGAGAGTACAAAATCTTGCGCGAACTCAAACAGCTAGATGCGCCAACCGTGCAATCGGTTGCCGTAATTGAGGGACGTACTGATGATGAAGGAGAAGAGCTCCCTTGCGCACTTGTAACTCGCTTCCTTCCTTACTCATTGCCGTACCGCGTTCTTTTGAGTGGAAAAGATGTCACCGCAGAAGATGTAACCCTGATGGCAAATGCGCTCGCTCTCTTATTGGTTCGCCTTCATCTGCTTGGGTTCTGGTGGGGAGATTGCTCACTCTCCAATACGCTCTTTCGTCGTGATGCCGAAGGATATGCGGCTTATCTTGTCGATGCGGAAACAGGAGAGTTTCAAAAAACTTTGAGCGATGGGCAGCGCGAACATGATTTAGAGATTGCGCACTTCAACGTTGCGGCAGAGCTAGAGGACTTGGCGCTCTCTGGCCTTCTCTATCCGGGTATGGATCCAATCAGGGCTAGTACCGCACTCATTAAGCGATATCACCGATTATGGTCAGCGCTGAAAGAGCGCCAGGTACTTGACCCTAAAGATCGCCATGCTGTCGAGCGCGCTATGCGTCAATTGCATGACTTGGGATTTGCGGTGGAAGAAGTATCTGTCTTGATGGAAGATTCAGACGATAAGGTCGGCAAACTTTATTTCCAGCCAAAGCTTGTCGCAGCTGGTTATCACAAGAATAGATTGCGCGAATTAATGGGTCTGGAAACCGAAGAGTTACAGGCGAAGCGCTTACTTGCATCTTTTGATCGTTATCGTGGTCGAGAGAGCTCACCCAAGTCACCCCTACATGAATCTGCTCGTCGATGGTTAGAAGAAGTTTTTCACCCGACAGTTGCTCTGATTCCGCCAGAGCTATCAGGACGTATTGAACTTGCTCAATTTTTTCATGAATCCTTAGAACATCGTTGGTATCTCAGCGAGAAGGCCGGTCACGATGTAGGCTTAGAGTTCGCTGCACGTTCTTACGTCAGTAATATTTTGCCCTTTCGCCGAGATTCCGGTGTTGATGTTAAGAGTGTGGAGGTGGGTTAATGACTCTCCCACCTAACTTTGGGCGAGCATACGATTTAAGTTCCTTGGGAAAACCAGCGGCAGATACTGCTACACCGCTACCTGGCCAAGAAGTTACAGCTCAGAATCTCACAACTGAATTTCTACCGTTATCGGCCACAAAACCTGTCGTTGTTATTTGTTGGTCTGCGCGATCTCCTGAATCTGTTGCGATGGTCCGTACTTTAGGAAAATTAGAGCAAGCAGATAAGGGAGCATGGGTTTTAGCTCATGTGGATATTGATGCTCAACCACAAGTTGCGCAGGCACTTCAGACCCGAACAATTCCTTATGGCTTAGTCTTTATCGCAGAACAGCCGATTCCATTTTTAGAGCAAGTCCTTACCGAAACCCAGCTAAGAGAAGTTTTAATAAAGATTATGACCGTAGCTGCGCAGCAAGGTATTGGTAGTGCACCAGTAGAAGTAGCAGAGCCTGAAGAAGATGAGGCGCTCGCCGCAATTGATCGTGGAGATTATGTAGAAGCTGAACGACTTTATGCGGCGCTTTTGCAGCGCAAACCATCGGATGCTTATGCCAAAATTGGTTTGGCCCAAGTTCAACTTCTTATTCGCACGAAAGGTTTAGATAGTCAGGCTGTTGTAAAGGCTGCTCAAGAATCTCCAAATGATTTAGAGATACAGATGCAATGTGCTGATGTAGAGATTGTGATTGGCGAACTCGAAAAAGGATTTAATAGATTGTTACAACTTATTGCCTCATCATCAGGCGACGAGCAGAAGCTTGCGAAGGAGCGCCTCATTACACTTTTTGCCCTTGTCGATTCAGCCGATCCACGTGTGATTAAAGCACGTGCTGCACTAGCGAATGCGCTCTTCTGATGTCAGATAATTCAAAGTTGACTCCAAAGATGACTCCTCAGCAAGAAGAGCGAACCCTTCACATTCTCTTCTTTTTATTTGGTTTTGGAATCATGGCATGGGTGCCACGTTTTCCTGAAGTAAAAGCCAATTTAGGTCTCAGCAATGGAGCTTTCGGCACACTACTCACGACCGGTTCTATTGGAGCATTTATTGGATTGCTCACGGTGGGCCATATCGTGCATAAAGTCGGTGTCTTTAAAGTTTCGATTGCAAGTACTTTACTTCTATATGGAACTTTTATATCTGTAGTCCATGTAAAGAGCCCGCTGATCTTCGCATTTTGCAATGTAGTTATTGCATTCGCGGTGACCGCCCAACATGTTGCTTTTAATACTCAAGCATTTGAAGTTCAAGAAAAAGTCGGTGGTCACATAGTTACGAGCTCGGCAGGTTATTGGAGCTCAGGAGCACTGGTTACCGCTGGCGTCTCTGGGCTTATGGTCGGAAAAGTTGGATTAGCTCTGCATATCGATATCATCTCAATTCTCTCTGCAACGGTCACCATTTACTTATTGTTAAAGCTAAATCCAGTCTTAGTAAAGGCAAATACACATCCTGAGACCGACTACAAAATCAAAGACATCTTCACCTCTTTCTATATCGACTGGCCAGCTAGTCTAGGAATCGCCGCTGTCCTCTCT
>WLDB01000026.1 GCA_009705035.1 Actinomycetota bacterium | reverse complement strand
TCATCGTTTTCCATTTATGATTCAGCGGATTCACAGAAGTTAATTCAGAAGGTGTGTGAATCTCTCAACTTAGATTCAAAACGCTATCCCGCTCGACAGTTTCAAAACATCATTTCAAATGCTAAAAACGAACTACAGAGTCCATATGAATTCTTAAGCGCTGCCACCAATCAGTTCGACACTATTGCAGCCGATGTTTACACCTTGTACGAAAAGCGACTCAAGCAAGCCAATGCAATGGATTTTGATGATCTGATTATGAAGACAGTTGAGGTCCTGCAGAAGTTCCCTGAAGCGAAGGCGCGCTTTCGTTCGCGCTTTCGCCATATCTTGGTAGATGAATATCAAGATACTAACCATGCCCAATATCAGCTTGTGAAAGAACTAACCGGAGATGAGACAGACGGCTTCCCAATCGCTGAACTCTGCGTTGTGGGTGATGCTGACCAATCAATTTACGGCTTTCGCGGAGCAACTATCCGAAATATTCTGCAATTTGAAGTCGATTATCCAAATGCAAAGACGGTGCTTCTTGAACAGAACTATCGCTCTACTCAGAACATTCTTTCAGCTGCAAATGCGGTGATCTCGCAGAATGAATCTCGTAAAGAGAAGAATCTCTGGTCTGATTCCGGTTCTGGTGCGCCGCTAATCGGCTATGTTGCTGAATCTGAATACGATGAAGCAGAATTTGTAAAAGATGAAATCCGCGCCTTGCAGAACCGTGATGAATCACAACCCGGGGATACTGCTATTTTCTACCGCACAAATGCGCAATCTCGAATCTTTGAAGAAATCTTTATGCGGGCTGCGATTCCTTACAAAGTAGTCGGTGGCTTGCGATTCTATGAACGTAAAGAAGTCAAAGATATTCTCGCCTATCTGCGGGTCCTAGTTAATCCAACAGATGAAGTATCGCTGCGCCGAATCATTAATTTACCAAAGCGTGGCATTGGCGATCGGGCAATTGAAGAAGTTGATGCTTTTGCTTTTACGCAAGGTATTTCATTCTGGGATGCTCTCTTGCGTGTACGCGAAGCAACAGGTGTTCCCAATAAAGCTTCTCAATCCATCTCTGAATTTACGCAGAAGATTTCTACCTTAGCCGTTCTTGTTGAAGCCAAGTCCAAGCCATCAGTAATTATTGAGGCGACTCTCGAACAATCTGGTCTGATGAAAGAGCTTGCCGATAGTTCTGATCCGCAAGATGAGGTACGTATTGAGAACTTACAGGAACTCGTTTCGGCATCTATCGAATATGAAGAGCGCTCATTTGAAGAGCTAGGCGAAGATGAAGTCATTTCACTCGGAGGCTTTCTTGAGAAAGTTTCTCTTGTAGCTGATGCGGATGAGATACCAGATGGTGAAGACCACGGGGGAGTTGTTACTTTAATGACTCTTCACACTGCGAAAGGCTTAGAGTTTCCAACAGTATTTCTCACTGGCATGGAAGATGGAATTTTTCCGCATGCTCGAACCTTTGATGATCCAAAAGAGATTGAGGAAGAACGACGTCTGGCATATGTCGGACTTACTCGCGCTGAGAAGCGCCTCTATATTTCGCGAGCTGAATATCGATTAACTTTCGGAACTCCAAAATACAATCCAGCATCCCGTTTTCTCGATGAAATTCCGGCAGCCCTTCTCGAATGGAAAAATGAAGGCAAACCTTCTTACACATCTTCAAGTGCTGTAAAGAAGAGTCGATTGCCGTCAGGGCCACCACCACGAGCGACAGGCAAGGTCTCATCAGCGATGGTTCTAGAAGTTGGCCAGCGTGTGTCTCATGACACATTCGGTCTAGGCACCGTGGTTGCCACAACAGGGGTGGGTGATAAGGCAGAGGCCACCATCAACTTCGGTGCTTATGGAGATAAGCGCCTTTTATTGCGCTACGCCCCTGTAACTCCGCTCTGATTGGCACGCCACTGTAATTAATCAGCTCCTTACGGGCTTAAGATTGGCACGGTTTTAAAGAAAGTTAATCGCATGCTTAAGGAGCAATGAGTGGATCTCTACGAATACCAAGCCCGTGATCTCTTTGAAAAGCACACCGTCCCTGTTCTTAAGGGCGCTGTTGCAACAACACCAGATCAAGCTCGCGATGCAGCTACTTCAATGGGCGGAAAGGTTGTCGTAAAGGCTCAAGTCAAAGTCGGCGGGCGCGGTAAGGCCGGTGGAGTAAAGCTGGCAGTTGATGCGGCCGATACTTTCGAGAAAGCATCAGCAATTCTCGGCATGGATATTAAAGGTCATACAGTTCATAAAGTGATGATTGCCCAAGCAGCACCCATCGTTGATGAGTACTACATGTCGATTTTACTTGACCGCTCTAATCGCACATTCCTTGTTATGGCATCAGTTGCAGGTGGAATGGATATCGAAGAAGTTGCTCACAAGACACCTGAGAAGTTAGCTAAAGTTCCAGTAAGCGCTGTTGATGGAATCGATATTGCGCTCGCTAAGAAAATTATTGCGCAAGCTCAGTTCCCTGCAGATATTGCAGATCAAGTTGCAGAATGTCTCGTTAAATTATGGGAGACCTTTCAATCTGAAGATGCGACTCTCGTTGAAGTTAACCCACTCGTTAAGACTGAAGATGGGCGCATTATTGCCCTTGATGGCAAAGTCTCACTTGATGAAAATGCTGACTTCCGTCAGCCAGGCCACGCAGCGCTTGTAGATACTGATTCAGCAAATGCTCTCGAAGAAGCCGCTAAAGCTAAAGGCCTTAATTATGTAAAGCTTGATAATGGTCAGGTAGGAATCATCGGTAACGGTGCAGGCCTCGTTATGTCAACGCTCGATGTTGTGGCATATGCCGGCGAAAAATTCAGTGGAATGCGTCCCGCAAACTTCCTTGATATAGGTGGTGGTGCATCTGCGCAGGTAATGGCTGATGGACTCTCAATTATTTTGGGAGATCCTGATGTAAAGAGCGTATTAGTTAATGTCTTCGGCGGTATCACCGCCTGTGACGCTGTTGCAAACGGAATCGTTCAGGCGCTTGAGCTCTTAGGTGCAAAGGCAACAAAGCCAATTGTGGTTCGCCTCGATGGAAATAACGTTCTTGAAGGACGCGCAATTTTGAGCGCTGCAAACCACCCGTTGGTAGAGCAGGTTGAGACGATGGATGGAGCAGCATCACGCGCTGCAGAATTGGCGGCTAAGTAATGTCGATCTTTATTAATTCAGCGAGCAAAGTAATTGTTCAAGGAATGACTGGCTCAGAAGGCACAAAGCACACCCGCCGTATGTTGGCATCTGGCACCAAAGTTGTCGGTGGCGTAACCCCCGGCAAAGGTGGACAGGTAGTCGAAATTGATGGCGTTTCACTTCCTGTCTTTAATACTGTTGCAGAGGCGATGAGCGCAACTGGTGCAAATGTCTCAGTTGTATTCGTACCTCCTAAGTTTGCAAAGGCAGCCGTCATTGATGCAATAGATGCGGTGATGCCATTGGTAGTTGTAATCACTGAAGGAATCCCGGTTCATGACTCTGCTTACTTTTATTCTTATTCACTCAAGAGTGGCAAGACTCAAATCATTGGTCCAAACTGCCCAGGTCTGATTAGCCCAGAAAGCTCAAATGTAGGAATCATTCCTGCTGACATTACAAAGAAGGGTCCTATCGGACTTGTTTCTAAATCAGGAACACTTACTTATCAGATGATGTACGAGCTCCGTGATATCGGATTCTCAACAGCTGTTGGTATTGGTGGTGATCCAGTGATTGGAACAACGCATATCGATTGTTTACGCGCTTTCCAAGATGATCCAGATACGAAAGCTATTGTCATGATTGGTGAAATCGGCGGAGATGCAGAAGAACGCGCAGCGGCCTTTATTGCCGAGTATGTAAAGAAGCCGGTAGTTGGTTATGTTGCTGGATTTACAGCACCTGAAGGAAAGACAATGGGCCACGCTGGTGCAATCGTCTCTGGTTCATCAGGAACTGCTCAAGCCAAAAAAGATGCATTAGAGGCGGCAGGTGTAAAAGTTGGACAAACTCCTAGCGAGACAGCGCGTTTGATGCGCGAGATTCTCGGTCGCTAACGGCCTATGCAACGCGTCCTCTCGGTCTCGTTGTCACACGCAATTCGCGGAGCAGCCTTTGTGCTGCTCCCGTTTGCATTTGTGGCACTGATCGCGTGGGCAACAGCAGGTAGTGCAACTGGCACAACAACAGATCCAATTCGCGGCGCACTCTGGATTTGGCTCGGCGCACACCACATTCCTTTCTCAATTGCACTTCCTCCATCAGGTGCCATCGGGTATTTCTCTTACCTGCCTTGGGGAGCAATGGCGCTACCGTTTTTGGCAGTACGGATTACCTTTAAAAGAGGCCTTGATAGATTGCAAGGTGACTATCACGATATAAAAGGTGTTCGCATTGCTTACACACTCTTTTACACAGTCATAGTGACAGCGCTTTCATATTTAAGTGCCTCACCTGCAGTAACCTCTAAATGGTACTTAGCACCAATATTTGCCTTAGTAATTTCGGGAGCAGCGACACTAACTTGTGGGCCGCGCATTCGAATTGCAAAACCCATTGAGATTGCCACGCGTTTACTTGCGATTATTGTTGGGCTTTCACTGCTCGCAGTTGGAATCCTTATCTTCACCAGAATAGCTGAAATCAAGCTACTCACCGAAGCTTTGCAACCTGGAATCTTTGGAGGAGCCCTCCTTCTCTTACTCAATATTCTCTACCTTCCAAATGCTGCTATTGCATTTGCTTCATATATTGCAGGTTCTGGTTTCGCACTCGGCACAGATACATTGATATCTCCGTGGTGGTATCGCGTTGATCAGCTACCAGTCTTCCCATTACTCGGCATTACACCTCTAGATCGACATCCACTTTTTCTTCTAGGCGCTCTTCTATTTATTGCGCTCGGGGTTTTACTTGCCTATTGGACTCTCTCTCAAGGAATCGCATTAACACTGCAAAGTGGACTCTTCTTTTCACTTGGAATAATTCTTTTAGCATATCTATCAAGTGGCTCACTAATGACAGATGAGATGGGCGCAATAGGTGTATCAATCTGGAAATTCGGATTGTTATCCATCGGTGAAGTCTTTATCGGGGCTGGCGCAACAATTGCACTTGCCTCACGAGCGCAGCGATGAAGCGGATTCTCGTACTCGCCTCGGGATCTGGCACTTTAGCCGAGTCGATATTTAGTGCAGATTTCTCAACAGAGGCTGCAGAGGTCGTAGCACTGATTTGTGATCGCTCCGAAGCACCTGTGCTGCAACGCGCAGCTGATCATCACATCGAGAGCTATCTGATCCCTATGTCAGAGGATCGAACTCATTGGAATCTCGAGCTTGAGAAACTCATTGCAGCTCTGCGACCAGATTTAGTGGTGAGCGCCGGCTTTATGCGAATTCTGCCCGAGGCAATCACGACTCGATTTAAGATTATCAATAGCCACCCCGCGCTCTTGCCGCTTTTCCCTGGAGCCCACGCTGTGCGCGATGCGCTAGCTGCAGGCGTGAAAGAAACGGGCACAACTATTCATTGGGTGGATGCTGGAGTTGATACGGGTGAGATTATTGCGCAAGAGCGGTTAGAAGTTCTGGCGAGTGATGATGAGTCTTCGCTCCACGAACGCATTAAGATTATCGAGCGCGGTCTCATAGTTGCGACCATACGTCGATTACTACCGACATTGGAGCCCTGAGAATGTCTACACGTAAACCAATCCGAAGAGCGCTCATTAGTGTCTACGATAAAGATCGCTTGCTCGACCTAGCAACTGCTCTATCTGAGGCCGGTGTTGAAATACTTTCTACCGGATCTACTGCGAAGGCCTTGGCAAATGCGGGAATCGCAGTTACTGAAGTAAGCACCTACACAGGTTTCCCAGAGATTATGGGTGGTCGCGTAAAGACGTTGCACCCCAAGATTCATTCAGGAATTCTCGCTGATCAGAATAACCCCGAACATCTTTCGGCTATCAAGAATCTGGATATCGAACCTTTTGATTTAGTGGTCATCAACCTCTACCCATTTGTAAAGACAATCATGTCGGGTGCTAACTTTGCGGATTCAATCGAGCAGATAGATATCGGTGGTCCTTCGATGTTACGTGGTGCAGCGAAAAACCACGGTTCTGTCGCTGTTCTCTGCCATGAATCTCAATATGACGATGCAATTGCTGCAATCAAAGCTGGTGGTTTTACCTCTGAAGAGCGTGTGGCTTTGGCACTCGAAGTCTTCCGTACTACCGCTGAATATGACTTGCAGATTGCTGGTTGGTTAGGTCGTCAGAGCAGCAGCGAAAAGCTGCCTGACTGGTTTGGAATGATTTATAAGCAAGAAAACGTATTGAGGTACGGCGAGAACCCTCATCAGAGCGCTGCGATTTATCGCGGGGGACCCGCAGGAATCGTCAGCGCAACACAATCGCATGGCAAAGAGATGTCATTTAATAACTACACAGATGCTGATGCTGCTTGGCGCGCTGCTCTTGATCACAGCGAACCATGCGTTGCAATTATCAAGCATGCCAACCCATGTGGAATCGCAATCGGAACTGATATCGCCGATGCATATGCCAAAGCTCATCTCTGCGATCCAGTATCAGCTTTTGGGGGAGTAGTCGCGGCAAATCGCACCGTTACATTTGCGATGGCGCAACAACTCAGTGAGATATTTACAGAAGTTGTCATTGCCCCTGGCTATGAACCAGAGGCGCACGCAATTTTGACCCAAAAGCCTTCGATACGGATACTTACTTCAAATATAAATCAGATAAATCCTTTAGAGATACGCACTCTCTCTGGTGGAGCGCTTGTGCAAGAGACAGATTTAATCTCTGCCGACGGTGATAACCCTGCGCATTGGCGCCAAGTAACAGGCGAAAAAGTAAGCGATAAAGTTCTCGCAGATCTTCACTTTGCATGGCGCGCTGTTCGTTCAGTTAAGAGTAATGCAATTTTATTGGCACATAACGGAGCGGCAGTCGGAATCGGAATGGGCCAAGTCAACCGCGTTGATTCAGCAAAGCTTGCAGTAGATCGTGCCGGTACTCGAGTGTCAGGATCTGTCGGTGCATCCGATGCCTTCTTCCCATTTGCAGATGGCCTTGAGATTCTTACAGCAGCTGGCGTAATTGCTGTAGTTCAACCCGGTGGTTCAGTACGTGATGAAGAGGTTATAGCTGCTGCCGAGAAGGCTGGAATCGCAATGTTTTTCACTAGCACCCGACATTTCTCGCATGCTTAGCCAGTACCTATTGCAAAAACTATTTCCAAAAGAAGAGACGGTAAGCTAGCGATATGACGGCAGTAATACTCGATGGCAAAGCTCTTGCAGCTTCAATCAAAGCAGATTTGGCTACCCGCACTGCAGCGCTTAAGACAAAATCAATTACCCCAGGTCTCGGTACAGTTTTAGTTGGAGATGATCCAGGTTCACATTCTTATGTGGCTGGTAAGCATCGTGATTGTGTAGATGTTGGAATTCAATCTATTCGTGTAGATCTTCCAGCGAGTGCATCACAAAGCGATGTGTTAGCAGCAATCAAAGATCTCAATAACGCGCCCGAATGCACCGGATATATCGTGCAATTGCCTCTGCCGCGTGGCATTGATACCCAAGTTATTCTTGAAGCAATTGATCCAGCAAAAGATGCTGATGGTCTGCATCCAATGAACCTTGGTCGATTGGTGGCGGGTTATGAAGCACCACTTCCATGCACTCCTCGTGGAATCGTTGCGCTACTCAATCACTACGCAATCCCATTAAACGGCGCTGAAGTTGTTGTAATCGGTCGCGGATTAACGGTTGGTCGCCCACTCGGATTATTACTAACTCGTAAACAAGAGAATGCAACGGTCACTCTTACACATACTGGTACTAAGGATTTAGCTGCACATACTCGTCGCGCAGATATTGTCATTGCTGCAATTGGACAGGCACATTTCCTGACTGCAGAGATGATTAAGCCAGGCGCAACTGTGTTAGATGTCGGAATTTCTCGTACCGATGCAGGGTTACTAGGTGATATTCATCCTGATGTAATGAGTGTGGCATCACACGTTGCACCGATGCCTGGAGGCGTCGGACCAATGACTCGTGCAATGTTGCTCACTAATGTGGTGGATGCATGCGAGCGATAACCACTCTTAATTTACGGGTTGCATCCGGTGCGATCTTCCTTGGTATCGCAGTTGGTGCTTTCGGCTTTGTCCGCACGGGTGCGCTCTTAATAGCACTTGGTACCGGTGTGATTGTCTTGGCGCGAAGTGGCCAAATAAAGGGGAGAAGACGCATTATTGAGAGCTATCTCCCACTTGCCATTGCGGGGGTCCTCTTTGCATTGGCGTTAGCCCTACCTAAAGGGTTGTAGAGTTACCTCGACGTCAAGATACTCAAAGTAAATAGTTTTCCTCCCGGAAAAATAAGATAGGACGCATTATGGGAAAGAAAGTCACCGTTGTTGGTGCAGGTTTCTACGGATCCACCACAGCTCTTCGTTTAGCTGAGTACAACATCTTTGATGAAGTTGTTCTCACAGATATTCTCGAAGGAAAGCCAGAAGGTCTCGCTCTCGATATGAACCAATCACGCTCAATCGAAGGCTTTGAGACAAAAATTATTGGCGCGACCACAACAGCTGAAGGTGGCGGATACGAGAAGACAGCTAACTCAGATGTCGTCGTAATTACCGCTGGTTTGCCACGCAAACCAGGCATGAGCCGAATGGATCTCATCGGAGTAAATGCCGGAATCGTCCGTGGCGTTGCCGAAAATATTGCAAAGCACTCACCAAATGCCGTCATCATCGTGGTCTCTAACCCACTCGATGAGATGACAGCTCTGGCACAGATTGCAACGAACTTTCCAAAAAATCGTGTGATGGGTCAAGCAGGAATGCTCGACACTGCGCGCTTCACAAATTTTGTTGCTGAAAAACTTGGCGTTGCAGTCTCATCAGTCAAGACACTGACACTTGGTTCACATGGTGACACTATGGTTCCGGTCCCAAGTCGTTGCACCGTCGACGGTGTGCCACTTTCAGATAAGTTATCGCAGAGCGAAATCGATGAGCTTGTCGATCGCACTCGTAACGGCGGAGCAGAAGTTGTTGCTCTCCTTAAAACCGGTTCCGCTTACTACGCACCATCTGCAGCAGCAGCTCGTATGGCAAAAGCTGTAATTGAAGATTCAGGCGATGTAATGCCAGTCTGCGCATGGGTTGATGGCGAATACGGAATCTCTGGCGTTTATCTTGGCGTTGAAGCTGAGATTGGTAAGAGCGGAATCCGCAAAGTTGTTGAAAGCAAGCTCACTGATTCTGAGGTTGCATCACTTAAAGAGGCAGCAGAGGCTGTCCGCGCAAAACAAGCTGACGTACAAACACTTTAAAAGATAAGAAATCAGGAGAGAAAATGTCAAAGATCAAAGTTGAAGGCACTGTAGTCGAGCTTGATGGCGATGAGATGACCCGCATTATGTGGCAGTTCATTAAAGATAAGTTGATTCTGCCTTATCTCGATGTCAATCTTGAGTACTACGACCTCGGTATGGAACACCGTGATGCTACCGATGATCAGGTGACTATTGATTCCGCTAAAGCTATTCAAAAGCATGGCGTAGGCATCAAGTGCGCAACTATCACTCCTGATGAAGCCCGCGTTGAAGAGTTTGGTCTTAAAAAGATGTGGAAGTCTCCTAACGGAACAATCCGCAATATCTTGGGCGGCGTAATCTTCCGTGAGCCAATTATTATCAGCAACGTCCCGCGTTTGGTTCCACACTGGACTAAGCCAATTGTTATCGGTCGTCACGCATTCGGTGATCAGTATCGTGCTACAGATTTTAGAGTTCCCGGAAAAGGAAAGCTCACCATCTCATTCGTTCCTGAAGATGGTTCTGCTCCAACGACACACGAGGTCTATGACTTCCAATCATCAGGTGTAGCTATGGCTATGTATAACCTCGATGATTCAATCCGTGACTTTGCGCGCGCTTCACTAAACTACGGATTGCTCCGTAAGTTTCCGGTCTATCTCTCAACCAAGAACACAATCCTTAAGGCATATGACGGCCGCTTTAAAGATATCTTTGAAGAGATTTTCCAAGCAGAGTTCAAAGCTCAATTTGATGCTGCAGGTATTTGGTACGAGCACCGTCTTATCGATGACATGGTTGCAATGTCGCTCCGTATGGAAGGTGGCTATGTCTGGGCCTGTAAGAACTACGACGGAGATGTTCAATCAGATACCGTCGCACAGGGATATGGCTCATTAGGTCTTATGACTTCAGTACTTATGACACCAGATGGAAAGATTTGCGAATCAGAGGCTGCTCACGGAACAGTGACACGTCACTATCGCGATCACCAAAAAGGTAAAGAGACCTCAACTAACCCAATCGCATCTATCTTCGCTTGGACTCAGGGCTTAGCTCACCGCGCCAAGCTTGATAACAATCCAGAGCTCGCAAAGTTCTGCACAACTCTCGAGCAAGTGTGTATCCAGACAGTCGAGCAGGGAAAGATGACTAAGGATCTCGCTCTCTTGATCTCTAAGGATGCTCCGTATCAAACTACACAGCAGTTCTTGGCATCGATTGACGAAAACTTGCAGAAGGCGATGGCTTAAAGCGCTTGCGCTTGTAAGCTTAAAAAATGGCTTAACCAAACGGCTTAACGCAAAGTAGTCAGAGTTTTCTCAACACTTCGTTCGTATTCGAGTCCTTTAAAGTTGTAATATTAGAAACGAAGAAACGGCCCTCACATTTGGCGAATACCAGATGCGAGAACCGTCCTTCGACTCCCTGTTAGGAAGTTGCTTTAAAGCCCGTCGTTGCCACGGCGGGCTTTCCTAATTTCTAGTAAAAGAAATATAAGTCTGCACAACGCCGTTAGAACGTCGAACGATCTAGCAATATTCATAACCCCTCCCTTCTCTCATCCACCGCAACAAGCGATGGAATTTTTCGGGTGTTTTACGTGACGGATCCGAAAGAGAGAAGTGAAGATGGAGCGATAGAAAAATACCTTTGAAGAGTTACGTACGATTTGTTTATGATGTGTGCTGTGGATTGTTTAAAGAAGCGACGTACCTGTGGATGGAAAATTTGTCACAGCATAAGAAAACCCCGCCGAATCTTCGGCGGGGTTTTCTTATTACTAATTACTTAGTTGATACGTGCACCTGTTGTTGCATCGAAGAGATGAACTGCGTTAGCAACATTGACAACTGTGATTGTGTCGCCAGGCTTAGGTGGATTCTTAGGATCCCAACGAACGATTACTTGAACACCTTCATCAGATGCATTAGCAAACTTCACATTAGAATCTGCAGGCTTTCCGTAGACGAATGCATCTGAGCCAAGCTCTTCAACAACCTCAACGAGAACGTGGAATCCCTTAGCAGCTGGTGCCCATCCTTCTGGACGGATACCTACTGTGACAGATGAACCAGCTGATGCAGGAACATCGATATTAAGGTCTCCCAGTTGAGCCTTTCCACCTGAAACTGGAGCTACAAGAAGGTTCATTGCAGGAGAACCGATAAAGCCAGCAACGAAAGCGTTAGCTGGATTGTCATAGAGATTACGAGGTGTATCTACCTGCTGCAAAAGACCATCTTTAAGAACTGCAACGCGATCGCCCATGGTCATCGCTTCGACCTGGTCGTGTGTTACATAAACTGTTGTGATTCCGAGACGACGCTGAAGCGCTGCAATCTGTGTACGTGTTGCAACACGAAGCTTTGCATCAAGGTTTGAAAGTGGCTCATCCATTAAGAAGACCTGTGGTTCGCGAACAATTGCACGACCCATAGCAACGCGCTGACGCTGACCACCTGAGAGAGCCTTTGGCTTACGCTCTAGGTATGGCTCGAGGTCGAGCAACTTTGCCGCTTCACGGACGCGCTTTTCGCGCTCTGCCTTATCGACTCCAGCAATCTTGAGTGCGAAGCCCATATTTTCGGCAACTGTCATATGTGGATAGAGAGCATATGACTGGAAGACCATCGCAATATCGCGATCCTTTGGAGCGACATTTGTTACATCGCGATCGCCGATGAGGATACGTCCACCATCGATCTCTTCAAGGCCCGCCAACATACGAAGTGATGTTGACTTACCGCAGCCTGATGGGCCAACGAGAACGAGGAACTCTCCATCTTTGACGGTGAGGTTGAGCTTATCTACTGCAGGAGCTGTTGTGCCTGGGTAGATACGTGATGCGTTTTCAAATACAACTGATGCCATTTCTTCTTCCTTATCCGGGCAGGTACGTGCCCGACGGTCCGTAGGGTAAGGCGCTGACCGGTTGGCCAGCGGGCTCAGGGTATAGCGCGCTAGCCTCAAAGGGAAGGGGCTCGCTATAATTTGGGAACTATGGATATACCCCCGAGTGGCTCAATTTTTGCCCCGATTCTTCTAGTCCTCTTCCTTATCTTCCTCGGCGCCCTCTTCGTTGCTGCCGAGATCGCACTTATCTCCCTGCGTGAGAGCCAGGTTCGCCAGGTTGCCCTGCGTGGTCGACGTGGCGCCAAGGTCGCCAAACTTCATGCCAATCCAGGTCGCTTACTTGCGGCAGTTCAAATTGGTGTGACCCTCTCAGGATTTCTCTCCGCCGCCCTCGGCGCTGAAAAGCTTGGTCAATTTGTAATTCCGTGGCTCGAAGATCGCGGACTCTCAGATTCTGCGGCGAATACAGCATCCCTTGTCGGCCTAACTTTAATAATTGCCTATATCTCTCTCGTCTTTGGTGAACTTGCTCCGAAGAAGCTAGCGCTCTTTCGCGCCGAAAGCATTGCACTGGGATCGGCTGGATTCATTGATTTCGTTGCAAATGCATTCCGCCCAATAATTTGGTTGCTTTCAAAATCTACCGATCTAGTGCTTCGTATCTTCGGTATCGATTCGAAGGAAGAGCGCTCGCAGATGTCTGAAGAGGAGTTGCTAGATCTCGTTGCAGGTCACGCCGCTCTTACCGATGAAGAGCGCGATATTGTTGAAGAAGTCTTTAATGCATCAGAGCGCCAAGTTCATGAGGTAATGGTTCCACGAACCGAGGTTGATTTTATCGATGGATCGCTCTCGATAGCCAAGGCAATCGCGCTCGCTGCAGAAAAATCTCACTCACGTTATCCAGTTGTGCGTGGCTCATCTGATGAAGTGATTGGTTTTATTCACGTACGAGATTTGATTAACCCATCACTGATTAATTCACAGGCAAAGATTCAAGAACTTTGCCGAAACATTATGTATCTACCTGGCACTAAAGGAATTCTTCCTGCTCTCACAGAGATGCGTGCGCAGCGCCAACATCTGGCGATTGTTCTTGACGAATACGGTGGTACCGATGGCATCGTGACACTTGAAGATTTAGTGGAGTGCCTCATCGGTGATATTCGCGACGAATACGATGGCGATGAGCAAGATTTCAGTGCTGAGTCGTTGGCTGGAGATTTTGAGGTTGATGGGTTGATCTCTCTCGAAGAGCTATCTACCGACGCGCAGATTGAGATTCCAGAAGGACCTTATGAGACCTTAAGTGGATTCGTCATGCATTTTCTTGGGCGTATCCCCGTCGAGGGAGACACGGTTAAGGTAAACGGAATTCAAATCACCGTGTCATCGATAGAAGGTAAGCGTGCAGGACGCATTTTGATTGCACGCAACTTATAAATCGAACGATTTCATGGAAGAATTTGGCGGATGGGTAGCCATCTTGAGGACGCTGGGTCTGAGTATTTCGCGCGACTTTATGGCGCCGTTTCAGCGCATGGCGAACCAGAGCAAACTGTTGTCGATAGATGGCGCGATAATTTAGTTTCGAAAACTTATCGAAAATACAGCAGCAAGCAACTCTCCGAATCAGATGTTCTCGATGTTGGCTGTGGATACGGTTGGCTCTTAGATGCATTCGAAGGAGCTCGAAGCCTTTCGGGTCTAGATATAGCTCACCACGCTGTTGAAGTTGCATCTCGACGAAAACCAGATCGAACCTTTATGCAGGCCGATCTTCATGATTTGAACCCAAACTCTCCAAAATTTGATTTGATTCTCGCGATCAACGTTATTGAACATCTGACTGATCCCAAAGCTGGAATTGAATCGATCCGAAATTTTGCATTGCCCGGTGCAATCGTGCTGGTTCATTTACCAACAATTTCAAATTGGTTAACTCGATGGGAGTATTCCAAGCTCTATGACTCTGACCCGACGCACATTTATCGACCATCAGGGGAAGAGGTAAGAGAACTCTTTGAGGCAGCGGGTTTTGAGACATTGCGTGACTCGTACCTTCCACACTTTCCATCTTCCTTGACCAAAGTCTGG
>WLDB01000025.1 GCA_009705035.1 Actinomycetota bacterium | reverse complement strand
CTCAGTCTGCACAGCGAGATGAGTCCTGTTTCCTGTGATGGCAGCCGAATATGTTGCATCCCATGTTATTCCAGAGTCACTTGTTGGGATTGTTCCTGATGGCGAATACAGCTTGATGCGCACCCAATCATTTCCGGTGGCAACAGTATTGATTCTTACGACAACAAACCAAGACTTATTTCCTGTCGCTGCAGGTGTAGTTGCTGAACCTATGGCACCGTAGTTACCACCTTCCCAGACAGGTAAATTTGCCGATGCCAATTTAATCATTGGCGCTCCAGTGTAGGTCCAACCAAAATAGAGAGCGCTTTTAGAAGTATCAGCATTATTAGCTGGCAGACCATTGAGCAAGCCAACTACTGCAGAACCCCAATTGTTTGAACCATCGCTGGGTGCATACATCAAGTAACTAAAGTAGTAGGTCCCCTCTGAATCAAATGAAATCGGCGACGTTAACGCTCTTGCAGATCCGAATGGTGACCATATGTTTGCTGTAGTTCCTGCGGCTGTGTTGCTTGGCGGTAATGTGTGAAGAGAATTCGTAGGAAAAGCTAAATTTGAGTTGTAAAGATTTGTGAAAACTGCGGCACGAACAGGATCACTGCCTGACTTTTGCCCTGGAACCCTTACCCAGTTACCCGTAAGCCCGACGCTATTAGAACTTCCAGCAACACCGTCCATTGCACCATTGTGGGTACCTGTCATCGATTCATAAATATTTGGCGAAGAAGCCTGAGCCGTTACAGGGGCGTTAAAGGCGAAGAGAAAAAGAGCGCTCGAGCACACTAGAGCTATGGAGATTCCCTTTTTCACGGCCAAATTATAAGGCGAAAGATAAGTGGGTGATGAGGCGGGGCTCGTTATCAAAGCTTCAAACGGTTCCCTACTTGACCCGACTTCCCCATTACCCTTTGAGAATGCACATCAGGGGGAGTATTGCTAAAGGGTTGCTCATTGCCCTGGCAATAACCTTGATCCCATTCACTGCCGTTTCAGCGCAAAAGATTACCCCTGGAACTACCTGCAAAGTGTTGAACCAAAAAGCTGTTTTTCAGAATAAGACTTTTACCTGTATTAAATCAGGAAAGAATTTTATTTGGAACAAGGGCGTTGCAATAAAGAAGCCAACAGCAACTCCAGCTCCAACTCCAACTTCAACACCTACACCTACTCCAACACCAACATCGAAAAAGCTCACCTTCTCCAATATTTCTGAGAACGTCGATGCAATTGCTCTCAATGTTTACAGTGACTTCCAGCGCCTAATGGCAACGAATTATCAAAGCACTATAAAAGTCAACACAATAATTGGGCCCAATACAGTTCCAGTCAATAAGAATCCAGCTGCCGCTTATCAGATCGGATCAAAGATATTTCAGAACTTCAAACAGCCAGATGAAGTCTTTGCGATTTACTACACATTTGCTGATAAAGAATGGGCAAAGAATCAAGTCGCGATTAGGGCTGGAAAAAATATAGCTGACTTCCAATTTGGATATGTATGTCCTAATGCTTCGCGATGCTGGGATGCCAGCGCCTCTGCAACTCTAGATTGGAAGGCGATAGCTCACTTTGGCGCATCTGACCCCGGTGGCGCTATTCACGGAGCTGAGTTGACTGGTGAAATTCAGATTCATGAGTTCACGCATTCAGTTTCCTTCTATCAGCTCAAGCCAAATAGAGGTAACTATTACAACCTCACACCAGATTGGTTCGGGGAAGGTCATGCTTCGGTAACAGGAAAATTGGGGGCGTCGAAATCTTTTGAAGAATATGGTGCACTCAGGATTGAAGCTATTGCGAGAAATCGACCTCAATCCGATATCAAGGACTATCGCCCAGAAAATGTCCTTCGTTTTCTCGAGTCATTTATGAAATATCCAGAGCCATCAAATATCGAGCGCTTCTATCTTTACACACTCGGTTGGTCAACTGTTGAGGCACTTGCTGCAATTGGAGGAATTGATTCACCAATGAATCTCTTTGTTGAAACTGCAAATGGCTTAACCTTTAAGCAGGCATTCAAGAAGGTTTATGAGATCGAATGGGACACCGCCGCTCCGATTTTGGCCGAAGTGGTTTCAAAGCAATACCGGATCTATTATCCGTGATGCAGTAAATGGCCCGCAGATATACATTTATATCCCTGGTTGAGCGTCTAAATGCGATAGTAGGTATGCCGTACTCTAGTTAGATGCGCCGCATTCAAAAAGTACTGATTATCAGTATTCTGACAATTGTGAGCACAGTAGTTGCGAGCCCGGCAAATGCAGCCCAGCTTCTTTTATTAAATTATCCGCAAGTTTCCCTTGCAGCTTATGGCGTCAATGCAAGTTATTGGGGAGCGCAGAAATTTACCGCAGGCAGCACTTCGACTTTAAGCAGTATCGATATTCCGGTTAGCGTAGGAGCACTTACCGCAATTTCATTTCGCTCAGATTCCTCAAGCCTGCCTGGGGCGACGTTGACCACATGGAGCACGGTGACTTCAACTCCTGCCACAACACCAAATACGCAGACATTCACTGGAAGCTTTAATGTGACTAGCGGAACGTCCTATTGGATTGTCTTTCATTCAACATCGCAAGTGCAACTTTATTGGTCTGGCGCAACATCCCAAAGTGGGTCTCCGGGTTGGTCTGCCCCCACTCCAAGATCAGGTGCTTATTCGACAAATGCTGGAGCTACATGGACAACGGATACAATAATTCAGAGTTTTTCATTGAGAATCAATGGTTCTTCGATTTCTCAGGTTGCTACTCCAAATTCGCCGGTAGTCTCGCAAAATTCTGGAACAAGTATCAATATCTCCGAGACGAGTACAACAGCAAATGCGAGTGCCTATCTCGCAAAGATATATTCTTCAAATGGCTTGACTCTTATTGATTCCTTAACAATCTCAAGCTCGAATATAACTTCGAACACGGTGTTTTCGGGTCTCACTCCAAACTCAAATTATTATCTTTCCGTAACAGCGATAGGAGATGGCACCAGCTATTCCAATTCAGCGGAAAGTGCAAAGGTTCTCTTCTTTTTACCAAGGGCAAGTACGACTGTGCTGATTACGGCTCCGTTAGTAGCTGAATATAGAAGTTCAACTTTGCTGACTGCCACCACTAGTAAGTCGGGTTCGGTAGCTTTCTATTCAAACGGAAAGAGAATTGCGGGCTGCATAAAGGTTGCTGTTTCGATTACGACAGCGACATGCAATTGGAAGCCAGCGCTAAAAGGTAATCTAGAAATTTCGGTTGTATTTACTCCGAGCGATCTCAATTACCTGAGTTCAGGATATTCGCTGCGAGTAGCAAGTAAGCCAAGAGTCAGCTCTCGATAGGTTCTTGCGGTAAATCCAAGTGGGTTGTGAGGGACTCGAACCCCCGACCCGGTGATTAAGAGTCACCTGCTCTACCAACTGAGCTAACAACCCATTTAAGCGTGGGAACGCTTAAATGCAGGGCAGACATTACCAGCGATTTCACCGTCTTTAGACCAATCTCATCTAGGGAATTCGCCTTTATGGCGAGATGATTTGGCTATGTCTTTATGGGAAAAACGCCTTATCGCACTCTTAGTTGTTGGGGCAATAGTGGTTCCCACACCTCCGGCAGTAGCTGCTGATATAAAAGCTGCAGTGGTACTTGAGACGTTATCGGTAAAGGGCAGGGCGCCAAAGACTGGGTATACCCGCGCACAATTTGGTCCGTCATGGGCCGATGTTGATCGCAATGGGTGCGATACCCGCAATGACATATTGACTCGTGACCTTCTTGAGATTGTTTATCGTGAAGGCACTCGTGACTGCATCGTGTTATCAGGTGTGTTGGTAGATCCTTTTTCAGGAGAAGTTATTGAGTTTACTCGTGGAGTTGCAACAAGCAGTGAAGTGCAGATTGATCATAGCGTCGCGCTGTCGGATGCTTGGCAGAAAGGCGCTCAGAAACTTTCTGCGGATATGCGAAAGGCTTTTGCTAACGACCCTCTTAATTTAGTAGCGGTAAAGGGAAGACTTAATTCGCAGAAGGGCGATGGCGATGCAGCTACTTGGTTGCCACCTCTAAAGAGCTATCGCTGCGCTTATGTTGCAAGACAGATTGCCGTGAAGGCGAAGTATTCGTTATGGGTAACTCTTGCAGAGAAGAATGCAATGGCGAACATTTTAAGTAAGTGCCCGCAGCAGTTAATTCCTAAAGGCTAGAGAGCGTCGGATCCGCGCTCGCCTGTGCGAATGCGGATAACTTGATCTACTGATGTAACCCAGAGCTTGCCATCACCAATAGAACCAGTGTTAGCGGCAGTAACAATTGTGTCGATGATGTTCTGTGCTTCGTTATCATCAGCTAGTACTTCGATACGAGCCTTGGGAATAAAGTCGACTGTGTATTCAGCGCCGCGATAAATCTCAGTGTGGCCCTTCTGGCGACCAAAGCCGCGAGTTTCTGAGACTGTCATGCCAGCAACGCCAGCTGCCTGCAGAGCAACTTTGATTTCATCCACCTTTGCAGGCTTCACGATTGCAGTAATTAGCTTCATTTATTTACCTTCAATCTCGCTTAGTAGCGATTGGAATTTCCTGTTATGTCGTATGCAGATTCTGCGTGGAAAGTTGTATCCAAGCCGTTGAGTTCATCTTCGCGGAATACACGGAAACCGATGGTCTTGGAAATCAGGGTTGCAATCAACCATGTGGCACAGAATGAGAAGAGAGCCACAACGATAATGGCGATTATCTGGCGGTTTAGCTGAGTTGTTCCGCCGTTAAAGAAGAGGCCATTTGCACCTGCTGCATTTGCAGTCAATGTTGCAAGCAAACCAATGCCGAGCATTCCGAGCAAGCCACCGACACCGTGTACTCCGACCACATCAAGAGAATCGTCGTAGCCAAATTTATATTTACGTGTCACTGCCCACGCAGAGACAACTCCCGCAACTAGACCGAGTGCAAGTGCACCAAGTGGGTTGAGATAACCGCATGAAGGAGTGATCGCCACTGCGCCGGCGATTGCACCTGATGCAACTCCAAGAGTTGTCGCTTTTCCGTTGCGCAGTTTTTCGTAGATGATCCATGTCATCGCTGCAGCTGCAGTTGCAATCTGGGTATTAATCATTGCGGTTGCAGCGAGGTGTCCAGCAGAAAGCGCAGAGCCTGCATTAAATCCAAACCATCCGAACCAGAGCATTCCTGCACCAAGAAGAACCAGCGGCATGTTATGTGGACGCATAGGGTCTTTCTTAAATCCGTCGCGCTTTCCAAGAACGATTGCGAGCGCAAGAGCTGCCGCACCTGAATTGATTTCAACGACTAGTCCGCCGGCAAAATCGAGCGCCTTGAGCTTGTCGATAATCCAACCGCCTTCACCGTTTTGTGCTGCAAAGACCCAGTGGCAGATTGGAATGTAAACCAAGGTTATCCAGAGGCCGACGAAAACAACCCATGATCCAAACTTTGCGCGGTCTGCGATAGCACCTGATAGAAGAGCTACGGTAATGATGGCGAAAGTTAATTGGAACATAGCGAATGCAAGGGTAGGAATCTGGTGATCTGTAGCGCCAACGACTTGGTCAAGGGTTCCAGCAAGACCAATATGTTCGAACCCACCGATGAGTCCGTTATTTGATTTTCCAAAAGCTAATGAATACCCGTAGAGAACCCAGATGATTGTTGTTACGCCAATAGCGGCAAATGACATCATCATCATATTGAGCGCTGACTTTGCACGAACCATGCCGCCATAGAAAACTGCGAGGCCAGGAGTCATAAAGAGAACTAATGCGCTACTTGCTAATACCCATGCCGTATCTCCGGCGTTAACTGCGTTCATAAGTTTCTCCGTAACTTATTTTGGTTTACATGTTTGCTTATAGAATTATTTGGTTGCCTTATAACGATCGTATGATGCTTGGATTTCGGCCTCTGCTTCATCGTGTCCAACCCAATCGCCACCGATAACTTCCTTACCTGGTTCGAGAGTTTTATAAACTTCAAAGAAGTGCTTAATTTCTTCGAGCTCGTAGACCGGCAAATCTTTAATATCTTTGAGTCCAGATTTGCGAATATCTCCGGCTGCAACACAGAGCAACTTGTCGTCGCCGCCTTTTTCATCGGTCATGCGCAACATGGCAACGGCGCGGGCTGAAACCACGCACCCAGGGAAAGTTGGCTCATCGAGCATTACTAGGGCATCAAGTGGATCACCATCATTTGAAAGGGTGTTCTTAACAAAACCATAGTCGTGTGGAAAGCGAGTCGCGGTAAAGAGCATGCGGTCGAGACGAATCTCGTGAGTCTCATGGTTGATCTCATATTTATTGCGCGAACCAGCTGGGATCTCAATGACAACGTCAAATATCATCGCGCCTCTTTTCCTTGATAATTTTCCTCGTGCATTTAGTACCTGGGGAAGGGGAAAACTTGGGGTGAACGACGGGGCTCGAACCCGCGACATCTCGGACCACAACCGAGTGCTCTACCAGCTGAGCTACGCCCACCATGTGCTGTGCAAGGGCTTACTTTAGCGCCTAGCTTAGATTTAGAAGAATCAATTACTGAGCGCTCGCTTGCTCTTTAAACACCGTGCTCCGGTAGTACGCCAATTCGGCGATTGAATCTTGAATATCTCCAAGCGCGCGGTGATTGCCGGTTTTGGCCGGGGCTGCGAAGTAAGTCTTTGGATGCCAGCGCCTGACCAGCTCTTTAATGGTCGAAACGTCGATAGTGCGGTAGTGCAGAAATTCAGCTAGAGCCTTCATATCGCGGGCGATAAAGGATCGATCCACTCCCACTGAATTGCCAGCAAGTGGGGATTTTCCGGGGGATACACCTGCAGATTCGAGATATTCGATGATTAGCTTTTCGGCTTCGGCCGTCGCGATTCCGTTGGGAATCTCCTCAATAAGTCCAGATTTGGTATGCATCTCGCGGACAAAATCGTTCATGGCAGCTAGCTGGCCTTCGGTGGCATGAATGACGAGTTGGATGCCATCGCCGATGACGTTGAGCTCGGAATCGGTCACGAGCACCGCAATCTCCACCAAAGCGTCGGTCGCCAAGTCCAAACCGGTCATTTCGCAGTCAATCCAGACGAGATTTGGGAGCTCAGTAGCCATAGGGGAAGGGTAGTGGGTGGAGCGAGATTTCGATTCTCGTTCATCTCCTGTTCACCAAGTATCTGCCTGTATTTGCGCCCTACGGTGCAAGATTCACCGCATGCAGACCGTCCCGGCTCCTCGTGAAATCACTACGGAACCTCGCCGATCGGACAAAGTTTTCCGCAGAGTCGTAACAGCAGGCGGTCTTTCATCACTTGGGATTCTGGGATTAATCACCGTATTTCTCGGTTATCGCGGTTCTGGAATTATTTTTGAACAAGGATTCTCATTTATTACTTCCGCAGACTGGACCGTCTCATATGACGAATCAGGTGAGGTCGTTGAAAGTTCATTTGGTCTTGCGGCAATGCTTGTTGGAACGATTCTCTCTGCGCTTGTCGCGGTGGTTGTTGCAGTGCCCGTCTCGGTTGCAATGGCGCTTTTCTTAAATTTCTATTCACCACCATCGCTTCGGAAATTTCTAATCGCAATAATTGATTTGATGGCAGCATTCCCATCGCTTCTATTTGGCCTTTGGGGATTTTTAGTTCTTATGCCGAGCGTGGAATATTGGGCGAAGCTACTCAATAAGTATTTGGGCTTTATACCGATTTTTGACGTCGACGTTTATATCTTTACGCGCTCGCCATTTATTGCGGGTGTTGTGCTCGCGATCATGATTATTCCGATTATCACCTCAGTTTCACGAGAAGTTTTCTCACAAACGCCACTCGACCGCATTCAAGCAGCGTTTGCACTAGGCGCAACACGATGGTCAATGATCAAGGCTGTAGTTATTCCATACGGTCGCTCTGGAGTAATCGGTGGCGCGATGCTTGGCTTGGGCCGCGCGATGGGTGAAACAGTTGCGGTATACACAGTGCTCAATATTGTTTTCCAGGTCAACTGGCAAATTCTTCTCGGTGCTGGTGGAAACGTTGCCTCGCTCATTATTTTGCGTTTCGGCGAGGCCAATCTTTACGAAATTGATGCGCTTATGGCAGCTGGTTTAGCCCTCTTTATGCTCACTTTGCTTGTAAATGGTCTTGCTGATTTCATTGTAAAGCGCACCGGAAAGTCAGGGCGATAACGATGAGTTACGAAAACGTAAAGCCAAGAAGCCCTTGGAAAGCATCAAAGAAAGACCGCCTGATTAATGCGTCAATTTTTCTTGCAACGCTCGTATTTTCATTTGTATTTGTATTAATTTCGCCCCTTAGCGGCAAGCTCGGATATTTTGTAACATTTTTTGTCACCTACGCACTTGCTAACGCCGCACTCAGTTTTAAGCGGTACAGCGTAAAAGCTGCCAAAGATTCAGCGATTCAGGTGTTAATCGTTTGCGGTTCTTTGCTTGCAGTTCTTCCCATAGCAAGCATCGTTTTCACCGTTATATCAAAGGGTTACAAAGGCATACAGCCTCATATATTTGTAGAAGATATGTCACTTGCTACCGCAACAGATCCAATCAGCAATGGCGGTTTACTCCACGCAATTACCGGCACATTGACAATGGTTGCGATTGCGATGGTACTCAGTGTCCCCCTCGGAATTCTCACTGCTCTCTATCTCACCGAGATTCGCGGTCGCTTCTCACGGCCAATTCGCTTCCTTGTTCAAGCAATGTCAGGTGTGCCATCTGTAGTTGCAGGCTTGTTTATTCTCTCTGCAGTCATCTATCCAATCACAAAGGCTAACTCGGGATTTATGGGTTCACTTGCACTGACAATTTTGATGATTCCCACCGTTGCTAGAACATCAGAAGAAGTTTTGAAGTTAATTCCTGAAGATCTCCGTGAAGCAGGCACTGCTCTGGGTGGTACGCAATGGCGAACAGTCGCGATGATTGTTGTCCCGGCAGCCAGAAGTGGATTAATTACAGCGGTTATCTTGGGTGTCGCACGCATCATCGGCGAGACAGCGCCTTTACTTCTCGTCACAGGTGGCGGCGACAAGGTCAACCCCAATCCATTTGATGGAGCGATGGGGTCGCTTCCTTATTACATCTGGAAATCCTTTGGTTCAGGTTCCGAGGACGGCATCACTCGTGCATGGGCAGGCCTACTAGTCCTCCTTGTAATCATAATTATTCTCTTCTCTCTGGCTCGTTTACTTAGCTCTAGAAAGGTCTCACGATGAGTTCATTATCGGATGTAGCAAATGCGAAGGCACCAAGAACAGGCCCTAACCGCGCTCTCGGTACAGGTCTTGAGGCTCGTGGAGTTCACGCCTGGTTTACAAAGCACCATGCACTGGCAGATGTTTCACTTGACTTCGCACCTGGATCAGTAACAGCGCTAATCGGTCCATCAGGATGCGGTAAATCAACTTTCATTCGTACCCTCAACCGCATGCATGAGTTTATTCCTGGCGCTGCAATGGCCGGTGAAGTTCTGCTCGACGGTAAAGATGTTTATGCACCCGGAATAGATGTCACCAAGATTCGTCTGCAAATCGGAATGGTTTTTCAGAAGCCAAACCCATTTCCATCAATGACTATTGGCGAAAATGTTCTATCGGGTCTCAAGCTTGCGCAGCTAAAGACTGAAAATAAAGATGATTTGATGGAAGAGTGCCTAGAGCGTGCGGGCTTATGGAAAGAAGTGAAGGATCGCCTTGGCGCTCATGGTGGGTCTCTCTCTGGTGGCCAGCAACAGCGCCTCTGTATTGCACGCGCTCTGGCAGTATCTCCGCAAGTTTTATTGATGGATGAACCTTGTTCGGCTCTTGATCCAGGCTCAACCCTGCGCATTGAAGAAACCATCCGCCAGTTATCCGAGACCATGACAATTGTCATCGTTACCCACAATATGCAGCAGGCGGCACGTGTATCTGATTACACAGCTTTCTTCTTATCCGATGGCGGCCCAGGTCAAATGGTTGAGTATGCACCAACCACTGAAATCTTCTCCCGTCCAAAAGATAAGCGCACCGAAGATTACGTGACAGGCCGCTTCGGCTAAACACCAATTGTTCACCTAACCGTCAGGTGAAATTTTCTTCAAACAACTACTCCAGTAACCCTGTTTGCATAACTTGCCCCTTGTAAGAACATCCAAACTAATAAGGGGAAATACATGAGAGTTTCAAAGCTCGCGAAGGTTGCATCAATTGCACTCGCGTTTGGCTTGGTCGCAACAACTCCTGCACATGCAGCGAATCTATCTGGATCAGGCGCTTCATTTCCAGCGAACTTAATTGAAGCCTGCAAGGCTCCATTTGCAAACGCCAGCGGACATTCATACACATACGCATCTTCAGGATCTAGCACAGGTCGCGGAAATTCTGATAAGTCAATTGGAGATTTCTGGTTTACTGATGGAGCACATGTTGGTTCATCACGTCGTGCCTCAATCATCCACGTGCCTGCAGTCGCGGCTCCAATTGCAATCATGCACAACTTGCCAGGTAAGAAGACACTTCAACTCTCAGCTGACACAATCGCAAAGATTTTCTCTGGTCAGATCACAATGTGGAATGACCCAGCAATTGTTGCTGATAACAACCGCACTATTCAGCAAGTTAAGTACCGCACCAACGCCGATGGAACTTTGAAAAAGAACGCACAGGGAGACCCTGAGGTTCTTTCATCACGACCAGTGAAGCGAAACTATGTATTGCCTGCAAAGAAGATTCAGGTAGTTGTTCGCTCAGACGGATCAGGTACAACTGAAAACTTCACAAACTTCCTCAACAAGTCAGCCTCATCAGTGTGGACTCGACCAAAAGCATCTGTATTCAAGGATTCATTCCCTGGCGATATCAATGCACCAGGAAACCTTGGTCGTATTGTGGGAGCTCAATCTTCAACAGGTGTTGGACTTCAGGCATCGAAGACTCCTTACTCAATAACTTACAACGAAGTTAACTATGCAAAGACATACAATCTTAAGGTTGCAGATGTAATCAACCCAGCGGGTACAGCAGTTGCTCCAGATGCAACAGGAACTAGCGCGTTCCTCGCATCAGCTACACAGGATGCCAATGGCTTCCTCACATTCGACTACGCCACAAAGGAGAAGGGTGCATACACACTCGGAATCGTCTCCTACATGTTGGTCGATACAAACTATGCCGATAAGGAAAAGGCAAAGGCTGTTAAAGAGCTCGCCGAGTTCATCCTCTCTCCTAAGTGTGCACTCGATGCTGGAGAAAATCTTGGATTCGCACTTATCACAGGTGACTTCCTCAAGAAGTCACTCGCTCAGGTTGCAAAGATCAAGTAACTTCAATAAATAAATAAAACCTCCGGCCAGGCTCATCGAGGGAGAGCCTGGCCGGAGGTTTTTTATTTACAAATCGTTGTATTCAGGTATTGTTGGGAACGGCTCGAGTAAATAACTGCGCAAGGAATCTTTATGAATAAATCGCTAGCTCTCTCTCTAGGTTTCCTCCTGGTCCTGACTCTTTCAACTCCTAGCGCCAATGCCGTTAGCTTCAACGATAAATGTACAAAGCCGCTACAGACACTCAAAATTAATGGAACAACCGCCATTTGTACTTTACTTAATGGCGAGAAAAAGTGGCTACCTGATTCATTTCAGGATTTAACAAAGATTTGGCGCTCAGTTAGTAATGCGAAAAAGAGTGGCGATCCATCGACGCTCGCTTTGGAGATTACTTATTCCCCAACTGTGAATCGAAAGATTGCTGATTCAATCGCAGGTGGTGTTAAAGACGCAGCTCTTTTTTGGCAGAAAACCTTTATTGCCGATCGTCCTTTAACGGTCCTTTTCATTACAGAGAAAGACCGCAAATGGTTTAATGAGCAGCAAATAGCCATGGAACTCTCTGAGAGAGAAATAGAAGCTGAATTACAAATGTTTGATGATGAAGTAAAGCGCAATGGGAAGTTGGCAAATGCTGCAGGTTTAACAGGCGGCTCAAATGAGACGGCTTATCTCTTGTTTTATATCGGAACAGGAAGAATGAATCCCGATGTTAATTCAGCAAAAGTCGCTGCACACGAATATACACACATCGGTCAGATGGAGATATCAAACCGCATTAATGGGGAAGATGTGCCATGTTGGACTATCGAAGGTGGCGCTGAGTTCTACGGAAAAGTGTTATCAGCCAAGAATCTCGCTGATCTTAAAGTGATGCATCGCGATCATATTTGGGGTAGATATGATAAAAATTTCAGGGTCGCAACTGAACCTAAAGGTGGTTGGGCGAAATTCTTTGAGGAGAATGGACCACGAACCACTGATCCGGATTACGCGCAAACCTGCGGCATTAATGGGTCTTATGCCGCTGGCGCACTTGGTACTCAATACCTATTTATGAAGAAAGGCCAAGAGGGCATGGTTGATTTCTTCAGAATCTCCACTGAAACCAAGGACTATAAATCTGCCATTCTTTCTGTCTATGGAATCACTTGGGAAGAGATGAAAACAGAGATTGCGCAATACATTCGATTGGTTGTGGCGCAGACGCCTATCTCATAGTGGCCAACGCAGAAGGTGGCTGGCAAAACTTGTGCGCCTGGCTGGAATCGAACCAGCGACAACCTGCTTAGAAGGCAGGTGCTCTATCCGACTGAGCTACAGGCGCGTACTGAGAGCCAATAGTACCCAGTAAGGTTGGGCACTATGGCTGAGTTCATTTATACGATGAAGAAGGCGCGTAAAGCGCATGGTGAGAAGGTAATTCTCGACGACGTTACCTTGATGTTCCTTCCAGGAGCAAAGATTGGTGTTGTAGGCCCTAACGGTGCTGGTAAATCAACAGTCTTACAGATCATGGCCGGATTGCAGCAACCATCAAATGGCGAGGCATATCTTTCACCTGGTTATACAGTCGGAATCCTGATGCAGGAACCAAAGCTCGATGAGACCAAAACAGTTTTAGAGAATGTTCAAGAGGGCGTTGCTGAGACCATGGAGATGGTTCGCCGCTTTAATGAAATTTCAGAAGAGATGGCAAACCCTGATGCTGATTACGACAAGTTGTTATCCGAAATGGGAGAGCTTCAAGAGCAACTCGATCATCGCAATGCCTGGGAACTTGATTCACAGTTAGAACAAGCAATGGATGCACTTCGCTGCCCGCCAGGAGATGCTGATGTCAGCGTGTTATCTGGTGGTGAGAAGCGCCGCGTTGCGCTCTGTAAATTGCTACTAGAAGCACCAGATCTGCTTCTTCTTGATGAGCCTACAAACCACCTTGATGCTGAATCTGTTCTATGGCTCGAACAACACCTTGCAAAATATCCAGGCACTGTCGTTGCGATTACCCACGATAGATACTTCTTGGACAATGTTGCGCAGTGGATTCTCGAACTCGATCGTGGTCGCGCATATCCATATGAGGGCAACTACTCAACATATCTCGAGACCAAATCTGCTCGCCTTAAAATTGAAGGCCAGAAAGATGCCAAGCGCGCTAAGCGTTTAACAGAAGAACTCGATTGGGTTCGCCAGAATGCAAAGGGCCGCCAAGCAAAGTCAAAGGCACGTCTTGCCCGCTATGAAGAGATGGCAGCCGAAGCCGACAAGATGCGTAAGTTGGACTTTGAAGAGATTCAGATTCCACCTGGGCCACGCCTTGGAAATATTGTTGTTGAAGTTGAGAACCTAGTTAAAGGCTTTGGAGATCGAGTACTTATCGATGACCTCTCCTTTACATTGCCACGTAACGGAATCGTTGGAGTCATTGGACCTAACGGTGCCGGTAAGACGACGCTCTTTAAGACAATTCTTGGTTTAGAACCTGCCGATTCCGGTAAGGTCAAGATTGGTGAGACGGTAAAGATTTCATATGTCGACCAGTCTCGCGGCGGTATTGATCCAAAGAAGTCGCTCTGGGAAGTCGTCTCAGATGGTCTCGACTTTATTAAGGTCGGACAGGTTGAAATGCCATCACGTGCATACGTTGCTGCATTTGGATTTAAGGGTCCGGATCAGCAGAAGCCAGCTGGAGTTCTTTCTGGTGGCGAGCGCAACCGTTTGAACCTTGCACTCACATTGAAGCAGGGCGGAAACTTACTTCTCCTTGATGAACCAACAAACGACCTTGATGTTGAAACACTGGGATCACTTGAAAATGCCCTCCTTGAATTTCCTGGTTGCGCAGTGGTGATCTCTCACGATCGTTGGTTCCTTGACCGCGTGGCAACTCACATCTTGGCTTATGAGGGTGATTCAAAGTGGTTCTGGTTTGAAGGAAACTTTGAATCCTACGAGGAGAACAAGATTGCACGTTTGGGTGCAGATGCAGCTCGTCCGCATCGTGCGACCTATCGAAAGCTCACTCGCTAATGATTTACACAAATCAACAGTTTGTGCGCTGGGACGACATCGATGCCTTTGGCCACGTAAACAATGCAAAGTACCTAACTTATATTCAGGAAGCGCGCTTTCAATGGTCCTTCTATGAGGTTAAGGCTGAAGGGGAGAAGCCAACGCTTCTTGAG
>WLDB01000024.1 GCA_009705035.1 Actinomycetota bacterium | reverse complement strand
ATCGCCTCTGCCGCAGGAGCACCACTTGTTGCAGGCACTAAAGATCCAGTAAATGATGCTGATGAAATCGTCGCCTTTGCACGCGAACATGGATTGCCCGTAGCGATTAAAGCGGCTTTCGGTGGCGGCGGTCGCGGACTTAAAGTTGCTCGCACATTAGAGGAAATTCCTGAACTCTTCGCCTCAGCAGTCCGTGAAGCCATCGCTGGCTTTGGGCGTGGAGAGTGTTTCGTTGAACGCTATCTTGATAAACCTCGTCACGTTGAGACTCAAGTATTGGCAGATTCATTTGGTAATGCAGTTGTTATCTCAACACGTGACTGCTCACTTCAGCGTCGCCACCAGAAACTTGTTGAAGAGGCGCCTGCGCCGTTTTTAACTGAAGCGCAGAATGCAGAGCTCTATCGCGCTTCAAAGGCAATTATGAAAGAAGCGGGATATGTGGGCGCTGGTACCTGTGAATTTCTCATTGGACTTGATGGAACGATCTCTTTCCTCGAAGTCAATACGAGATTGCAAGTCGAGCACCCGGTATCTGAAGAAGTTACCGGTATCGATTTAGTTCGCCAACAATTTAGAATAGCTATGGGAGAACCGCTTGGTTTTGATGATCCAGTTATTCGTGGGCATTCCATCGAATTTAGAATCAACGGAGAAGATCCAGGACGCTCCTTTTTACCGGCACCAGGTCGAATCACTCAATGGGAGATTCCAACTGGTCCCGGAATTCGAGTTGATGCTGGTTTTAGAAATGGTGATGTAATCGGCGGGAATTTTGATTCATTACTTGCAAAACTTATTGTTACGGGTAGTACCCGTCAAGAAGCCCTCGAGCGTTCCCGTAGGGCGCTCGATGAATTCAAAATTGAAGGCTTAGCAACTGCCCTGCCATTTCACCGCGCAATTGTTCGCGATGAGAAATTCACTGAAGATTTCCATGTTTATACAAGTTATATCGAAAATGAATTTGTTAATGAGATTCCACTGTATATCGCACCTGTGGCTGAGATTCAAACATCTGCCGCTTCCGAGAAGTTAATTGCTGAGGTCAATGGAAAGAGATTTGAAATCTTGCTCCATGCTCCTGAACCCGTTGTAAAGCGCCATCGCGCCAAAGCTGCCTCAGCTACTGGCGCTACTGGAGATGCTCTCACAAGCCCTATGCAAGGCACTGTGGTTAAAGTTGCAGTAAATGAGGGAGATAAGGTCGTAGCTGGTGATCTCATCATTGTTCTAGAGGCTATGAAGATGGAGCAACCGCTTAGCGCTCATAAAGATGGAGTTATAGGTAAATTGAAAGCTGTAGTCGGTGAGAGCGTTTCGAGCGGAGCCGTTCTCTGTGAGATTATTGAGGCATGACTTCAACTGACCTTCTTTACACGGATCCATTGGCAGCAGCAACTAAAGCAGCGCTCGAGATTGCTGAGCGGACCGGAGTCGCATCACACGATGTCGCCCTTGTAATGGGTTCAGGGTGGGTTACAGCTGTTGATGCTCTAGGAACCCCCGCATACGAATGTGATGCACATGAGATAACAGGTTTTGCAGCTCCTGCAGTAGAAGGACATTCAGGCAAGGTTCGCTCTTATGAAATTAAGAGCGGGGATAAAACAATTCGTGCCCTCGTCTTTTTAGGACGCACTCACCTCTACGAAGGTAAGGGAATGGAGCCTGTTGTTCACGGAGTTCGTACCGCAGTAAAAGCCGGTTGCAATGTTGTCATTCTTACAAATGCCTGTGGCGGCATCAATCCAAAATATAAAGTTGGCGAACCCGTTTTGATTCGTGACCACATCTCGCTGACTGCCGCCTCTCCACTTTCAGGGGCAACATTTGTTGATCTTACAGACCTCTATAGCAAGCGAATTCGCGAAATTGTAAAGAACGAAGACACAACATTGCAAGAAGGTGTCTACGTTCATTGGCGCGGCCCGACGTATGAAACGCCAGCAGAGATTTTAATGATGCGCACCATGGGCGCAGACCTTGTTGGTATGTCTACAGTTCCCGAAGCAATCGCCGCACACGCACTCGGCGCTGAAGTTCTTGGAATTTCGCTCGTTTCGAATGCAGCAGCTGGTATGACTGGCGAGAAACTCAACCATGAAGAAGTGATTGCTGCTGGAAAAGCAGCTGCAAGCCGCATGGGCGAGCTTCTTAAGAACGTTATTCCGAAAATCGTTTAAAGGCCTTCAATAATGATTAGCGCTGAACTTCGAAGTGAGGTGGAAGCCTGGATTGCTGACGATCCAGATCTTGTCACCGCAGCGCTACTTCAGTCTTATCTTGATAAGAACGATGGCGCCTCACTTGCTCCGCTCTTTAATGGCTTTCTTCAATTTGGTACTGCCGGATTGCGAGGTCCAATTGGTGCTGGCCCATCGTGCATGAACCGCGCAGTCGTAGGCCGCACCGCAGCAGGACTGGCACGTTATATGAGTAAGCGCGGAATGAAGAAGGTAGTTATCGGTCGCGATGCTCGTTACGGATCTGAGGATTACACCTTTGAGAGCGCAGAAATTCTGAGCGGCGCGGGCATGGATGTTTACATATTGCCACGTCCACTTCCAACACCAGTTCTTGCCTTTGCTACTGCTGAACTAAATTGCGACCTCGGAATCATGGTGACAGCCAGCCACAATCCCCCGCAAGATAATGGGTACAAGGTTTACATCGGACCAGATGCCGATGGCATCAAATATGCATCCTCACAGATCATTAATCCCACTGATGGCTTTATCGCCGATGAGATCGCTGCGATTACTTCTCTGAAATCGCTACCCCGTGGCAGCAAATGGACCGTGCTCGGCGAAGATGTGATCACCGAATACATTAATCGCACAATCAAGATCGCTCCTCGTCCAGGAGATATCAAGATTGTTTACACAGCTATGCATGGTGTGGGTACAGAAACGGTGCAACGAGTCTTCAACCATGCCGGCTTTGCCACTCTTATCTTGGTCGATGAGCAGTGCACCCCAGATCCTGACTTTCCAACAGTTGCATTTCCTAATCCGGAAGAGCCAGGAGCAATTGATCTAGCTCTTGCTAAGGCGAGAGATTTCGGCGCTGACTTAGTAATTGCAAATGATCCTGATGCCGACCGATGTGCTGCAGCGGTAAATGACCCACACGTTGGTTGGCGCATGCTTCGCGGTGATGAACTTGGAGTGATTTTTGGAGAGTGGATTGCAAGAACTCGCCCAAGCGGTATATTCGGAAATTCCATAGTTTCATCTTCTGCCCTCAAAAAAATTGCGGCGCACTACAGCGTTGATTTTCAAGAAGTTTTGACTGGATTTAAATGGCTTGCCAAGATTGAAGATTTAGCCTTCGGTTATGAAGAAGCGATCGGGTATGCCGTTGATTCGAAAACTGTTAATGATAAAGATGGCATATCTGCTGCTCTATTCCTCGCTCAAATTGCGACTGATCTCAAGCGAGATGGCTTAACTCTGCTTGATCTGCTCGATGAAGTCTGGAGCCGTCACGGTTTTCACGGCACTGAACAGATTTCAATCCGCGTGGCAGATATGGGTGCAATAACTCAGTTGCTCTCAACTCTACGAAAAAGCCCACCAGCCCAAATTGCAGGGATTGACGTCGAAAAGATTGATGACCTAAACAATCCAAGTGATGGACTGCCACCAACTGATGGATTGCGTATCTGGTTGGCCGGCGGAATTCGAATTATCATCAGGCCTTCTGGAACTGAGGCGAAGATGAAGTGCTATATAGAGGTTACTACCAAAAACGGAGAAGAAGCAACTGATTTACTGAATAAATTACGAGATCCCCTCAAGAAGTTTCTTACTCAGTAAATCTCTCTTTAAATTCATCGAGCATTGCCGCCGCCGCGCTAGCACCACTTCGCTTAACACCCGCATCCATAAATGCGAGCAACATATCGAGATTCTTTACACCGCCCGCACTCTTTACCTCCATCTTTGGCGATACTGAGGCGCGCATCAAGATGACATCTTCGAGAATTGCTCCCGTTGGCGCAAAACCAGTTGAAGTCTTTACATAATCAGCACCAGATGCTTCAACGAGTTGGCAGGCTTTCACAATCTCTTCCTTGGTCAGATATGCATTTTCAAGGATGACTTTGACCTGATTGCCCGATGCTGCAGCTACAACAGCGGCGAGTTCATCGCGAACCTCATCGTACATTCCTGATTTCATCCAGCCAATGTTAAGGACAACATCAATTTCAGTGGCACCGTCAGCGACTACCTGTTTAGTTTCAAAGACTTTTACGGATGTTGCAGAATTTCCGTGTGGGAAACCAACCACAGTTCCTACATGTACATCACTTCCGCGCAATATTTCTGCGCAGAAAGCGACATCAGCAGGTTTGCAACAGACAGATGCAACATCATATTTAAGTGCTACCAGGCAACCTTCGCGTACTTCATCACGCGACATATCTGGGCGCAATAATGCGTAATCAATTGTCTTTGCAACTTGCTTGAGAGTGTATTTACTATGTGCCATCAGATGCTCCTCATAACTTATTCGCCAGCAATCTGAGCAAAGCCGGGCTTAACAATCTCTTCAATTATTGATAGACGTTCTTCAAAGGGGATAAAAGCACTCTTGAGGGCATTTATCGTAACTCGCTGCAGATCCGCGAAGTTCCAATCGCACTCTTTCACAAGTTGATTCATCTCATGTGACATCGATGTTGCAGACATCAATCGATTATCGGTGTTGAGAGTAATACGGAAGCGAAGTTTCGCCAGCTTTGCAATAGGATGATCTGCAAAACTTGCTGCAACACCTGTTTGAATATTCGATGAAGGACACATCTCAAGTGGGATACGGGTATCGCGAACATATGATGCCAAGCGCCCTAACCGTGGTGGCGTATGGTTGAAATCGACATCATCAGTGATTCGAACACCATGGCCTAAACGTTCAGCGCCACATATTTGAATAGCTTCCCAAATTGAGGGAAGACCATAAGCCTCTCCCGCATGAATTGTGAAGTGTGCATTTTCGCGACGGAGGTACTCAAAGGTATCGAGCTGGTCACTCGGTGGGAATCCATCTTCGGGGCCAGCGATATCAAATCCAACAACTCCCTTGTCGCGATATTTGACTGCTAGCTCCGCAACCTCTTGAGAGAGATTATTTTGGCGCATTCCGCAGAGAAGCGAAACGACGCGAATCTTATTTCCTTCTTCAGCAGCGGCTCGTTCTCCATCACGGAATCCCTCAAGGATCGCATCTACAGCCCCGGACAAATCAAGTTCTCCGGTAGTTAAAAGTTCAGGTGCCATGCGAACTTCAGCATAAACAACGCCATCTCGGGCCAGGTCAATTGCGCACTCACGTGCTACACGAACAACATCTTTGCGACGTTGCATTACTGCGACGGTATGCGCAAAGGTTTCTAGATAGAGAACGAGTGATCCAGAGTCGCATGAAGAGCGGAACCATTCAGCTAGCTCGGCTGGATCAGTTGTCGGCAGGGCGTGATTAATCTCTTTTGCGATTTCAATAATTGTCTCAGGGCGCAATCCACCATCAAGGTGATCGTGCAATAGGGCTTTGGGCAGTCGTTTAACTTGTGCCTGCGTCGGCTTCTTTAACAAAGCTGGATTCGGTGTGCTCATCCTTCAATCCGTTCTAGTACTAGAGGAAGTCGGTTGACCGTTCCATTTTCTATGATTGCGACAGCACCTTCAAGAATCTCAAGGGCACGCTCAAAACGGGGCGCTTCATCTGTATGAAGAGTAAAGAGTGGATCACCTGCTGCGATGTAGTCACCAGGTTTTGCATGCATTTCGATTCCCGCACCTGCTTGAACTTTTTCGCCTTGCTTTGATCGCCCTGCCCCTAAACGCCACGCAGAGACGCCAACTTTCATTGCATCCATAGTTGTGACTATTCCACTATTTGCGGCTTTCACAACATGTTGTTCGCGCGCCACTGGAAGCTGTGCATCAGGGTCGCCACCTTGTGCGCTAATCATGCGACGCCAATGATCCATAGCGCTGCCATCTTTAAGAGCATCTGCAGGATCTTTCCCAATGATTCCAGCAGCATCAATCATTTCGCGCGCCAAGAGAATTGTTAGTTCAACAACATCTGATGGGCCACCACCGGCGAGAACCTCGACTGATTCGCGAACCTCTAAAGCATTACCTGCGGTAAGTCCCAGTGGGACATCCATCGCCGTTACGAGTGCTCGCATCTTTACTCCGGCATCAACACCTAGTTGCACCATTGTGCGGGCGAGCTCACTCGCTTTAGCAGGGTCTGACATAAAGGCGCCAGATCCAGTCTTCACATCTAAAACTAGCGCCGATGTGCCTTCAGCAATTTTCTTACTCATGATTGATGAAGCAATCAGCGGAATAGCTTCAACCGTTGCTGTGACATCGCGGAGTGCGTAGAGCTTCTTATCTGCCGGAGCAAGTCCTGCACCGGCTGCACAAATAACAGCGCCGGTATCTTTGAGGACTTGCAACATCTCATCATTTGAAAGAGATGCGCGCCAACCCGGAATAGATTCGAGCTTATCGAGAGTGCCACCTGTGTGGCCTAGACCACGACCAGAAAGTTGTGGAACAGCGCCACCACATGCAGCTACCAAAGGAGCTAAAGGAAGTGTGATTTTATCTCCAACGCCGCCAGTGGAGTGTTTATCAGCTGTCTTTCGATCGAGGGATGACCAATTCATTCGCTCACCGCTGTTAATCATCGCATTAGTCCATCGAGATATTTCGCGAGAGTTCATACCGTTGAGAAGAATCGCCATAAGCAGTGCAGACATTTGTTCATCAGCGACCGCACCGCGAGTGTAGGCATCAACAACCCAGTCAATCTGTGGATCACTGAGCTCGTTGCGATCACGCTTGGCTGCAATAATTTCTACAGCAGCAAAAGGTTCAATCACGAAAGTCTGCTTTCAATTTCTTCTGGTCCAAATGCCCATGGCAGAAGTTGACTCAGAGGTTTTACACCTTGATCCGTCATGAGTTGGAGCTGAGAGCCACCATGTTCTTGTAGCAGCTGGCGACAACGTCCACATGGCATTAGTGGGTTACCTGCGATATCAACGCAAGCAAATGCAACGAGTCGACCGCCGCCTGATGCGATAAGAGATGAGACGAGTCCACATTCGGCGCAGAGAGTTAATCCATAGCTGGCATTTTCAACATTGCAACCAGTGACGATGCGGCCATCATTTACAAGAGCCGCAACACCCACTGGAAACTTTGAATACGGCACATAGGCCTTCTTCATCGCCGCTAAAGCTTCATTGCGAAGGAGATCCCAATTAATCTCCATTAGCGCGAACCACCACCACGTTTATATGGGATTCCATCAGCTGCCGGCGCTCGTACTTTTCCGATGAATCCAGATACAGCAATAATCGTTGCAATATACGGTGCCATCAACATGAATTCAGATGGGATAGGAGTGCCAATAATTGTGAGCAGCCCTTGGAGATTGTCGGCGAAGCCGAAGATCAAGGCTGCGGCAACTGCGCCCATCGGACTCCAGCGACCAAAGATTAGTGCAGCAAGGGCGATAAAGCCTTTACCTGCAGTCATCTCCTTACTGAAAGATCCGACCGCACCCAAGGTAAAGAATGCTCCACCTAATCCTGCAATTGCTCCTGCCAAAATTACATTCTTAAAGCGAAGACGATTTACATTGATTCCTACCGATTCAGCAGCTGTTGGGTGTTCACCAACGGCACGTGTGCGAAGTCCCCATTTGCTCTTAAAGAGCGTAATGTGAATCAAAGTTACAACGATATACATCAGATAAACAATGATGCTCTGTGCAAAGAAGATTGGACCAATAACTGGGATCTTTGAGAGGAGTGGGATCTCAATCGGAACAAATGCCACTGCTGAATTCCATTCTGATTGATATGGAATCAGTAACTTCTTGTAGAAGAAGTTGGTAAGACCGATGACCAGAACGTTAAGGACGAAGCCCAGGATTACTTGATCAATGCCGTACTTGATTGCAAATACTGCAAGAAGTAGCGCAATGAGTGCGCCTGCAAATGGAGCGAAGAAGAGTCCGATCCAATTGTTGGCAAAAAGCGAAGCCAAAACACCGGAGACAAAGGCACCTGCAAGAAGTTGACCTTCAATTGCAATGTTGATGACTCCTGAACGTTCTGAAATCACACCTGCCATCGCACCAAAAATCAGCGGGACTGAAAGGAGAAGTGCTCCTTGCAATAAACCAGTAAAGGGAACGAACTTTCCAGAAGCTGCCCATGAAAGGAATGACATCAAGAAGGATGCGCCAAAGATAAAACTAACTATCCTGGAGCTTCGCTTTATCTTGAAGAGGAAAATGGCCAAAAACGTGGTTACGAGCGCGAGAATTGCAAAGAGAGTAGATGCAGTCTTTGAATTAATAATCCACTCTTTAAGCAAGACCCATTCTCCACCGAGAACGAAACCATACGTCACTGGTGCGCCCTCTTTAGGCATATATGCAAAGGCGATGAGAGCAAATAGGGAGAGTACTAACATGGTGATGAGGCCGCGGAATTTGCGTCGCTCTGGTGCAGACATGTTTTTTGGATTAAAGGATGACATTAGCCGTTCCATCCCTTCGAGCCAATTGCTTGACCTTCTTCGACGTTCTTCAATCTAAAGATTGCCTTGATTACTGCAGGTGCGGCAATAAATAGCACGACTAGGGCTTGAATAATCAACACGATATCAAGTGGGGTCTCGGTTGTTGCCTGCATCGTTAAGCCACCAGCACGCAGCGCACCAAAGAGAAGCGCGGCAAGGACTGTGCCTAGTGGAGTTGCCCGACCTAGCAATGCGACTGTAATCGCATCAAATCCAAAGCTGCCGCCGACTTCATTGGTAAGTGCATGATCTGCTCCGAGGATGTGAACTGCTCCTCCTAGGCCAGCGAGTGCACCAGAGATAACCATGACAAAGGTGGTCGACTTTGCAACTGAGATTCCTGCAGTTCTTGATGCTTTTGCATTTGCACCGACCGCTCTAAATTTAAATCCGAGCGTACTGCGATTGAGTAACCACCAGACTGCGGCAGCAGCTAGGAGTGCGATGAAAATACCGGCATGGAGTCGGTAATCCTGACCAGCTAGACGCGGCAGACGCGAGCTCTCTAGAACTTCTGGTGCAATCGGATCCATTCGACCCTCGCGAAGAAATGCCTTAGTGCTAAGCAGCCAGAGCAAGAAATAGCTTGCAACGTAGTTGAGCATAATTGTCACAATGACTTCGTGCGCTCCGGTGCGAGCTTTCAATAGACCAACGAATCCACCGTAAAGTCCTGCACATACGATGGCCGCCACAATGGCTGCTAATGCGTGCAGAACAATAGGAAGTTCAAAGGTAAAGCCCACATAGCTGGCGCCTATCGCGCCGACAATAAATTGTCCTTGTGCACCGATATTAAAGAGTCCAGCTTTAAAGGCTAAGGCAACTGCTAATCCGGTAAGTATCAAAGGTGTTGACACCACGATGGTTTCAGAAAGTGGATAGAGGCCACCGAAGAAACCTGTATCTGCCAATTGTGGGTCATAGATTGATCCACGGAAGAGCGCCCAATAAGCAGAGCCGGCGATGGATAGGGCTTTTGCAATCATTGATAGCGGATCACCCTTAAGTGCTAAGACTTTAGGGTCTGAGAAAGCGATAAGTAATCCGCTCACAAAAAGGGCTACAACTAAGGCAAGAATCGGAAGCTTTATCTTTTGGAGAATTTTTCTCATCTCTTTACACCAGCCATCAATAGACCTAATTCTTCTCGTGATGTATCTGCGGGAACAATCGCGATGAATTCACCGCGATACATAACTGCAATTCGATCGGCAAGGCCTACAACTTCATCAAGCTCGGTGCTAAAAAGCAGAACTGCCCGACCAGAATCTCGCTCAGCGATAATCCGCTCGTGGACAAATTCAATTGAGCCAACATCGAGACCGCGTGTAGGTTGCGATGCGACGACAAGCCTTACTGGGCGTGAGAGTTCGCGTGCCAAGACAACCTTCTGCTTATTTCCACCGGAGAGTGAAGAGGCGGGATCCTTGGGCGAGAGTGCACGAATATCAAATTCAGCAACTCTCTTTACGCCGTTCTCTGCAACCGCAACCTGCGAAATTGCCGAACCGTTAGAAAATGGTGGTAAATCATGGAGATCTAAGATGAGATTCTCTTCGATACTAAATGAAGATATAAGCCCATCTTCTTCACGAGATTCTGGGATAAATGCGATACCTGAATGGAGCGCCTTACGCACTGAAACGCCAGCCAGATTCTTTCCATCAAGAGTTATCTCGCCCTCAATATGCTCTTGCAGGCCAACAATAGCTTCGGCAAGTTCGCTCTGTCCGTTTCCTTGAACGCCAGCTACCGCCAAAATCTCACCATCGCTAATTGAAAAACTCACATTCTTTACCAAAGCGCGACCTGTGTAATCTCTAACAGTTAAGTTGCGAACATCAAGTGCAATGCCACCAAGTTTTGGGGCGTTCTTTTCAACATCGAGTGAGACTGGACGCCCAACCATCAGGGATGCAAGTTCTTCCTGGCTGGCAGTTGGCGAAGCGGTACCAACAACTTTGCCGCGACGGATAATTGTAATTTTATCGGCAGCCTCGCGAACTTCCCGGAGCTTATGGGTGATAAAGACAATCGCGGTTCCTTGATCGCGTAGCTTCTTCATATTACGTAGCAGCTCATCGGTCTCTTGTGGAGTAAGCACCGCGGTTGGTTCATCTAAAATTAGAACTTTTGCATCGTAAATCAGCGCGCGAATAATCTCGACTCGCTGCTGTATGCCGACCGGCAAATCTTCAACGAGCGCATCTGGATCTACATCAAAATTAAATTCGGCAGATACTCGCAGAATTTCGCGGCGGGCACGTTCGAGATCTAGGAAACCCGGACCTTTGACCTTTTCGTGGCCCAATACAATATTTTCTGCAACTGTAAATACCGGAATCAGCATAAAATGCTGATGGACCATGCCTATGCCTGCAGCTAGAGCATCAAGTGGGGATTCAATCTTGAGTACTTTATTATCAACCGAGATTGTTCCCTCGTCAGGTGCCAGTAATCCATAGACGATATTCATAAGCGTCGATTTACCGGCGCCGTTTTCGCCGAGAATTGCGTGAATCTCACCTGATTCAACTTTTAAATCAATCGCATCATTTGCAGTAAGTGCGCCGAAGCGCTTGGTGATGCCACGTAATTCGAGGGACATGAGAGTAAATCTACTGGGTAAATACTCTTTATACAAAGAGAAAACGGGGCCGATGAAAAATCATCGGCCCCGCCTTTTGCAAGATTATTAGTTAATTACTTAACTGAAACCTTACCGTTCTTGATATCTGTTCCGAGCTTTGTAACCTCAGCACGAAGTGATGCTGGAACCACGCGAATTAAATCGTGGTAAGGGGCGAGCTGTGTTCCCTTGTTAGCAAATGTGCCCATGTATCCCTTAGATGAGAACTTATTGTTCGCAACATCGAGGATCACATTCTGAACTGCTAGGTCAACGCGCTTCATTACTGAAGTAAGAAGAACCTTGCGGTAGCTATTTGCAGATACGAATCCATCTGTATCTACCCAGATTGTGTATGACTTCTTTGATGCGATTGAGTTAGCAGCAGTTGCGCCACCAAGTCCACCTGCAACAGGAAGAATGATGTCTGCACCCTGTTGTTCGAAGTTCTTTGAGATTTGGAGTGCCTTGGCTGAATCACCAAAACCGCCAACCATTGTTCCTTCTTGTGTCTTAATATCCCAACCAAGTACCTGGACGTTCTTGCCCTTGACCTTGTTGTAGTGAGCTACGCCCTTAGCAAATCCATCCATGAAGATGGTTACTGATGGGAAAGGAAGTCCGCCGTATGTTGCGACTTTACCTGTCTTTGAAACTCCAGCTGCAAGATATCCAGCCTGGAATGAAGACTCGTTTGTAGCAAACTCAAGTGGCTTGAGGTTTGCAAGTGGCTTGCCATCTGACTTGCCGTCTTGGTCAACGATTGCAAACTTAACTGTTGGGTTAGCTACTGCTGCTGCAACGATTGCATCGTTGATCGCAAAGCCAACGCCGACGATAATGTCGCAGTTAGCATCTACAAGCTTCTTGATATTTGGTGCGTAATCAGCACTTGACGCTGCGCCCAAAGGTGCTGGTGTAGTAACTGATGAATTCTTCTTAGCTGCTGCCTGTGCACCTGCCCAAGCTGATGCGTTAAATGACTTGTCATCTACGCCGCCTGTATCGAGTGCGAGGCATGCCTTTGTTGCTGTCGCTGCGGTTGCTGCTGGCGCAAAACCGAATGCGAGGGATGCAGTAGCAAATACTGCAACAAGCTTGATTGTCTTTTTCAAGATTCCTCCAAGAGATTGAGATTGAGATGAGACGAATTAGAAATGAATTTCTGGGGTGAGCTTATCTTTCTAGGCTCAATAAACCTAAAAATCATGGTTTTTTGCGAACGTGGCTCGTAACAATTGGGAAAACCCTCAACTAGAACTTTAAGGAATTAGGCATAAGTCAAGGCTTAATCTTCGCCCCCTGGAGCGCTAGACGGTTAATCACGGGAGCTAAAGCGGTCAGAGCAGGCAGATAAGTTGTCAGCGAAATCGCTCCGCCAGCGATTCCATACTCGAATCCGTAGATTCCCTTCTGGCCATCAAGAATATCGGTGTAAAAATCATCGTTGAGAGTTTTTTGGATGAGATCTTCAACTGCTATATCCACCCGCTTTACAACTGTGGCAAAGATAAACTTTTGATTAGCTGGTGTGACAGATAAGAACTGATCAGGTGCGACGCCTATAAGACCAACTATGTTCTCGCCCTTTCGAATTTTCTGCTGATTGCTTGAGACGATGGTCTTTAAGACTGCCGAATTAGAGCCGGGTAGGGCTAGAAAAATTACATCAGCACCCGCTGCGATCAAAGCGCGCGTCTCTGATTGTCCTGGGCCTTCGACATACCTCACAAGGGACGAGACTTTCTTCTTAGAAGCTACTACACCAGCTTTAAAGCCAACTTCAAAGCTTGCGCTCTGATTTGGGGCAGCAATCATTGCAACTTTTCCACTCTTACTTATGAGTGCTGCGCTAAGACCTGCTAAAAATGCACCTTGTGGCTCTGAAAAGATAATTGATGCAACATCTGCGCTCTCGATTGATGCGTCGTTAAGAATGGCAAATTGGCTCTGTGGAAATTCAGAAGAGAGGAGGCTGACTGTCGGCGCATATCCGGAACCAATTGCAATAATGATTTCGCATTTCTTTGCCGCTAATGAGCGAAGACGCTTTTCGCGATCCTGACTGGATCCATCGGTAACGACCGTTTCGAGAGTGAAAACCGCCTTCTTCTGCGCATTTTGTAATCCCAGCGCAGCTGCATCGTTAAATGATTGATCACCGCGGCCACCCTCATCGTAAGCGAGACAAATGAGGGGCTTATCTGTTGCTTTGGCTGAGGGAACGCTAATCAACGTAAGTGAGAGCGCACTAATTGCAAGTACGCGGACCCATTTCTGGCGAAGCATTAGAGAACAATCCCTAAATTTTTATAGGCTTTATCAACGGTGATTTGTGCAACCGAGCGCGCCTTTTCAGAACCCTTATGAAGAATTGAAATTAGATGCGCCTCATCTTGTAGAAGTTCGAGGGCATGAGCACGTATAGGTCTGAAGTACTCGACAACGACTTCAGCAACCGCGCCCTTGAAGTCTCCATAGCCCTTGCCTGCAAATTCATTTTCTAGATCTGCAATTGATTTTCCAGAGAGCGCTGCATGTATTGTCAATAAATTGCTGATTCCAGGTTTCTCGACGAGGTCGAACTTTACTTCTCGCCCAGCATCAGTGACGGCGCTCTTAAACTTCTTCGCATTCACTTCTGGAGTATCCAAAATATCGATAAGCCCTGCTCCTGAGCCAGAAGATTTGCTCATCTTTGCAGTTGGGTCTTGTATGTCAAAAATCTTTGCGCCCTGTTTAAGGATGAAACCTTCAGGAATTGCAAAGGTCTCTCCATATTTTGAGTTAAATCGACCGGCTATATCTCGAGTGAGTTCGATATGTTGCCTTTGATCTTCGCCAACTGGAACAAGGTTAGTTTGATAGAGCAAAATGTCACCAGCCATCAACATTGGATAAGTAAAGAGTCCAACGCGCGCAGCATCAGCGCCAGCTTTAGAGGATTTATCCTTAAATTGAGTCATTCGACTTGCTTCGCCAAAGCCGGCCATACATTCCATAATCCAACCCAATTGATTATGTTGCGGAACCTGCGACTGCACAAAGAGCGTTGATTTCTCAGGGGAAATTCCGAGGGCTAATAACTGCGCAGCTGATGTCAGTGTTCGCTTGCGTAGAAGTTTTGGGTCAGTCTCAACCGTAAGGGCGTGCAGATCAACGATGCAGTAGAAGGCATCGTGTGTTTCTTGAAGATCTACCCACTGTTTGACTGCACCTAGATAGTTGCCCAGGTGGAAAGAGTCGCTCGTTGGCTGAATGCCCGAAAGGACTCTCTTCTTACTCATGGCTATATTCTCGCATGATTCCGCGGTGGACTTCACTTAAGACTTCAGAAATATAGAGATCCGGGTTTAGGCGATTTTTTTAAAGACCGCAAAATATGCAGGATGGATTGGCCAGACTTTGGT
>WLDB01000023.1 GCA_009705035.1 Actinomycetota bacterium | reverse complement strand
TACTGGTTTGATATCCCCATGGCAATGACAGCAGCGGTAAAGGATGAGCTCAGCAGACTCACCATTACTAAACCTTGCTGCCGTAAAGATTCGCATGGCAACGCCAATTGCGCCATCTTTTACTGAGACGAGAACAATTGAATTAGTTGGATGGAAACCAATTAGAAAAGGAACAGCAGTAATTAGGTCATTGGCAGAAGTTAAAGTAGGCATTTCTCTCTCAATTCACAAAGCGGATAGGGGCGGCAACAACAGAGATTGGTAGAACTGAAACTGTGGTGATATTTCCTGGAATAGGAGCGGTAACACCATCGATGGTGAACTCACCGCGCCAGTTAGTAATGAGCTCAATCAGGTAGTGACCTGGCTTGGAATATGTATGTTGAATTTTTCCGTCGGGGTAAGCAGCACCGACTTCGCGGGACATATAGACAACTCCATCGCCGTAATGCCAAATAAATATCGGGCGCAGCCGCACATCTACGATTTCTCCCAAAATCTCGACTTTCTTTGTAACGAGCTGCGGTACATCGCTCCAGAAGAAAACTGGAGTCTTGATCAGTGGAGAAAATGAAGGTTGATAAGAGATCCCTGAAGTTGGAATCGATTCGATTAACTTGTCGGCAATTGAAGTTGCACTTGTCTCAGTTGTGCGTGGTCGCTTCTTTTTAGGTGGCTTCTTTATTGTCGGAGCAATCTTTTTCTTCTTCACTGTCGGTACTGGTGCAATCTTCTTCTCAACGGGCTTAGGTTTTTTACTTACCTTTGGCTTAGGGGCTGGTGCCGGAATCGTCGCTGTCGTCGATGACGGCCCTTTGCCTTTGCGACCTTCAATAACAATGCGGCCATCCTGGATATAGACCTCTATACATGCCTTTATCTCACAATCTGTTGCCCGCGCTGGCTTGGCTGATGTAAGTAAAAAAGTAAGAATGAGTGCAGTTGCAACAGTCATAGCTAATGTTTTTTCTGTGAATCTTAAGTTTCGATACATAGCGGGCAGGCTAAGAGAGATGAAAGCCTTGCTCTGAAGCGAAAATTCGCATCTGTGGATATCTATGCCACGCTATGTCCATGGCTTCGCGCGACGGTGATGGGTGGATTGAATGCACCTGTGGCTCTAAACATTGGGGCAAATTTGGAGCAGCCGGTCTATTACTTGTCCGCGATGGTTCGATTTTTCTACAACATCGCGCACCCTGGGTTCACAACGGTGATACCTGGGGAATTCCAGGTGGGGCGCGAGATTCTCACGAAGAGATAATTGAAGCAGCGCTGCGCGAAGCGATTGAAGAGACCGGAATCAATCCGACAGATGTTGAAGTACTTACAACATTTACCGACGATCACGGAATCTGGTCCTATGCCACTGTCATTGCTCAAGCGGGGCCTGAATTAGAGGGACATGAACTCAACGATGAATCTCACGAGGTTCGCTGGGTGAAATTTGATGACGTAACACGTTTACCGCTACACCCTAGTTTTGCGCGTAGCTGGCCTCAATTATTGGCCGAGATCAATAATCTGATTGCACCACTCTAAATTACTTCTCTCGCGATGTGCCACCAAAAGAATGGTTCTACCTTTTTGACGTTCTTCTTGAAAGATTGCCGTTAGCTTCTCTTGTGAAGTTAAATCTTGAGATGCAAAAGGTTCATCAAGCAAGACAATAGGCACATCACGCATAAATGCGCGGGCAATCTCAACCCTTTGTAGTTGACCGCCCGATAACGTTGTGATGCTCTGTTGCAAAACCCCTGCAAGACCAAATTCTTGAGCGACTTCATCAAATCTGGATTGCACTATATTTTCGTGGCCAAGTGCAAGAATTTGCGCAACGGTGTAAGCCATCCAATAACTATGACTCTGCTGTGCCACTGATCGCAGCGATGCTAACTCTTGCACACTTAGCGCTCCAACATCTTTACCATCGATAGTGATAGAGCCTTTATTTGGCTTGAAGGTGCCAGCGATGGCGGATACAAGTGTTGATTTGCCGGCGCCATTGCCACCAATGATTGCGGTAATTGTGCCCCTAGATACTTGAGCAGAGAAGTTTTCTAGAACTGTGTGGATGCCATAGCTCAGAGATACGTCTTTGATCTCAATCATCGCCAGACCTCACCGCTTCTACGTAAGACTAGAATCAATATTGGCGCACCGATTAATGAGGTAATCAGACCGATAGGTAGCTCAAAGGGTGGTGCAATCGCCCGTGCAGCCGTATCTGCAATTAAAAGTAGAGCTGCTCCGATAGCTGCAGAGCCAATTACTAGTGGACGATTGCTCGGCCCAATTAAATAGCGCGTGATATGCGGGGCAGCAAGCGCCAGAAATGCGATGGATCCAACGGTACTGACTGATACCGCAATAAGTAGCGAAATTACTGAGAAAGCGAGCAATCGCATCCGTTGTGGATTTACACCCAAGTAAGTTACTTCTCGATCGCCCAACGCTAACAAATCTAATTTTTGTGCGATAAACCAAGCGAGGATGATTCCGAGAATAATCACCGGCGCTAGCAAGTTAATTGAGTTCATAGACACTAGCGCTAGAGAACCAAGTGACCAGAAAGCAATTGACCGTGCATCAGGGCGATTGGCAATTGTTATCAATAATCCCACAACGGCACTGAGCAAGGCCGAAGTCGCGATGCCAATAATGACAAGCTGGATTGCACTTCGGGAGGCAGCAAAAGTTGCCAGAGAAGCCAGCAGTGCACCCGCAAGAGCAAAGATGGTCACCGGTAGTGAGCCTATAGTTGCAATGTTTAAAAGTAGTGCAATCGCTGCACCTAAACTTGCCCCTGCAGTTGTTCCAATAATTGAAGGATCAGCCAAAGGATTATTGGTTGCCGCTTGCGAAATAGCACCGGCAACGCCTAAGGCGGCGCCAATAAGTAACGCCGCTAAGACTCGGGGAAATCTAATATCCCAAATAACTTCATGAGATGACCCCTGCAATGACGGCGAAAAAATATGTTTCCACGGTGAATCGATGGCAGCGCTACCGACGCTCAAGGCATAGAGCGCAAAGAAGGTCGTGCCGAGAAGTATTGCGAGAAGCAGAAATCTCCTGCCCCGTACTGACATCACTGCTTTACCTTTTTAATGGCATCAGCAATTTTCTCTAGCAAATCTGGAGTACGTGGCCCGAAAGAGAGCAGAAGTGAATCATCAATTGCAATCACGGAACGATTCTTGCCCGCCGTTGTTTGCGCAACTCCCGGCAATGCCACCAAGCCATCTACTCCGCCCACTGACTCCAAGCCCTTTGACATCACTAATAAAATTTCGGGATCCTCAACTGCAAAAGATTCTGCAGTAAAGGGCGCAAATGGAACGCTGCTGATTGCGGCACCTACATCTACTGCCCCTAACGCGCTGAGCATTGAATCAGCCCCAGAACCTTTTCCACCGAGTAGATAAATGGAGCTACCGCCACGCAGGTATAGAAAAGCGATTCGCGGAGATCCGCTTACCTTCTGCCCTACCTGAGAAATTTTCGATTTAATTGCATTAGAAAGCTCTGCTCCAGCTTGAGGCAGACCAATCAACCGAGCAATCGCATCTACCTTTTTTGTAATATCTCCGACGTTCCACACTTCCTTGATTAATTCAATACGAATCCCTGCTTTACGTACAGCTGCAATTGCTTCGCGCGGTCCAACTGATTCATCGATGATTACAAGCTCAGGTTGTAGTGCGATGATTTGCTCTGCAACGACCTGATGTCCCGTACTAACAACAGGAATATCCTTCAGGGATTCGTCGGTACTTGCGATATCTCGACCCACGATTAAATTCTTAAAGCCCATCGCATCAATGATCTCTGCGCTGCCATTTGCTAGAGCAATGATGCGAGTAAACGAGGCAATTTCACTAGTGCTCGCAGGTATTGAAACCGATGTTGCAGATGTGATTTCAATCGCGCTCTGAGGTGTTGAACTACATGAAGTCAGAGTAAATAGTGCGATGCAGAACACAGTTACCGCACGAATTCTCATGTGGAGAATCTTCTCAGATTCTTGCCGACATATTGAGGTGAGTTGTCGGATAAGGCTGTGAGATAGCTTATTTAGGCTATCCACATGGCGCGGAGAATCAAACTTTTGGCAATCGCAAGTGCACTTGTCGTTGCCTCTGCTTCACCTGCGAATGCAGCTGTGACTGCTAATAATCCAAATGGGTCATCGATATCGATCAAGCAGAAGACATTTTCTAAGCCAACTCAAATAACAGTCACGGGTCGTGGCTTTGATGAAACAGTTGGCATCTATCTTGCGCTCTGCGTTGTGCCAAAGAAAGGTCAATTACCAACTCCTTGTGGCGGTGGAGTAAACAAGGATGGAGTGGGTGAATCTTCATATTGGATCTCATCAAACCCGCCACCGTACGGTCAAGCTCTTGCCATTGAATACCTGCCAGGTGGACGTTTCTCGCAGCAGGTGAGTATCACCAAGCGCATCGGAAAATTTGATTGCAGAAAAGTTAAGTGTGCAATCACTGTACGAGCAGACCATACCCGCGAGAGCGATCGCTCTCGTGACATTTTTATTCCAATCACATTCAAATAGTTAATCAATCTAAGGAGAGTAATGAATAAGTTCATCAGAACAGTAGTAGCGATAGGTATAGCTTTCGGTGCAACTTTGGTTGCTACCCCTGCAGATGCAGCGACTTTTACCTGGTCAAGTCGCCCACTTACCAATCTTGACCCGGCTGGAACGCGTATCACCGGAAGCATCACTAATTTTCCAGCAAAATCTGGTCTCTATATTTTCCAATGCGTTAAGGCAAAGGTTGTGGGCGAACGTCCAGCGAGTGACACCTGCTTTGACCTCGCATGGGTAACAGCTGCTGGCGGACAAGGTTCCACCTCTGCAAAAGATCCCATCTCATTTACTCTTAAAGCTCAATACTCAACAGCCACAAAATCACTCGATTGCTCAGTAGAAGAGTGCGGAGTTTTCTTCCGCTACGACCGCTCAGCTGGCACTGATACATCAGAGGATTACTTCTTACCGATGACTTTTGTGGCAAGCACAACTCCTGTTGTTACAAAGACAATTGATTCAATTGCTCTGACTCTTAATGGTGTTGCATTGACTAAGAATGTTCCGGTAAATCTTGGATACCGCGCGAAAGCGACGATCACAGCAACTGCATCTTCTGGATTACCAGTGACGGTTGCTTCAGCAACTCCTGACTGCACATATGCAAATGGTTCATTAACAGCCCTTAAGGGCAGTGGTATCTGCGCACTCTCTGTTTCGACAGAAGGAAACGCTACCTACGATATAGCCCGCGCTAACTATCCATTTATCTTGGTACCGGGTAATCAGAAGATTGCGCTAACAACATTTGGAATCAAAAAGAACACAACTCGAGTATTGCCTGCAACTACCAACTTTGGTACCCCGATTGTCTATAAGAGCAATTCAAAGCTCTGCAAGGTGGAATTGACTCTCTTGATGGTCGGAAAAGGTAAGGGCTGTGTTTTGACTGCAGCTGCAGCTGGGAAAGATCAGATGTGGCTTCCGCTTAAAACTACGGTTAAGGTCAATATCAAATAAACCACAAATAAATTAGCGGCGCAACGAATTAATGCCGGCGATGCAGAAGGTTGTTACTGATGTGATGACGCCCTCTGCATCGTCGCCTCTTTCGATGCGACGTGAAGCGTTATCGGTAATGCTCTGAATCAAAGAGAGTGCCATATCTATATCTTTAACACCGAGTGCAGCAAGGCGACTTCGTAATGGACCAAGTAAAGCGCGGTGTGCAGTGCCAATAGCGGCAGCTCGCTCGCGTGGTAAATCAATAGCATTGAGCGCCTTTGCCAACAGGTGGCGACCATCTGCAATGTAAATCAGCGAACCCTTAATCCATAACTCAATAGCCTCAAGTGGGTCCGTTGATTCATTAGCAGCCCTGGCAAGTGTCTCTGCAAAACTTTCTAACTCTTCAATGACAAGGTCTGCAGCTAAATCAGCGCTACTTGCAAAGTATTCATATACCGATGTACGTGATAGTCCGGCACGTTGCGCAACGGCGGCAACTGTTACTGCCGCTCCCCCAGATTCGAGAGCAATCGCTGCAGCGGCTTCTATGAGCTGACTGCGTCGCCAATCACGGTGATCGGCAAGCGTTGGAGTCTTAATGCGTGGCATGTCTTTATTCTTCCATGCTCTCTGCCAGGCGTCTCAGTGAATTTCGAACAGTCTCTTTATCGTTGGTGCGCCAGAGCGGAGGCATCGAATTAAGCAGAGTCTGGCCGTATCGCTTGGTGACAATACGCGAATCCATGATTGCCACAACCCCGCGGTCATCAATGCTTCGAATCAATCGACCTGCTCCTTGAGCCAACAAAAGGGCAGCACGAGGAACTGAGACCTGCATAAATCCACTTCCGCCCGATGCATCGGCTTGTGATGATCGAGCAGCTAAGACAGGTTCGTCGGGACGTGGAAATGGCAGGCGATCAATAGCGACCAAGATGCAAGAGTTTCCGGGAACATCAACGCCTTGCCAGAGCGACATGGTGCCGAGCAGAACTGATTTTTCATCTGCTGCAAATCTTTCAACCAGCGGAGCAACTGCATCTCCTCGTTTCTGAGTGATGATTGAAATAGGACGCTCTGCCAAGACTCTGCGCAAGTAAATATCTGCAGCCTCTACCCCGCGCCATGAACTAAAGAGCGCCAGCGTGCGACCACCTGCGGCATCAATGAGTTCTCCGAGTTCTTCTAGAACCTCAGGGGCGGTGCCATCGCGACTTGGCTCAGGCAGATGCTTTGGTAAATAAAGCATTCCTTGATTTGCAAAATCAAATGGTGAACCTACATCGAGCATCTGTAAGTTTGCAGGATCAATTTCGTCATCTTTTAATTCTTCATCAGAATCATCTCCCACAATAAATCCAATGCTCTTTGCCATCGCATCAAATTTATTGCCAACTGTCAGCGTTGCTGATGTGGCAATTACCGGAGTCTTAGTCAGCAAGTTACTACGTAGAACTTGCGAGACTGATAATGGGGCGAGATGAAGAGTTGAAAATGTTGGTTCGTACCAGAGCACATGGCTCTCGCCCATCTTGAGCAATTTTCCAGCGATTGTCGAAATCTCTTGCACTGCACCCTTTACGCGCGCTCTTTCGGCAAGTGCATCAGATTCGAGAATTTCATCATCTGCCGAAAGGGCCTGCGCTACCGCCGTGGCAGTCTCGCGGATTTTGCGGATGGGACTTTCGAGTGATTGCGGGATCTCTTCTAGTCGACCTTGCTTAGCAAAATCACCTTTTACATCTTCGCCATAATCAGCCATCGCATCATGAAAACTATCTGCAGCATTGGTGAAATTTTCTGATGATTTTCCGGGCATATATTTACGAGCCATAGCAGCCGCTCTTTGTACGCGAGATGAGGTCAGCTCTTCTGTCACTGCTTGAGTTGTCCGATCCATGAATTCATGTGCCTCATCAAGAATTACTGCATCGCGCTCAGGCAAAATTGGGTGTGAATCTACAATTTCGATGGCAAGCAAGGTGTGGTTAGTAACAACTACATCTGCTGTCTGCGCTTTAGCTTTCGCATTTGCTGCAAAACAGCCGCTTCCCCATGCGCACGAATCTGCTCCCACACATTCGCGACCCGATAACGAATTTGCTGCCCACACACGTCTATCAACTTCAGGTGCATCATCACGATCGCCCGAAACTCCTGGAGTGCGCGCCCAAGCATGTAAGCGCTTTGCATCTTTTTCGAGATAAGACGCTTCTAATAAAATCTCACCATCAGGATCGGGTTCTTCAGAGTTCATCTTTGCCAGACAGATGTAATTACCTACACCCTTATAAATGGCATAAGAAATTTCACGACCTAGCACTTTTTCAAGAGCTGGAACAACCGCCGGCAGATCGCGCTCTACTAATTGACGTTGCAGGGCAAGCGTTGCTGTCGCAACTAAAACTTTCCGCCCATGAACAAGGGCAGGAACTAAATATGCAAGAGATTTTCCGGTACCGGTGCCAGCTTGAACCATTAAGTGATGTCTATCTGTTAGGGCATTTGCTACAGCCTCGGCCATTTCGATCTGACCATCGCGAGCCTTACCGCCAATTGCAGTAATGGCAGCATCCAGGGCCTTACGAACCTCGGCCGACATCTCGCTCATCTATGGCACTTTAACAGTTCAATCGTCATACTTCCCACATGACTCAAATGCGCACACTCGGTCCATATTCAGTTCCCGCAATCGGCCTCGGCTGTATGCCTATGTCCGGAATGCCACCTAGCAAGGCATGGATTCTTGATGAACGCGACAAGGCGCTCGACGTTATTCATGCTGCACTCGATGCTGGGGTTCGTCTTCTTGATACATCTGATATCTATGCGCCGACGTGGAATTCTGTTGGTCATAACGAAATTTTAGTAGCAGAGGCTGTGCGATCTTGGAAAGGCACTGCCGCACAGAAAGAAGAGATTGTCATCGCAACAAAGGGCGGTATCACCCGCGCGCCACTTGAGGGTAACTGGTTTGGTCAATCAGGACGTGATGCATCAGAACATTATCTATATCGCGCAGTTGAAGCATCAGCTGCCAAGATGGGGCTGAGCACAATTAAGTTATGGCAACATCACCGACTTAATCACTTTATGCCTTTTGAAGAACAATTCGAGAATGTTATGAAGTTAAAGGCTCACGGAATTGTGCAAAACATCGGTGTAAGTAATTACAACGCCGAACAGCTGCGTCGCGCTATCAAAATTGGTGGAACTCCAGCACAAGGTGGACTCGTATCAGTTCAAAATGAATGGTCACCGCGCTCACGTGCTTGGGCAGATGTCGTGGACATTTGCATCGAGCATGGAATTGCTTACTTGCCGTGGTCACCACTCGGTGGCATCGATAACGCAGCCAGCCTAGAGAATGCATCATTTGGCGCATTTGAGGAAGTTGCTGCTCGTCATAACGTTTCGAAGTTTGCTATTGCAATTGCATGGCATCTAGCGACTAATCCAGTATCGATTCCGATTCCTGGAGCTACTAGAAAAGAATCAATTCTTGATTCTTTGACAGGCTTGAGCGTGAAGCTAACAGCAGCAGATGTTGATCAGCTCAACGCTTCACTTCCGGCTAATCCACCACTTCATGAAGAGTTAGTTCCACAGCCTCCATTCCGAAAGTAATATAGTTGAAGTTTCAACTATATTGGATATACTGGTTTCATGGCTGAATTACCTGCGCTCTATATCGGACATGGTGCTCCCATGTTGCTTGATGATCCGGTGTGGAGTTCCGAGCTAGCTGGAATCACAGCAAAGTTCGAGAAGCCAAAAGCAATTTTGATTATCTCTGCCCATTGGGAATCTGCACCAATTGCAATTACTAGTGCAAATGCAAGCGCTCCCCTTGTCTATGACTTCGGAGGTTTTGCGCAAAAGTTTTATGAGATGACTTATGAAACTCCCGATGCTTCTGGATTAGCGACACGAATTGCAGCGATGATGCCTGCATCAGAGCCGCTTCATCAATCACAACGCGGTCTCGACCACGGAGCGTGGGTTCCTTTGCGAGTGATGTATCCAGATCACGATATTCCTGTTCTGCAGATGTCGATGCCGACATCGGATCCTGGCAAGTTAATTGAAATTGGCCGACGTCTTGCTCCGCTCCGCGATGAAGGTGTCCTCATAATTGGTTCAGGTTTTATGACTCATGGACTGCCATTTATTAGGGATTGGTCATTTGATGCAAAAGCACCGGGATGGTCTTCGGAATTTGACCTATGGGCCGCTGAGTGTTTGGCCGCAGGCGATATTGATTCGCTAGCAGCCTATAAAGATTTAGCGCCAGCGGTTAATTACGCACATCCGACAGTTGAGCATTTCACTCCATTGTTTGTAGCACTGGGTGCTGGCCACGATATTGATGCACCGCCAGAGACCTTGATTGAAGGGTTTTGGATGGGGCTTTCCAAGAGATCGCTACTGATTTCCTAAGCTAATTTCCTAGATTATTTCTTGGCGAGTAGATCCATATATTCATTAACTGGAGTCTTTGAGAGCTTCTCGTAATCTAGTGAGACCGCAAGGATTTTATCCTGCTGTGCCTTGTCGTAGATTCGAGCAAGGTTAATCTTGAACTTCTCGATAAGCAGTGGGATTCCTTCGGTGCGGCGGCGAGCATGTCCGATTGGATACTCGACAGCTTCTTCTCCAAGAATTGATCCATCATTAAATTCGATAGTAATCGCATTGGCGATAGAGCGCTTCTCTGGATCGTGATAATCAGCTGTATAGCTAGTGTCCTCTACACAGAGAATCTTCTCGCGTAAGGCATCGATTCGTGGATCTGCCGCAATATCTTCTTCGTAATCACGCGCAGTGAGGCGACCAAAGATCAGTGGGACAGCAACCATGTACTGAATACAGTGATCTCGATCAGCCGGATTGTTGAGCGGACCTTTCTTATCAATGATTCGAATACATGCTTCGTGGGTACGAATTGTTACTTTCTTAATGTCACTTTCGGTTTTTCCAGCTGCTTGCATCTGCCCGTAGAGAGTCATAGCCGCCTCAACTGCTGTCTGTGAGTGGAACTCTGCAGGGAAAGAAATTTTAAAGAGAATGTTCTCCATTACATATGTACCGTATTCGCGCTGGAACTTAAAGTGATTGCCGCGGAATGAAGAATCGTAGAAGCCCCAAATCTTTGCAGTCAAGGCAGTTGGGTAGCCCATTTCTCCGGTTGAAGCGATAAGAGCTAAACGAACTGCGCGTGATGTGGCATCTCCTGCCGCCCATGATTTACGTGAACCAGCATTTGGAAAGTGTCGATAGGTGCGAAGAGATTGACCATCAACCCAGGCAAGTGAAACTGCTGCAAGAATTTGATCGCGGGTTAGACCCATCATCTGAGCGACAACAGCTGTCGATGCAACCTTAACCAAAACAACGTGGTCGATTCCCACCTTGTTAAATGAATTTTCGAGCGCAATACAGCCTTGAATCTCATGTGCCTTGATCATCGCGGTAAAGACATCTCCGACGGTGAATTTCTTATTTGAAGTGCGTGAGAGCCAATCAGCTGTCGCAAGGATTCCACCTAAGTTATCTGATGGGTGGCCCCACTCTGCTGCGAGCCATGTGTCATTGAAATCTAGCCAGCGAATCATTGCGCCAATATTGAAAGCTCCCTGTACTGGGTCGAGTTCATAATTTGTTCCGGGGACTTTTACGCCATTAGCCACAGTGATTCCAGGTGCGACAGGTCCAAGTAATTTGGTGCATGCTTCATATTCGAGTGCTTCTAGTCCGCAACCCAATGTGTCCATAAAGCAGTTCCAGGCGGTCTCGTATGCAACTGGTGACTTAATCTCGTAGTTGATTACGTAATCGACGATATCGATGATCTCTTTATCGTAAGGAACATTGGACTTTGTTATATGGGCTGACATGGCACCTATCGCTTCTCTATTGGGATGAATTGCTGATCTTCTGGTCCTGTGTAATTTGCACTTGGGCGAATAATTTTATTATCAATGCGTTGTTCAATGACATGCGCTGCCCATCCAGTGGTGCGCGCAATAACAAATATTGGCGTAAAGAAAGCGGTAGGAATTTTCATCTGGTTATATGAAACAGCTGAGAACCAATCAAGATTAGGGAACATATTCTTGATTTCCCACATGACAGATTCAATGCGCTCAGCAATTGCATAGAGCTCGGTATTTCCTTGATCTTGTGAGAGCTCGAGCGAAATCTTCTTAATGATTTCGTTTCGAGGATCTGAGACTGTATAGACCGGATGGCCGAAGCCAATAACAACCTCTTTATTGGCAACACGTGCACGAATATCTGCCTCTGCCTCATTTGGTGATGCATAACGCTCTTGAATTTCAAGTGCGACCTCATTCGCGCCACCATGTTTTGGACCGCGCAAGGCGCCGATTGCACCAGTAATCGCTGAATATATATCTGATCCAGTACCGGCAATTACGCGACCTGTAAATGTCGAAGCGTTAAATTCATGTTCAGCGTAGAGAATAAGAGAGGCATGCATCGAATCTTCCCAAAGCTTGCTTGGCGCCTGGCCATGAAGCATATGGAGAAAGTGGCCACCGATTGAATCATCACTAGTCTCGATTTCAATACGCTTTCCGCTATTGGCAAAGTGGTACCAATAAACAAGCATCGAACCAAGGCAGGCAATTAACTTGTCAGCAATTTCTTTTGCTGCCGCTTCGTTGTGATCAGCGCTTTCTGGTGTGACACAACCAAGTGCTGAGACTCCTGTGCGCATGACATCCATTGGATGAGCCGTGGCTGGGATCTGCTCTAAAACGCTTTTTACAGATGCCGGCAATCCACGAAGATTCTTAAGTTTTGCCTTGTAGGCATCTAGTTGCGGGCGTGTAGGGAGCGTTCCGTGGATAAGTAAGTGAGCAACTTCTTCAAATTGACAATGTGATGCAAGGTCGGCAATATCAAATCCACGATAGTGGAGATCGTTTCCGCTCTTTCCTACGCTGCAGAGTGCGGTATTGCCTGCGGGAACTCCCGATAAAGCAACCGACTTCTTCGGTTTGAATTCAACCACGGAACTCCCCTTTAACTATTCAACGAGCTCTTACTTGTCGCCAAGTAAGTTATCTAGCGCTTCTTCATACTTGTAATAATCGATGCTTTGATAGAGCTCATCGCGAGTCTGCATTGTGTTGATTACTCCTGATTGAGTACCATCACGACGAATCGCTTCATAAACGTTCTCAGCCGCCTTGTTCATCGCCCTAAATGCTGAGAGCGGATAAAGGATCATTGCCACACCTTGTGCGGCAAGTTCATCGCGAGTAAATAACGGAGTGAGTCCAAATTCGGTGATATTTGCGAGTATCGGCTTAGATACTGCACTACTAAATTTCTTGTAATCTTCAAGAGTTGTGATTGCTTCAGGGAAAACTAAATCGGCTCCAGCTTCAATGTAAGCATGCACTCGCTCTATAGCCGCTTCGATGCCCTCAGCAGCGATTGCATCTGTGCGAGCCATCACTGAAAAATTCTCATCCGCGCGGGCATCTACCGCTGCTTTGATTCGATCCACCATCTCTGCCTTAGAGACAATCTCTTTATTGGGGCGGTGACCACAACGTTTTGCGCCCACCTGATCTTCGATGTGCATAGCTGCTGCACCTGCTTTGATTAACTCTTTAACGGTGCGCGCGATATTAAAGGCTGACGTTCCGAAACCAGTATCGGCATCTACCAATAAAGGCAGCGAGCAAACATTGGTAATGCGGCGAACATCGGTGAGAACATCTTCGAGTGTGGTGATGCCGAGGTCTGGAAGTCCCATCGATCCGGCTGCGACTCCGCCACCTGATAGATAGATAGCGCGGTAGCCAGCTCGCTGAGCCAGCAAGGCGTGGTTGGCATTTATTGCCCCAACAATCTGGAGTGGGATCTCCTCGGTGAGGGCCTTACGAAAGGCGGCTCCGGCAGATGTCATGGTCACGAGTGAAGTTTAACCCCCTCGCCTATATTTGCAAGAATTCTATCGATTATGGCAAATATCACGCAAAAACGAACCGTTTTCAGGGATAAGGCTAGAGAAGAGCTAGTGCAGCGATCGCGCTGTCGAAGCCCTTATCTTCTTTGCTGCCCTGAACACCAGAGCGAGCAATTGCTTGTTCGAGATCGTCACACATCAATACGCCGAAGCCGATTGGTTTAGAAAACTTTAGCTGCACATCCATGACGCCTTGAGTTACTCCTTGGCATACATAATCAAAGTGTGGGGTCTCTCCCTTAAGTACGAGACCAACAGCAACTACTGCATCAAAACCAGATTCAAATGCACGTTGTGCGGCGAGTGGAATCTCAAATGATCCTGGCACGCAGAAGACTTCTACTCGCTTAACTTCTGCACTTTTGAGTGCGCGCTTAGCGCCATCAATCAGCGCGTCACAAATATCGAGATGCCATGAAGAAGAGATGATGGCGACCTCTGCCTTAGGGTGTTTTTCGATAGTGAAATCTGGTGCGTGACCGGCCATTAGTTTTCTCCTCTTTTGTGTCCGAGCTTTGCTTGCTTAGTCTCTATATATTGTCGATTGAATTCGTGTATCTCTGTATCAAGATTCTGTTGCTTAACATCAAACCCAGCGTTCTTTAGCGCAGATACCTTCTCGGGATTATTTGTCAGGAGCGTGAGCTTTGAAAGATTAAGAGAATGCAGTATTTCAATAACATCACTCCACTCGCGGGCATCAATTGGATGACCAAGAGCAACATTTGCTTCGACAGTATCGAGTCCTTTATCTTGTAATTGATACGCTTTGAGTTTTTCTGTTAATCCAACGCCACGGCCTTCATGATCGCGAAGATAGATTATGAAGCCGCTGCCATTTTCTGCAATCAGTTTCTTTGACAAGGCTAATTGGTCGCCACAATCGCAACGCAATGAACCCATAACATCACCGGTAAAGCACTCAGAATGAACGCGAACCAAAGGCTGCTTTTCTACTTCACCGAATCGAGCAATTAAGTGATCGCGAGATTTGAGAGCTGAATAAGTAGCCATCTGCCATGCGCCCTCAGGAAGCTGTACATCTACCCAATTGAGCGTGATTGGCTCAGGATTGACCTCTTGGTAATGAGCTTTCCAATATGTAGTCAGCTCTGCAATTGAAATCATGGTGATCTGATGTTCAGTAGCAAATGCACGCAAGCCTGCGCCAACCGCCATCGAACCATCAGGAGCAACAATTTCAGAGAGAAGCGCAGCTGGTGCAGCTCCCACGAATTGAGCAAGGGCCAGACCGGCTTCAGTGTGACCACTTCGCGCAGATAATCCTTGCGGATGAGCGATCAATGGAAAGATATGGCCCGGGCGAGAGTAATCATTGGCAGTAAGTTGTGG
>WLDB01000022.1 GCA_009705035.1 Actinomycetota bacterium | reverse complement strand
GAGCGAATAACACCTTTGGCAGATTCAAGAGCCGCAGCAGTTGCAGAGCGCTCATCATCTTCACCAAAAACAGTGTAGAAGATTGAGGCGTGCTGGAGATCTCCAGTCACACGCGCATCGGTAATAGTGATGAAACCAAGACGAGGATCTTTAATCTTCGACTCAAGTAACTGCGCCACTACTACCTTGATGCGGTCTGCAACTTTATCGCTGCGGTGATTCTTGCCCATTTGATATTAGTCGCGCTTCTTCTCTTGCATTTCGAATACCTGAATGGTGTCTCCGACCTGCAAATCAGCACCCTTACCTACACCGATACCACACTCAAATCCTTCGCGGACTTCAGTGGCATCATCCTTAAATCGCTTGAGCGATTCGATAGTGACGCTCTCGGCGATTGTTGCTCCGGCACGAATAACGCGCGCCTTTGCATTACGGCGAATGATTCCATCGAGAACGATAGAACCGGCAATGGTTCCGACCTTTGAAGACTTAAAGAGATCGCGTACTTCTGCGTTACCGAGAACAACCTCTTCGTACTCTGGCTTAAGGAGACCCTTAAGTGAGAGTTCGATTTCTTCGATTGCCTTATAGATAACGGAGTAGAAGCGAACTTCGACGCCTTCTTGATCTGCATAGACAGCTGTCTGTGGTTCTGGCTTAACGTTAAAGCCGATAACAACAGCAGTTGAAGCAGATGCGAGAGTGATATCGCTCTTGGTAATTGCACCGACACCGCGGTGAATAACACGAAGATCAACTTCTGCTCCGACATCAAGCTGCATAAGTGCATCTTCGAGCGCTTCGACAGAACCAGATACGTCGCCCTTGAGAATAAGGTTGAGCGTAGAGATTTTGGACTGTTCCATGAAGTCTTCGAGTGAGACCTTCTTGCGCGCCTTTGCGAGCTGAGCATTGCGCTCTGCAGCCTGACGCTTTTCAGCAATCTGGCGCGCAGTGCGGTCATCTTCAGCGACTAAGAATGTATCGCCAGCGTTTGGAACAGATGTGAATCCGAGAACCTGTACCGGGCGTGATGGACCAGCTTCAGTAACGGTTTCACCATCTTCATCGAGCATGGCACGGACGCGTCCGAAAGAACCACCGGCGACAATTGCATCTCCGATTTTTAGCGTTCCGCGCTGTACAAGAACGGTTGCAACTGGACCACGACCACGATCGAGGTGCGCTTCGATAGCGACTCCACGAGCATCATCTTCGGCAATTGCACGAAGATCAATCGCAGCATCAGCTGTGAGCAGGATGGAGTTAATCAAATCATCGACGCCTTCACCCTTTTTAGCTGAGACGTTTACGAAGATGGTATCTCCGCCGTACTCCTCTGCTACCAAGTTGTACTCAGTTAATTGCTGGCGGACCTTATCTGGGTTGGCGCCTTCCTTATCAATCTTGTTAACTGCAACAACGATAGGAACATCAGCAGCTTGAGCGTGGTTAAGCGCTTCAATTGTCTGAGGCATGATTCCATCATCGGCTGCTACAACAAGGACAGCGATATCTGTGACCTTGGCACCACGTGCACGCATAGCTGTAAATGCTTCGTGACCCGGTGTATCAATAAAGGTGATTGCGCGATTAACGCCCTCATGATCATGGTGAATTTGGTATGCACCAATGTGCTGCGTAATTCCACCTGCTTCACCCTTGATGACTTCAGTCTTTCGGATAGCATCAAGTAACGATGTCTTACCGTGATCGACGTGACCCATAACGGTTACAACTGGAGGACGAGCGACCAAATCATCAGGATTCATATCTTCTAGCTCTTGAGCTAAGTCGATATCAAAGTCCTGCAATAGCTCGCGATCTTCATCTTCTGGAGAAACGATTTCGATCTGGTACTTAAGCTGTGCACCAAGAATTTCGAAGGTATCTGCATCTACTGATTGCGTTGCAGTAACCATTTCGCCTAAGTGGAATAACGCTGATACAAGAGCTGCTGGATCTGCACCAATCTTCTCGGCAAAGTCTGCAAGCGATGAACCGCGACGCATACGAATCTTGGTATTGCCATCACCGTGCGGAATAACTGCTCCACCTAATTGTGGAGCCTGCATATTGTCGAACTCTTCGCGAAGTGCTTTGCGAGACTTTTGCTTACGCTTTGAAGATTTTCCTTTTCCGAATGCACCTGCTGCAGAACCGCGACCACCTGGTGCGCCACCTGGACGACCCGGTGCTCCACCTGGACGACCCGGTGCTCCACCTGGTGCTCCACCAGTTGATGGACCTGAATTGCGATATGGACCTGGTGCACCTGTTGAACCCGGTGCTCCACCCGGACGTGGTGTAAATCCGCCAGCACCTGCTGAACGTGGTGTATTTGGACGCGCAGCAAAACCTGGACGTGGCGCACCTGGACGTGGCGCACCTGGACGCGATGCACCTATTGGGCGTTGTGGTGGTCGCGGAACGGCGCCACCAGTTGAAAATGGATTATTGCCTGGACGCGGTGGACGAGGAAGTGCGCCACCTGATGAAAATGGATTGTTACCGGGACGTGGTGCAACAGGTGCACCTGGAACTGGTGGAGTTGTTGAAGCAGCTGGTGTTGAATCTTCACGAGCGATTGCAGCTTGTGTTGCGGCCTGGACAGCTGCTGCATTTGCGGCCTCTGCTTCGCGTGAAGCTTTAAGCGCTGCAAGATCGACACCGAGCTCTGCTGCAAGTTCGGCTGCAAGTTCTGGATTTACATCGACCTTCTTTGAAGCAGCGGCTTTCTTAGCGACAGCCTTCTTTACAGGCTTACTCTCTTCAACCGGTTTTGCATCGGGAAAGAGTGCAATCAGCTTGCGAGCAACGGGTGGCTCAACTGTTGATGATGCAGATCGGACGAATTCGCCCATCTCTTGTAATTTGGCAAGGACTTCCTTGCTTTCCATACCGAGTTGTTTTGCTAACTCATGTACGCGGACCTTTGACACATTTCTCCTGTCTTGGCCCGCATGTAAATCTTTAGGATGCGAGCCTTAGTTGTTAGACCTCATGATGTAAACGAACTCATTTTTGAGTCATATCTTTCGCATCCAATCTTCATATCTCCCTGGTGGAGATACGTTCTAATAGACCCATTCTAGCGAAATGAGCCTGGAATTCCTATTCGCCTGACTGCGGAGCTTCGTTATCAGGGTGAATATCAATACGCCAGCCAGTCAATCGCGCAGCAAGGCGAGCGTTCTGCCCATCTTTTCCGATGGCCAATGAGAGCTGATAATCAGGAACTGTGACTTTGGCTGAGCGAGCATCGAAATCAACTATCTCGACTTTGCTTACCTTTGCAGGAGCTAGTGCATGCGCCACATAGCGAGCTGGATCTTCATCGTAATCGACGATATCAATCTTCTCGCCGTTGAGTTCATCCATTACTGCACGAGCACGAGCACCCATTGGACCAATCAATGAACCCTTGGGAGATACGCCAGCGCGATGAGATTTAACGGCAATCTTGGTGCGATGGCCAGCCTCGCGCGCGACGCCCATGATTTCAACAACGCGTTCATTGATTTCTGGAACTTCGAGTGCGAATAGTTGTTTAACGAGTGCTGGGTGAGATCTTGAGAGCATAATCTCTGGGCCCTTCATTCCTTGTTTTACTTCAACTACAAAACATTTGATACGAGAACCGTGTGTATAGACCTCACCCGGAACCTGCTCTTGTGGCGGAATACGTCCTTCGATACGACCGAGATTCACGTTAATCATCTTTGGGTCGCGACCTTGTTGAATTACACCTGAGACAATATCTCCAACAGATGCGCTGAACTCGCCCACTATCTCGGCATCATTTGTTGCGCGCATCGCCATCTTGATTACTGAGCGCGCTGTTGAAGTTGCTACGCGATCAAAGCCTTCAGGTGAGCCATCTTCTTCAGCAATGCGCTCCCCCATCTCATTAAAGGTAGGAACGATGATTGAAATCTTTCCGGTTTCGCGATCAAGGCGAGCTTGCGCATATCGATTTGGTTCCGCACCCTCGTTATATGCAGTCAAGACTCCGGCTTCGATTGCGCGGATCAATGGCTCGATTGGCATCGCTTTCTCGGTTGCCAGTACATGCAAAGCTGCCATATCTACATGCATCAGATTTCATCCTTACGGTTGAATTCAATTTCAACTACTGCGCGCTTGATATCAACGAATGCAATCTCGACCGACTTTGTAATTTTCTTCTCTACAACTTCGAGGGTCACTGTTGTTTCAGAATTTTCAGTGATACGGCCGGTTACAACCGAACCATCGTTGAGTGTTGCCTTGAGTAAGCGGGTACGATTCTTAGCAAAATGTCGAGGCAATGTCAGTGGGCGGTCTATACCTGGAGAGGTAACTTCTAGCGTAAATGGGGTCTCGCCCATAAATACTGCCTCATCGAGTAGGCCTGAGATAATTTTGGAAGCAGAAGTGACTTGATCAAGATTAAGGGCGCTCTCGCCGTCGACAATACATGTGACGATGCGATGGTTACCTGGTGAGACGATATGGATATCTTCTAGAAAGAATCCTGCAGCTTCGACGCTCGGTGTTACAAGCTCTGCAATTTGGTCTTTAATTGCCATATATAGGTCGTCCTATTCGATTGTTATTAAATTTTATTACCTTCGAATTCTACTCGAAGTAGATAGAGTATCCAAGTCGTGTAATTAACAACCCAGTCACAATGAGATAGAAGATTCGGATAAAGCTAGAACCCTTACTTATAGCTAGGTGAGAACCAACATATCCACCGACGAGATTAGCTAGGCCAAGGGCTATACCCAACTTCCACAAGATTCCGACGTTGAGACCCACAACAATTATCGATGCCAGATTCGTCGCAGCATTTACCACTTTTGCAATTGCTGAGGCTCCGATAAAGGCAAAACCCATGACCGCCACCAAGAAGATCATCAACATCGTTCCGGTGCCAGGTCCAATCAAGCCATCATAGAAACCAATGAGAGCTGCTGCCCCACCACCAATAATCTTTAACTTTCGAGGAGTGTGTTTATCGAGTTCGACTTTTCCTAGTTCAGGTTTTCTCAAGGTGTAGATAAAGATGATAATCATCATAAAGAAGATGGAGCTCTTAAAGCTCGATGCCGAAATTTTCGAGGCTAAGAGCGCCCCAATAGCTGAGCCAATAAAGGCTGGCAGAACCATGGCGAGCAGTAAACGAGTATCGGTTTTTATTGATCGTCGATATTTAATAGCAGCGGTTGCCGTTCCAAAAAATGCCGCCGTCTTCGAGGTTCCTACAACAGATACCGGATTTTCATTGGGGAATGCGAGCAAAAGCGCCGGAGTTTGAATCAAGCCTCCCCCGCCTGCAATTGCATCGACAAAACCGGCAAAGAAGAGGGCGAGGACGAGTAGAACTATCGAGACGGTGGATAGTTCGTAAAACACGGCGCTTACTTAATGGAAGTGAGCGTTTTTGCAATCTCATCTGCAGCCGATGCGACTGCAACTTCAGATTTCTCACCGCTCTTGCGAACACGAATTTCGACGTTGCCCTGCTCAAGTGCTTTACCTATAACAACAATGATTGGAATACCGATGAGCTCAGCATCTTTGAACTTAACGCCCGGGCTAGTACCACGACGATCATCGAGCATTACAGAGATTGAGCGGCCTTCGAGCTCAAGCGCTAACTTTTCGCCAGCTTCAAAAATAGAATCATCTTTTCCGGCTACCACGATATGCACCTTTGCGGGCGCTACTTCGACTGGCCATGAGAGGCCAATCTCGTCATGGGTTTGTTCTGCAATTGCAGCAACCGCGCGTGATACGCCGATTCCGTATGAGCCCATTGTTACTACTTGAGATTTACCGTTCTGATCGAGAACTGTGAGGTTAAGTGCCTGAGCATACTTGCGACCAAGTTGGAAGATATGCCCAATCTCAATTGCACGATCGATAACCACGGCAGTTGCACATGATGGGCATGAATCACCTTCGCGAATCTCTGCCGCTTCAATGTAATGATCAACTTCAAAGTCGCGCCCATTAGTAACGTTGAGTGCGTGCTTATCTTTCTGGTTAGCACCAGTCACCCAGGCTGTTCCTGGCGCAATACGTGGATCTGCATAAACCGTGATGCCATTTTTCTTGGCATCTTGCGGACCGATATATCCCTTAACCAACCCAGGGAACTTAGCAAAATCTGCTTCTTCGAATACTCGTATCTCATTGACGCCAGCAAGGTTTGCTTGCAAGCGCTTGAGATCAACTTCGCGATCACCCGGAACAAGAACAGAGATTGCATTCTCATCTGCCATGAGCATTACATTCTTAAGAGTTGACGCCCCCGTGAATCCCCCACCAAAGTTTGCATTGAGGAGCGCGACTAAGGTGTCGATAGTTGGTGTATTAGGAGAATCAATAACCTGTAACGCTGGAGTCGCTGAAGAATCTACTGGGGCAACTTTTGTCACCATCGCTTCGACATTTGCGGCGTAACCACATTTTGGACAGAGAACATAAGTGTCTTCACCTGTTGGGCATGGAGCTAAGAATTCTTCTGAGGAAGAACCGCCCATCGCGCCAGCAACAGCTGCAACGATGTTGTATTTCATACCGAGGCGATCAAAGGTCTTGATATAGGCAGCGCGGTGGCGCTGATAGGAAGCAACTAATCCTTCATCATTAAGATCAAAAGAGTAAGAATCCTTCATCACAAATTCACGACCACGAATGATTCCTGAACGTGGGCGGGCTTCGTCTCGATATTTCGTTTGAATCTGATAGAGCGCGAGTGGCAAATCTTTATACGATGAGTATTCGCCCTTTACCATCAAGGTAAACATCTCTTCGTGGGTAGGGCCTAATAAATAATCTGTGCCTTTGCGATCTTGTAAGCGAAATAAATCTGGTCCGTAATCGTTCCAACGATTTGTCTCTTCATAAGGTTCGCGAGGCAGCATTGCAGGAAAGTGCACCTCTTGAAAACCTGCGGCGTCCATCTCTTGGCGGACAATGTTTTCGATATTGCGAAGTGTGATTACGCCAAGTGGTAGCCATGAATAAATACCTGCGGCAATTCTGCGGATATATCCGGCTCGTACTAAAAGGCGATGGCTAGGAACCTCAGCATCAGCCGGGTCATCGCGCAGGGTACGAAGAAAGAGTGTGGACATTCGCAACATGGCGATACCCTATCTGAGAATTACTGAGTAACGACCGAAGGCGCACCTGATGCTACGCCCGCTGCTTCCATCTCTTCTGCAAGACGCATAGCCTCTTCGATAAGAGTTTCAACAATCATCGCTTCAGGGACAGTCTTGATTACTTGACCCTTTACGAAGATCTGGCCCTTGCCATTACCTGATGCAACGCCGAGATCTGCCTCGCGCGCTTCACCTGGACCATTCACAACACAACCCATCACTGCAACGCGAAGTGGCACAGTCATTCCTTCAAGTCCTGCTTGGACTTTTTCAGCCAAGGTATAGACATCTACTTGAGCGCGGCCACATGATGGGCAAGAGACGATTTCGAGTTTACGTTGACGCAAGTTGAGTGACTCAAGGATTGACATACCAACCTTGATTTCTTCAACTGGAGGCGCAGATAGAGAGACGCGAATTGTGTCGCCAATACCTTCAGCTAAGAGAATTCCAAATGCAGTAGCAGATTTGATCGTGCCCTGAAAAAGTGGTCCTGCCTCTGTGACACCTAGGTGCAATGGATAATCGCATTGCGCTGCTAGTAAACGATATGCGCTCACCATCGTGACAGGATCGTGATGCTTTACAGAAATTTTGATATCGCTGAAGCCATGTTCTTCGAAGAGCGATGCTTCCCATAGCGCTGATTCTGCAAGTGCTTCAGGAGTGGCCTTTCCATACTTTGCAAGAAGACGTGGATCAAGTGAGCCCGCATTTACGCCGATGCGAATTGGAATTCCAGCATCTCCTGCAGCCTTAGCAACTTCTTTAACTTTGTCATCGAATTGCTTGATATTGCCAGGGTTTACACGAACTGCTGCGCACCCAGCATCGATAGCTGCAAAGATATATTTTGGTTGAAAGTGAATATCCGCAATTACGGGAATCTGAGATTTTTTGGCAATCTGCGCCAACGCATCAGCATCATCTTGCGACGGAACAGCAACGCGAACGATTTGGCAGCCGGCAGCGGTGAGTTCGGCAATTTGCTGGAGGGTTGCATTTACATCGGAGGTCAAGGTCGTACACATAGATTGAACGCTTACTGGTGAATCTGAACCAACTCCGACAGAGCCAACTTTGAGCTGACGCGTCTTACGACGAGGAGCGAGAGGCTTGAGTGGTGCAGTAGGAATTCCGAGATCAACCATAGGTCGTATTCTGCCTCAGATTTATAGATTGAGCGAGATGGGATTAAAGATGTCGGCAAGAAGAAGTATCACAGTGAGAATTCCAAGCAACACAACGATGACCGCCGTCACTGGTGTGAGCACATTTACGTTAATCGGCGCAGGTCGTGGTCGACCACGCAGTCGTGCGAAGAACGCACGGAATTCATCTGCGATTGCAACTGCCATATGACCACCATCAAGCGGCAAGATTGGGAGCAAGTTAAAGATACCGACGAAAATATTTAAGCTTGCCACAAGAAGAATAAAAGTAGTGAGGCGCTCATTGGTGTTAAGTCTTTCGCTACCAACTGCTTCACCAGATACTCGTGCAGCGCCAACTACTCCCACCAAACCTTCAGGATCGCGTTCTTCACCGAGGAAGGTCTGACGGAAGAGATCTGGAACTTTGGTAGGCAATGCAACTAAAGACTTAGCGGATTCGCGAGTCAGTACCCAAATTGCTTGACCGGCTTCAGATGTGGCTGTTAAAAATGAGTCTCGTTCTTTGCCGATACTTGAGTAGATACCGATGCGATATCTCTTTTCAGCTGCTAAATATTCAGGGGTAGCTGTAATCGTGAGCTGTGAACCATTGCGATCAATGAGGAGTGCCAACGGCTTTCCGCCACCTTGTGCAATCTTTGAAATATCTTCGCGCCAGTTCTTTACGGTCTGGCCATTAATTGCCAAGACCGTATCGCCAGCAAGAAGCCCCGCAGAAGCGGCAGGTGAACCTGGTTCGACTTTAGCAATCGTTGGTTGCAACGCTGTGTAGCCGACTCCAAAGAAGATTGAGAAGATCAAGATATAGCCGATTAGAAAGTGAGCAAATGATCCTGCTCCGAGAACAATTAACTTCTTAAGCGATGATGCTCTCCAGAATGCGCGGTTCTCTTCTCCATCAAGCATTACATCAGTTGGTGTCATTCCTTCGATTCGACAGTAACCGCCAGCTGGTATCGCCTTGATGCCGTACTCGGTCTCTCCGCGAGTGATGGACCAGATGCGCTTGCCAAAACCGACGAAGAATTCACTGACACGCATTCCGAATTTTCGTGCGGTTAGAAAGTGTCCGAGTTCGTGAAGCATGACCGAAGTCAAGAGCGCGATCACGAAAGCTACGATGCCAAGAAATTCCACTAAATTGCCGCCTTTGAGATTAGAAGGTGAGTTGCTACTTTTGCATCCTCTTCTATAGCACTGACATCTGAGAGATCTCGCAGTGTTGGAATAGAACTGCCTTCGAAGCGAGCCACGATGCTCGATACCGTCGAAATAATCTGATTGAAGGAGAGTTGCCCGGCAATAAAGGCTGCAACCGCAACTTCATTTGATGCGTTAAAGATTGCAGGGAGCGCTCCCCCGACGGCGCCGCAATGGCGAGCTAATGCCACTGCGGGAAAACGTGTTTCATCGATAGGCGAGAAGTTCCAAGTAGAAGATTGAGTCCAATCAATCGGTGCAGTTACTGCGTCCGTACGTTGAGGGTAATTAATTGCTAGCGCAATCGGACCCTTCATATTTGGCGGAGAAGCTTGTGCAATAGTTGAACCATCTTTAAATTCCACCATCGAATGCACAACTGACTGTGGATGAATGACGGCATCAATCTGAGAATAAGAAATAGCAAAGAGATGATGAGCCTCAATAATTTCAAGTCCCTTATTCATAAGCGTTGCGGAATTAATCGTTACAACAGGGCCCATTGACCACGTTGGATGAGCAAGAGCTTCAGCGAGAGTGACTCCGCTTAAATCTTTGCGATCTCTAAAGGGGCCACCGCTTGCTGTCAAAATCAACTTTGAAACATCTGCGCGGTTATTGCCTTGCAAACATTGCCAAATAGCAGAATGTTCAGAGTCAACAGGAAGAATTTGATTAGCTGCTGCAAGGGGCATAACCAACGAACCACCAGCAACGAGTGATTCTTTATTTGCCAGAGCTAATTGATTACCCGCTTTAATCGCAGCAAGGGTTGGACCTAAACCAATTGATCCTGTAATTGCATTAAGGACAACGTCGCACTTCATAGATGCAAGCTCGGTCGATGCCAATGGGCCATCGATAACGGTTACACCAGGAAGGGCCTCACGGATTACATCAGCGTTCCTAATTGTCCCGACAATCTTTACGCTGTATTTCTTCGCCTGCGCAATAACTTCATCTGGATTAGAACCTGTAGATGAGATAGCTATTACAGAGAAGAGATTTGGATTTGCATCGACTATCTCAAGCGCTTGAACACCAATGGAACCAGTGGAGCCAAGAATTACAACGCTACGTTTCATTTAACGGCGCGCTTACGTCCCACAATTTGTCCGAGGATGACAATCGAGAGAGCAATGATAAACATCGCCGAGCCGATCACATTTGCCTGAGGTGGGATTCCGCGGGCAGCAGAGACATAGACGAACTTCGGGAAAGTTGTCATCGTGCCAGAATTGAAGTTGGTGATAATAAAATCATCGAATGAAAGACTGAAGGCAAGTAACGCCGCGGCAGCAATTCCTGGAGCTACCAGCGGCAGAGTGACGCGGCGGAATGTCTGAAATTCATTTGCATAGAGATCCATGGCGGCTTGTTCTAGTCGTGGGTCAAGACTGGCGATTCGCGCTTTGACTGTCACCACAACGAAGGAGATACAGAAAACTACGTGGGCAACAACTGTTGGCCAGAAACCTGGATTCACCTTAAGAGTGAGGAAAAGTGAGAGTAGCGATGCACCTAAGACGATTTCAGGTGTCGCCATCGGTAGGAAGATCATGAGATTAGTTGTAGAGCGACCTTTAAACTTGTGGCGGCCAATCGCAAAGGCAATCATCGTTCCGAGAATTGTCGAGAAGAGCGTAGCCAGGAATCCAATCTTGATTGAATTTCCAAGCGCCTCACATACTTGAGGTGCACCGCACGGATTGAGCCAGTTATCAAATGTGAAGCTCTTCCAAACCAGGTTAGAACGGCCACCATTGTTAAATGAAAACGCAATTGTGTAGATAACAGGAATAAGTAAATATGTGAAGGCGATTAACGCATAGATGCGAAGAAGGTTGCGTTGGAACCAGCGCGAGATAGTTCTCATACGAGCTCCTCGGTTCCGGCCTTGCGGATATAAACGGTGACAAGAATCAAGATTGCCGCCATCAATGTAAATGAGAGAGCTGCTGCGGTTGGGTAATCCACTACTTTGAAGAAGCGAGATTCAATGACGTTTCCGATCATCTTTGTCTGCGGACTTCCCAAAATTGCCGCGTTTACATAATCACCGGCGGCAGGAATAAAGGTAAGTAAGGTTCCAGCAACGACGCCTGGCATTGAAAGCGGCAGCGTTACTTTGCGGAAAGTTGTGATTCCGTTGGCATATAAGTCGCCAGATGCTTCAAGGGTACGTGGATCAATACGGTCGATTGAGGCATAGATTGGCAACGTCATAAAAGGCAAGAAGTTATAAGTCATGCCCGCAACAACTGCAAAGGCCGAGGAAGTCAACGTCGTAGCCGGCGAAATAATATGTAAATCTCGTAAGACTGGAACAACAAATCCTTGTTCTCCCAAGATTTGCTTCCAGGCGATGGTGCGGAGCAAGAATGATGTGAAGAACGGTGCAACGACGAGAACGAGAAGAACGTTCTTCATCTTGCCGGCCTTAAATGCAATCGCATATGCCAATGGATAAGCAATAGCTAGCGCAGCAAGTGTTGCAATCGCTGCATAGAGAAATGAGCGACCGAATTGCTCTTTATTTTCAAGAAAAGCATCGATGTAGTTCTGCCAACGAAGGCTCTGCTCGTATTCGCCGGTATCTCCCCCGGCAATTGGAGTCTGAGTTGAGGTCTGCGCCAAGTTGGCGATAGGCCAAAGGAAGAAGGTAAAGAGAAAGGCAACTCCGGGTAGGAGAAGAAGGTATGGAGTGCCTGGGCGAGAGATGCCTGTCTTAACCATGCTTACTCGTCGTCTTCAATGATCTCTTCTGGATTTACTTCTGTTCCTGCTTCAGCATCTTCATCACCGCGCAGACCGAATGTAAATCCTGCTTCCCAAGAAATATTTACATCTTCGCCGACGCTAAATGGTGCGACTCCATCATCGTTTTGTTCGAAGACCATAAGCTCTTGGCCCCAAGGCATGAGAACTTGGTATTGAGTTGAAACGCCAATGTATGAAACATCTTCGATTTTGCCACCAGAGAGAATATTTCCAGAAGTTGCTGTGGCAACGCGTGAGATGCGGAATTTTTCGGGGCGGATTCCTGCGTAAATTGAATTATCCACTGCGTGAGAACGGTTCTTGGCCAATGAAATCTTCTGTCCAAAGAGATCAACAATATGGTTATCGCCATCATTACCAGAGATTGTTCCCTTAATGAGGTTTGACTGCCCCAAAAAGTTAGCAACAAATGCAGTCTTTGGATTGTCATAGAGATCTGCAGGTGAACCTAATTGCTCGATCTCTCCTTCATTCATCACCGCGATCGTGTCTGCCATAGTCATGGCTTCTTCTTGATCGTGGGTTACGTGTACGAAAGTGATACCTACTTCTTTTTGAATCCACTTGAGCTCAATCTGCATCTGGCGACGAAGCTTGAGATCGAGTGCACCTAATGGTTCATCGAGCAGTAAGAGGGCCGGGCGGTTAACGATTGCGCGAGCAAGTGCGATGCGCTGTTGTTGACCACCAGAGAGCTGAGTTGGTTTACGCGCTGCCAGGTGAGAAAGCTCTACCAAATCGAGGGCTTTCTCAACTGGTTCCTTTACATCTTTAATACCGCGACGGCGCAAACCGAAGGCGATGTTTTCAAAAATTGTTAAGTGAGGAAAGAGCGCGTAATTCTGAAAAACAGTATTAATTGGACGTTGATAAGGCTTCGTATATGTGATGTCATTTTGACCGAGAAAAATTTTTCCCTGAGTCGGTTCTTCAAGGCCAGCAACCATACGAAGCGTTGTAGTTTTACCGCATCCTGAAGGGCCAAGGAGTGCAAAGAAAGACCCTTCAGGAATTGTTAACGACAAATCATTAACAGCAGTAAAATCTCCGTAAGACTTTGTTACCTTTTCTAAACGAAGATCGCCGTGAAGTGCAGCCTTATCAGCCAACTTAGTTACCAGCGGCCTTTTGGAAAGCTTCAGTCCAGGTTGATTCCTCTGTTGGAGTGAGCGCCTTGAAGACATTCAAACGCGACATAGTCTTCTCGGTTGGGAAGATGTACTCAGATTTAGCCAATACTGGATCGATCTTCTCCATCTCTTCCTGCGCACCCATTACTGGGGTCACATAGTTCACGTATGCAGCAACTTCTGCAGCAATCGCTGGGTCGTAGTAGTAGTTGATAAGAGTCTCGGCGTTCTTCTTACCCTCAGCAGTAGCTGTTGAAGGGATAAGGAAGTTATCTCCTGAGATTGTTCCGCCTGATTCTGGGATTGCGAAGTCGAACTTTCCTTCGTTCTCGTTAGAGAGCTGGAATAGGTCGCCTGCCCATGCGATAACCGCTGTGGCATCTCCTGAAATCAAATCTTCCTTATACTCATTACCCTTTACGCCGCGAATCCATCCGTCGTTAATCTTGCCCTGCAAGAAGTCAACAGCATTCATGAATTGGTCTTCGGTAACTGTAGTTATATCTACACCTTGTGAGAGCAAGATGACGCCGATGGTGTCACGCATTTCAGAGAGAACAATGATCTTTCCCTTATTTGCTGGAGTCCATAGGTCATCAATTGCTTTCAGTCCCTTTGGATTTACAGTGGTGTTCCATCCGAGGCCTGCCATGATGCTCTGATATGTAAGTGAGTTATCACGATTTGGATCAAAAGATGGGCTTGCGAGAGTTGGAAGCAAATTCTTTGCATTTGGAATATTTGCTTTATCAAATTTTTGTGTATAACCAAGACGGATAAAGCGACCTGCCATCCAGTCTGTTGGTGTGATGATGTCGTAACCGATATCTTCACCAAGCTTGAGCTGGCCTTGCACCTTACCGAAAAATTCGTCGTTATCGTTGATATCTTCTGTATAAACTGCAGTGATACCAAATTGCTCTTCAAAGGCTTGAAGTGTTGGATAACTTGTTCCTGCTTCATCTACATCTAAGTATAGAGTCCAGTTTGCCCAACGCACTGTGCTTGCAGCATCAGATGAACCTGAACCGCATGAAGCGAGCGCAGTAACACCTGCAGCTGCTCCGACGCCAGCGAAAACTGCGCGACGTGAGATTTGTGATGAAAGAATCGAACGTGCTTCGGGTGATAGTGACTTAGGTGGAAGTGCTTTAGCCATGAAGGGCTCCTTTTGAGTTTCGGATAAACGGCGCATGTGCGCTTGGTTTACCCAGCCGGTGTAAGGGACGGTTTTGCAGGCCTAAGTATGTAACCCAGAGAGCCAAATGGCCAACCTTATCGAGCGAGTTTTATCCGCCTAAGTTGGTCATCACATGCTTGATTCGGGTGTAATCCTCGAACCCATAGCTAGAGAGGTCTTTGCCATAGCCACTGCGCTTATATCCACCATGTGGCATCTCGGCCACTAGCGGAATATGGGTGTTAATCCAGACACATCCGAAGTCAAAGGCCTTGGCCATCCGCATCGCGGTTCCGTGATCCTTTGTCCAGACAGATGATGCCAAGCCGTAATCGACGCCATTAGCCATCTCGATTGCTTGGGCCTCATCTTTGAACTTCTGGATAGTGATGACTGGGCCAAAGATCTCGTTCTGGATCATCTCATCGCCCTGCTGAAGGTCTGCGATCACAGTCGGTGCGATGAAGTAGCCCGGCATACCTGATGGGGCGCCACCTGCAACGATGCGAGCATGTGATGGAGTGCGAGAGATAAAGCCTGAGACGCGCTCGAAT
>WLDB01000021.1 GCA_009705035.1 Actinomycetota bacterium | reverse complement strand
TATGCCAAAATCAAAATCGAATCAGGATTGGCGCCATTCTTAACGCGATCAATCGCAGCTTCAATCAAGGTGACGGTTTTTCCGGTGCCGGTTGCACCTTGAAGTATCAGTGGTTTATCGCGGTGAGCTATCGCAGCTCTTTGCTCCAGATCAAATTCATACTGCGGGCGAGTAATTGGGTTGGCGAGCAGGCGGAAGCCGGTCGCTTTATCTGATTTACTCACAGTCAGAATCCAACACTATGGGTATGACAAATAGCCTTAATTTGAGCGACGGCGCCTTGCTAGTAAGTAGAAACCGCCCGCAACGATGAGAAGTGCGATCGCCAGCACGATAGGCAGCGGTAGGGCGAAGGGCTGAGATTCCGATTTAACCACCTCTGGTGAGGCAGAAGTTGCCGGTGAAGCAACTGCGGCTGCGAGCAAGAATGTGATCTCATCACTCACTTCATGGCCATCGGCAGAAATGACTCGATAGTTCATCTCATAAAGACCTGCTGGAAAATCACCTGCTGGCACAGATGCGCGAAGAAGATTGCCTTCCACTCTGATTTCAGTCAGCGGTACTTGAGTCGCGTCTTGCGCAGTCAAAGTTAAAGTGTTGACCGCTTTTCCTTCAATCACCAATAACTCTTCAGAGAATGTCACCGATATCTCATCAGGGAGTTCGGTTAGCACTTGGCCTTCGGTGGGGTTGCTAGCTACGACTCCACTATGTGCAACTGCCGCTGGGGAGAAGGTGGTGGCGCAAAAGATTGATAGAAGTGCAAAGACGAGGAATGAGAGAAGTTTGCGCATATCGAGATTCTACGGCTAAATGAAAGAAGGAGTTGGGCTAGCTCTGATTGCTCTTCTTTGCACGTGATGTTGCACGAGCGCGCTCTGCACCATCAAGGACAACCTTGCGGATACGAACAACGGCAGGTGTAACTTCAACGCATTCATCTTCACGACAGAATTCGAGAGCGCCTTCCATGTTGAGCTTCTTAGGTGGAATCAACTTTTCAGAATCATCGGTACCTGATGCGCGCATATTTGTAAGCTTCTTTTCGCGAACACAGTTGACATCCATATCATCAGCGCGTGAATTCTCACCGATAACCATGCCTTCGTAAACTTCATCACCTGGTTCAACGAAGATAGTTCCACGCTCTTGCACACCTTGAAGTGCATAAGATGTGACTGCACCCATACGGTCTGAGACTAGGGAACCTGTTCCGCGTGTGCGAAGTTCTCCGAACCATGGCTCGTAAGAATCAAATACATGGTGAAGCAAACCTGTTCCGCGAGTTTCAGTAAGGAACTCTGTTCGGAATCCGATCAGTCCACGTGAAGGAACCTTGTACTCAAGGCGAATCCAACCGGTGCCATGGTTGACCATCTGTTCCATGCGACCCTTACGAAGAGCCATCAACTGAGTAAGGACACCCAAGAAATCTTCTGGCGCATCAATTGTTAAACGCTCCATTGGTTCATGCAATTTTCCATCAATTGTCTTGGTAACAACCTGTGGCTTACCAACGGTTAATTCGAAGCCTTCGCGCTTCATAATTTCAACGAGAACAGCTAGCTGAAGCTCTCCGCGACCCTGAACTTCCCAGGCATCTGGGCGTTCGGTGTTGAGAATACGAAGTGAAACGTTACCTACGAGCTCCTTATCGAGACGATCCTTAACCTGGCGAGCGGTCAGCAACTTGCCTGACTTTCCGGCCAAAGGTGAAGTGTTGATACCAATCGTCATAGAAATTGATGGCTCATCAACCTTGATGAGCGGAAGTGCATATGGGTTTTCAAGATCTGCAAGAGTCTCACCCAATGTAATTGTTTCGATACCTGCAATAGCAACAATGTCACCCGGTCCTGCTTCAAGACCAGGAACGCGCTCTAACGCTTCTGTAATCAAAAGTTCAGAAATCTTTACCCGCTCTTGCGTTCCATCTGTCTTCATCCACATAACTGATTGACCCTTCTTAAGGGTTCCTTCGTGGATACGCATCAATGCAAGACGACCAAGGAATGGAGATGAGTCAAGGTTTGTTACGTGCGCCTGTAAAGGTGCGCCCTCATGATAGACAGGTGCCGGAACAGTGTCTTGAATTACTTGGAAGAGAACATCGAGGTTCTCTTCTTCTGGCAATCCACCATCTGCTGGACGTGTCAATGATGCGCGACCGTTCTTGGCGGATGCATAGACAACAGGAAAATCAATTTGATCTTCATTGGCATCGAGATCAAGGAATAGCTCGTAAGCCTCATCAACAACTTCAGCGATACGTGAGTCAGGGCGGTCAACTTTGTTGATGAGCAAGATAACTGGAAGGTTCTTCTGAAGTGCCTTGCGCAATACAAAGCGTGTCTGTGGCAGCGGGCCTTCTGAGGCATCGACTAACAAAATAACGCCGTCAACCATTTCAAGACCGCGCTCTACTTCGCCACCGAAGTCAGCGTGGCCTGGTGTATCGATAATGTTGATGACTGAATCACCGCGACGAACCGCGGTGTTCTTGGCAAGAATGGTGATTCCCTTTTCGCGCTCGAGATCCATCGAGTCCATCATGCGATCTTGGCCTTCATCCTGCTTCTTATGTGCCGCAAAAGCTCCCGACTGCCAGAGCATCGCATCAACCAGTGTTGTCTTGCCGTGGTCAACGTGGGCGATGATTGCGACGTTACGAATACTGTCGCGGGTTCTTACAGGCAGGTCTTTAAGATGTGGCTGAACTTTTGGCATGGATTGAAACCTTTGTTTAATAAGCCCTATTGGGTCCTGCCCAAATCTTACCTTAGAGCCCTCGTTCGACATAAACGCCGTTTGTTTAGATTGAGTTCATTTAAATGAATATTGAGTCAATACACTTATCGGATGCGCTTGGGAGTCCTCGATGTCGGATCAAATACCGTTCATCTTCAGATTATGGATGCCCATCAAGGTGCCGCACCTATTCCATATCAGAGCTTTAAAGAAGAGATTCGTCTCGCTGAATATCTCACAGCTGATGGGCATATCTCTCAAGAGGGAATAGCAACTCTTTTAAAGACACTTACACATCTAAAGAATGAAGCTCGCGATGTAATCATTGATGAAACGCTTGCCTTTGCAACTTCTGCAATTAGAGAAGCAAATAACTCAGAAGATTTAATCCAACTGGTCTCTGATGAAACAGGAATCGATCTTCAAGTTCTTTCTGGTGAAGATGAAGCAAAATTCACATTCTTGGCAGCAAGACGTTGGCTGGGTTGGTCCGCCGGTGACATCATCATGCTCGATATCGGTGGTGGTTCACTTGAGATTGCAACGGGCAATCAAGAGATCCCACGATATTCAAATTCCGTAATGCTTGGTGCAAGTCGAATGACTAGGCAGTTTTTACAAGGTGATCCATTTACTGAGAAATCTCTTTCAAAGATGACTACGCATATTGACGAAACTTTAAAACCGTTGGCAAAAGAGATCGGTGATAATTTAAAGCGAACTGCGATTGGCACTAGCAAGACCTTTCGAACTTTACGTCGCCTACAACTTCACTATCTGCCAGAGAGAGGTGATTCACTCACTTTAGAAGGCCTCAATACCATCACTAATAAATTGGCGAAAATGAGCAGCAGTGATCGTGCAGGGCTGCCTGGTGTCTCTGAAAGTCGCGCACGCCAAATTGTGGCAGGAGCGGTGGTTGCTCAAAAAGCTATGGAGCGTTTCGGAATCAGCAAAATTGCACAATGCCCTTGGGCGTTGCGTGAAGGAATAGTTTTACAGAGACTTGATTGGCTTAAATCGTAGTTTTGATTTAAATCATTGGTCGCGCAAGGAATTCAACAGCTAAGACTTTATCTCCACGGTGATGGACAATCCACGCATCTGCGGGACTCAAGTCATCTGATGAATATTCCACTCGCGCAATCTTTGTGAGGATATGCGGGATTATTGGATTGTGGCCAACTACAAGCTGGTTGCCTTCAAACTTCATCAACTGACGAACATATTCAAGGGCAGTCTTTGAGCTTTTATCAAAACTCTCTTCGTTCAGGGATTGCGAGAGATTAACTTTCAATCCCATCTTCTGTGCAAAAGGCTCAGCAGTTGAGAAACAGCGCGTCGCATCCGATGAATAAATCGCCTGCAGATTAAATGGCTCAAGTTGCTTAACCAATAGTTGGCTCTGCTCGAGCCCATCGTTACTCAGTGGGCGATCAAGATCGTAATCTGTCCACTCGCTTCGCTTTACAGCTTTAGCATGGCGCAACAAAACCAGCGTCTCTGAATATCGCTCGCGCGCAACGAATTCTTCTAGGAGCTCTCGATCTTCATCGTGAGTTAAGAAGTGGCGTGCAGTTTTGATATCCACCCATTCAATTTTGTCGACCTCGGAATTTGGAGTGAAAGGCACTGACTTATTGCCAGCCTTTGCCATCCAGTACTTAACTTTCTTCTTATGGTCTTCAACCTTGTAAGAAGTTGTACCAAGGTACTGACCAAAAATTGCATCTACGCCGGTCTCTTCCTTTACTTCGCGATAAGCGGCACCGATAGATGATTCATTCTCATCAACTTTGCCTTTTGGAAAAGACCAATCGTCATACTGAGGACGATGGATAACAAGAACTTCGACCTCAAGCGGTGAATTTTCGCGCCAAATAATTGCGCCAGCTGCTCTTATCATTTTTTGTACCTCTCGATGAAGTGCTCCTGGAAATCTTCCAGTGCCTTTCCTTCAGAATCACTCTTTGAGTAATCCCATTTATCGTCACGATTCATTCTCCAAGCACGGAATCTCTCGGATATAGATAGATCGAGAATCTCAGAGAGTTGAAGCTGGTGTTCAGGTTGATCAATACGAACTAGCGCCTCTACTCGTCTATCTAGATTGCGCTCCATGATGTCGGCACTACCGATATAGAACTCAGGGGCACCATCATTGTGAAAGTTATAGATGCGAGAGTGCTCGAGAAAGCGACCTAAGATTGAACGGATTCGAACATTCTCAAATTTAGCAACCTTACTAAAGCGAAGCGAACATGTTCCGCGAACTATTAACTCGATTGGGACTCCTGCCTGAGCAGCGTCATAGAGTGCATCAATAATTTGGTTGTCCACGAGTGAATTAACTTTCCAGCGAATTCGCGAAGTTTTCCCATCTAAATGATTAGCTTTCTCGCGCGCAATCATCTGGGTTAGGCTCTTGCGTATTCCTTGTGGTGCAACTATGAGACGAGAGAACTCAGATTGCGAGAGAACACCGCTCAATTGGTTGAAGAGTTTAAGTAAATCTTGTCCTAAATTTTCATCTGCACTAAGGATTCCCAAATCATCATAGATGCGCGCTGTCTTTGGGTTGTAATTTCCTGTGCCAATATGAGAGTAAACGCTCAGACCGCTATCCTCTTTACGAACAACAAGGCTCGCCTTAGCGTGGGTCTTAAGCCCCATCACTCCATAAACAACATGCGCACCAGCATCTTCTAACTTCTTAGCCCAACGTACGTTGGCTTGTTCATCGAAACGGGCGCGTAGCTCGATAACTGCTAATACTTGCTTACCTGACTTTGCTGCTTCGATAAGAGCCTGCATGATCGGAGAATCACCGGATGTGCGATAGAGAGTCTGCTTGATTGCAAGAACTTTAGGGTCTTGGGCTGCGAGCTCGACAAAGCGAGTTACTGTTGAAGTAAAGGTTTGGTAGGGATGGTGCAACAAAATCTCGCCATCTCTAATCGCTGCAAAGAAGGTATCAGCATCGTGGCGATCAATACCGTCAAGAATATGCGGGTGAACCGAGCGCAGTGGCGCATCTTTGAGAGCAGGGATATCTAGCTCATACATTTCGAATAGGAAAGTTAAGTCCAGCGGCGGATTCTGTGAGAAAACTTCTGTATTCGAGATTTCGAGTTCTTCGACTAATTTCTCAAGTAAGCGCGTAGCGACTCCACGCTCAACTTCTAGGCGGACAGCTGAACCAAATTTACGGCGCGAGAGCTCTTCTTCGAGAGACTCAAGCAAATCTTCGGCATCATCTTCATCAATTTCTAAATCTTGATTACGAGTGACGCGGAAAAAATAGATTTCTTCAATTTTTGCTCCGGGAAGAAGAATATGTAGATGCTCTGCGATGAGATCTTCAATCAGGATATATGAATTATCTGTGTCATTGATTCGAATCATGCGAGAGACATTTGATGGAACCTTGACGCGCACAAATTGCTCCTCACCACTATCACCGGCTCGACAGATGATTCCAAGATTGAGCGAAAGACCCGAGATGTGCGGAAACGGATGTGTAGGATCTGAACCTAGCGGGGTGAGCACAGGAAAAATCTCATCAACAAATTTTTGAGTAAGGGGTTTGCGCTCAAGTTCAGATAGAGAATCCCAGCGGACTCGCTTGATGCCTTGGCTAGATAGATGAGGCTTTAAATCCTTCTCCAATAAGAAGAGAACGCGCTCTTGCAACTCTCTCACTCTTTGATGAATCACTGAAAGCAGTTCGCGAGGTGTCATGCCAGAGATCAGTTTCTCGTTGCTTCCAAACTCTATTTTTCGCTTCAGGCTAGCAACGCGGACCATAAAGAACTCATCTAAATTTGATGCGTAGATTGCAAGGAACTTCGCTCGCTCAAGCAGAGGCAGGTGCTGATTTTCTGCGAGCTCTAGTACGCGCGTATTAAAATCGAGCCAGCTTAAATCGCGGTCGATATAAGAGCTCTCTCCATTTTTCACGCCTTTAGAATGGCTGTAGAAGATGAACAACAGGTGTGCGTTTTCTATCAAAACCACCAACGGAATCTAAAAATTGGAGATTCTTCGGTTTTAGCGCTTAATTTATTGGTGCCTAAATAGTGCCGCCACTCACAGCTTCTTATACATTAAAGCGGAATTCAACGACATCGCCATCATGCATGACGTAATCCTTGCCTTCCATCCGGACCTTGCCTGCTGACTTTGCCTCTGCCATTGATCCCGCAGCAATCAAATCTGCATATGAAACAATTTCTGCCTTGATAAATCCTTTTTGGAAATCGGTATGAATTACTCCAGCTGCCATTGGAGCGGTGTCGCCTTTATGAATTGTCCAGGCACGCGCCTCTTTTGGTCCAGCTGTTAAATATGTTTGTAGCCCCAAAGTATCGAAACCGACGCGAGCAAGAGTTGCAAGACCAGGTTCAGTCATTCCAACTGCTTCAAGTAGCTCCATTGCATCTTCATCACTGAGTTCTGCAAGCTCTGCCTCAGTCTTTGCATCTAAGAAGATGGCCTCCGCCGGTGCAACGAGTGCAGATAACTTTGCACGAAGTGCGGTATCACCAAGTTCGGCAGCATCAACGTTAAATACATAGAGGAAAGGCTTCGCAGTAAGTAAGTGCAGTTCATGAATCAGCGCAAGATCCACCTTTGAAGTTGAGAGTGGCTTTCCTGATTGCAGATGTGCCTCTGCAGCCTTTACGGCTTCGAGAACCGAGCTCTTTGATTTATCGGTGCGCGCCTCTTTTTCAAGACGTGGAATCGCTTTCTCGATTGTCTGTAAATCAGCGAGCGCGAGTTCGGTATTTATCGTTTCGATATCACTAGAAGGATCTACCCGTCCATCAACGTGCACAACATCGCCATCGGTAAAGACGCGAATGACCTGACAGATTGCATCAGTTTCGCGAATATTGGCGAGGAACTTATTTCCAAGGCCCGCGCCTTCTGATGCGCCTTTTACAATTCCGGCGATATCTACAAATGAAAGCGCTGCAGGTAGCAACTTCTCTGAATTAAAGATTGTGGCGAGCTGTGCCAATCGAGCATCGGGTACGCCGACTACTCCGACATTGGGTTCGATGGTGGCGAAGGGGTAATTCGCGGCCAAGACATTGTTCTTAGTGAGGGCGTTAAAGAGGGTCGATTTTCCGACATTCGGCAGGCCAACGATTCCAATTGAGAGGCTCATAGTGAGTGAGCCTACGGTCTGCCCTGTGGATAAGTGAAATTAAGGGATTTGTCTGCCCTGACTGCGACGATATCCCTATGTCGAACTCACTCCCCAACTCACTCATTACAGCTCTTCTCCTATTAGTTGGTATCTCTATTGGCCTAATAATCGGAATCCATCTCGGCCGCGCGCAGAGCGGCGGATCCTCAACCGATCTCGCTACCTTAAAAGCTCTCCTTGAAAAAAGCGAAGAGCGATTGAAAGACGCTGAAGGCAAGAACGAGAGCCAAGCAAAAATCGCAACGCAGATGGAAGAGATGCGGTCAACGGTCGAACGTATGCGCGTTCAGGCCCAAGATGCTAGCGAGAAGAGAATCCAATCTGAGACCGAACTCAAAGGCACAATCAACGAGATGCGTCTTGCTAGCTCCTCGCTCTTTGATGAGACTCGCAAAATTGCTGGTGCTCTATCTAATTCACAATCTCGCGGAAAGTTTGGCGAAGCACAACTTGAGCTCTTGTTAGAGCAAGCTGGTTTGCGCGAAGGAATTGAATACGATGCACAGCGCTCAACCACTGACTCTGATTCATCCGGAATTCCTGATGTAACCGTCAAGATGCCAGGGGGCGCTCGCCTCTTTATCGACTCTAAATTTCCCTTCGATAGATTTCTTGATGCTTTTGCTACCGAAGTACAAGATGAACGAGATGAGTATCTTCTGTTGCACACCAAAGATCTGCTCAAACATATAGAGGCGCTCTCAAAGCGTGGTTATCACAAATCGCAAGGTTCGCCAGATTCTGTCATTCTCTTTCTGCCATTTGAAACACTTCTCGCTGAGGCGCTGCGCATTGATCCACAGCTATTAGAGAAGGCATTTAAGGTTGGCGTCACAATCTCAACACCAACTTCGATGATGGCGTTATTGCGCGCAGTCGGTCATATCTTCTCTCGCAACAAATTAGCCGAAAGCGCAGATGACATCACTAAGATTGCAGGGACCTTCCTTAAGAATCTCACCCTCTTACACACAAAAATCATCGCCGTCGGTAAGGCGGTCAATGGAGTCTCAAAGGCTTATGACGATTTGATTCCAACCGCACAGAAGACCGTTCTCTCCCCTGCAATACGTATCAATAAATTAGGCGTTGCGGGCGATAGAGAGAAGCTTGGAATCGATTATCCTGATGCCCCATCGGATGTCCGCGATCTCAGCAACCCTGATATCGAAGGCGAAGATGATTACATCGATGTAGAGATTATCGATGTTGCTGAAAAAGAAGAGGAATAGCAGCAGATGAAAGATAAAAGGAAGCTTCCGGTCATGACGGGTCCGGGCCTTAAGAAAGAGGGAATCGTTGTTTTGCAAACCCTCTTTATCGCGCTCTTTACCTTTCTTGAACTTACATTTCGCAATGGTGCTGGATTTCTATCAGGAATCGTTCTCATCGCAGTTACATATGGCGGTGTTGCCTATGGTCGCCCTGGTACTCGGTATGTCTCAGCCGTTACGCCACCTCTTGCATATGCTGCAACAACGCTGACCTACACAATTTTCAACGTGGGTTTAAGCATCTCTCGCCTCGGTGTAGATTTCATCGCATCTCTTGCCAGCGTTGCTCCATACCTTTTGATTGCTTCAATCTATGGATGGTTTCAATTCCTTAATGAGAAGGCGAAGAGCCGCCCATCAAAAGCACGGGTTGCAGCTAAGGCTTAATGTAAATCCCAGAAGTCAGCAATCGCTTTTGCGGTAGCACTAGGTTGATCTTCGTTCGGACAATGCCCGGCATCTGCAATCACAGTGACTGGTGCCAATAAATCTGAAGCCATTTGATCTTGCATTTCAAGCGGCCAACGATCATCACCATCGCCATAGATGACATGAGCCGCGATTCCGGTTGCGGCAATCTCTTTCGTACGTGATGGAAAAGTTGCCAAGATCTCTGCATGAGTCAGCACTGAGCGCATATCACTTGCCAACCAACGGCTCTTCATTAGATCTATTCGTGGGTGGCCGATGTATCCCGGACTCATTAATTTATCCCAAGCGCTCTCCATTGTGTGGCCCGGAAATTGCTCGAGCATAGATTGTAAATCGCTTGTATCGGGGCCAGGTTTTGGGCCCGAACACATCAAGGTTAATGACGCAAAAGTATCTGGAGAAGTTGCTGCAGTCACTTGTGCAATCACTCCGCCTAAAGAATGTCCAAAGAGATGCGGCTTATCCATCTTCAAATGAGCAACGAGTTCGATGATGTCGCGGGCGATAGAAGCAGTTGTGTACGCATCTTCGCGAAGGCTATGCGGAGATTGATATTGGCCACGATTATCAAATGTAGTAACACGGTATCCGCGCTCTGCCAAAAGAGGCCCAATAAAGTCAAAATCTTCTTTACTTCCGGTAAATCCATGGACCAAAATCGCATCAGCTTTGCAGTGATCACTTTGATAAACCTTTACCGCGACAGGCTCTCCCTGCAGGATGACACTCTGCTGGGTTGTTGTTGCAACCAATTACTTGCTCGCAGATTTAAGTTCTGAGCGAAGCTCTTGTGGAAGCGCAAAGGTAAGTGACTCTTTCTTCGCCTCTACCTCTTGCTGATCATGGAAGCCATGATATTCAAGCCACTTCAGTAAATCAGTTACGAGTATCTCGGGCACTGAAGCGCCGCTTGTGACGCCAATTGTTTCAACACCGGTGAGCCACTCATCTTTCGCTTCATCAGCATAATCAACTAAGTAAGCAGCCTTTGCGCCGTATTCGAGAGCAACTTCAACCAGGCGCACTGAATTAGAAGAGTTCGTCGATCCCACAACCAGAACCAAATCAGATTGAGCCGCAATCGCACGGATTGCTTCTTGGCGATTCTGGGTTGCATAACAAATATCATCTGATGGAGGGCTTGCAATCTCAGGAAAACGCTCACGCAAGATTTCTACAGATTGCATCGTCTCATCAACACTTAAGGTGGTCTGAGTCAGCCAGACAAGATTTTTGCCAGGAGTTGGTTGCACGTTGCGCGCACCATCAAGGCCATCGACAACAATGACTTTGCCTGGTGCTTCTCCAGCTGTTCCTTCAACTTCTTCATGTCCAGCGTGACCAATTAACAAAATTTCGGTGTCATCGGTAGCAAAGCGCTTAACCTCATTATGAACTTTAGTTACCAAAGGACATGTTGCATCAATTGTCTTTAGGTTGCGCGCAGCGGCATCAGCATGCACAGCAGGTGACACGCCATGTGCTGAGAAGACAACGGTCTTACCTTCGGGAACTTCATCGGTCTCATTAACAAAGATAACGCCACGTTGTTCAAGAGTTGCAACAACGTGCTTATTATGGACAATCTCTTTACGGACATAGAGGGGAGCTCCATAGAGCTCAAGCGCCTTCTCTACAGTGACAATGGCGCGATCTACGCCGGCACAATATCCACGCGGCGCAGCGATTAAAACTCTCTTTCCCATAGCCGCAGTCTATTAGCCTTGCCCCATGTTCCAAACTTCAAGTGAATCTCCCGCGCCAGTGCGCGTGGTCACTGAAGCAATAAAAGAGTATGTCGACCGCCTTGGTCCGATTTGGATTGAAGGCGAGATAGCAGAGCTCAATGAACGCAGCGGAATGATGGCATTTATGCGTCTACGCGATACCAGTGCAGATATGAGCATTTCAGTAATGTGCCATAAGAGCGTGATTGCTACGGTAAAGCCCTTGCCAGCTAATGCCCGCGTTGTCATCTATGCAAAGCCCTCTTGGTATACCAAGAGCGGAACACTTTCAATGGCAGCGAAAGAGATTCGCCAAGTTGGCGTTGGTGAATTATTGGCGCGACTTGAAGCTCTCAAATCATTATTGGCAAGCGAAGGACTTTTTTCAATTGATCGTAAGGTCTTACTCCCGCTCTTGCCTCGCAAAGTTGGCTTAATCTGTGGGCGCAATACTGATGCCGAGAAAGATGTTGTTGAAAATGCACGACGTCGCTGGCCCGCAGTTGAGTTTGAAATTCGCGAAGTGACAGTTCAGGGCGCAGCTGCTGTCGTTGAGGTCTCTGCCGCGCTACGAGAACTTGAAGCTAATCCAGATGTTGATGTCATCATCATTACTCGTGGTGGCGGTTCTTTTGAAGATCTCTTGCCCTTTAGCGATGAATCTCTGATTCGCCTAGCAGCTTCTTGTGAAACTCCAATTGTCAGCGCTATCGGCCATGAGAAAGATTCACCGCTTCTTGATTTGGTAGCTGACTATCGAGCATCGACACCAACTGATGCAGCAAAGCGAGTTGTTCCAGATATTGCTGAGGAGATTGCAACGATTGAGAAGTTGCGAGATCGGGCAACCAGGGCACTTACTGCGCGCATTGATTATGAAAGTAACTTTATCTCGCAGCTTCGCTCTCGACCTGTGATGAAAGACCCAGGAGCATTTATCGCAATACTTCATGATGAATTAAAAGATTTACGACAGAGATCGACCCGAAGCTTTACCGCCACAATTGATGCCGAAAGAAAAGAGCTGAAGGCAATCACTGCTCACTTGAGATCGCTCTCCCCCCAATCAACCCTCGACCGGGGCTATTCGGTAGTGCGCAATGCGAAGGGCGATGTAATTCGCGACCCAAAGCAGCTATCCAAGGGCGAAGTCATCGCGATTAAGGTCGCTAAGGGCGAGACCAGCGCCACTATCCTCTAACAAATTCTCTGCGATGACAGGAGTAGATTTACCTCATGGCCGAAAAGAAGCTTTCGTATGAGGCAGCCCGTGATGAGCTAGCTGAGATTGTTGAATCCCTAGAAGATGGGAGTGCATCTCTTGAAGAGTCACTAAAGCTCTGGGAGCGCGGCGAAGAGCTGGCGAAGATCTGCCAAGAGTGGCTCGATGGTGCTAAAGCTAAGTTGGCCGCTGCTAAGAAGGAGTCATAACGATGTCTCCCACATTTTCATATTCAGATTTACTGCCACTTGGCGCTGACACCACAAAATACCGTTCGCTTGGCACTGATGGAGTTTCAGTTGTAAAGCTCGGCGATAAAGAGTTTTTACAAGTAACACCTGAGGCAATTGCTAAGTTAACTGAAGTTGCGATTCACGATATCAATCATTATCTGCGCCCAGAGCACTTGCAGCAACTAGCAAATATTTTGCAGGATCCCGAAGCATCGGCTAATGATCGCTTCGTGGCTTTAGACCTTTTAAAGAATGCCAACATTGCAGCTGGCGGCGTTCTGCCAATGTGCCAAGACACCGGAACAGCGCTTGTGATGGGTAAGAAAGGTCAATTTGTTCTGACCGAATCAAAGGATGAAGTAGCAATTGCGCAAGGTGTTTACGATGCTTATACAAAGCTGAATCTGCGTTATTCACAGATGGCCCCTATCACCACTTGGGAAGAGAAGAACACCGGAAACAATTTGCCAGCGCAGATCGAGATTTACGCTGATAGCGAGCATCAAGATGAATACAACTTCCTCTTTATCGCTAAAGGTGGCGGTAGCGCTAATAAGTCTTTCCTCTATCAAGAGACCAAGGCGGTACTTAATCCAAAATCATTCATTAATTGGCTCGATGAGAAGTTGCGCTCTATCGGAACAGCAGCGTGTCCGCCTTATCACCTTGCAATTGTTATTGGTGGAACAAGCGCGGAGCACACTACTAAGACTGCAAAATTAGCGTCGACACATTACCTCGATAACTTACCAACAGCAGGGGATGCTGCCACTGGTCATGGTTTCCGTGACCTCGCCCTCGAGCAAGAAGTACTTGCCCTTACTCGCACCCTTGGAATCGGCGCACAATTCGGCGGTAAGTACTTCTGCCATGATGTGCGAGTAGTCCGCTTACCTCGCCATGGTGCATCTCTACCGATTGCAATTGCGGTCTCCTGTTCTGCAGATCGCCAAGCAAAGGCGAAGATTACAAAAGATGGAATTTTCTTAGAACAGCTAGAAACCGATCCAGTGCATTTCATGCCTGAGACCACTGATTCTCATCTTGACGATAACGTAGTGAAGATTGACCTCAATCAATCAATGGATGCAATCCGTGCTGAACTTTCAAAGTATCCAGTCAAGACTCGTGTATCGCTGACCGGAACAATCGTTGTCGCCCGCGACCTCGCCCATGCTCGAATCAAAGCAATGATTGAAGATGGCAAGCCAATGCCTGATTACTTGAAGAACCATGCCGTTTATTACGCAGGCCCTGCCAAGACTCCAGCTGGATATGCATCAGGTTCTTTCGGTCCAACGACCGCTGGGCGTATGGATTCCTATGTTGATTTCTTCCAGGCCCACGGTGGATCACATGTGATGCTTGCAAAGGGAAACCGCTCTAAGGCTGTCACCGATGCCTGTGCTAAACATGGCGGTTTTTATCTGGGATCTATTGGAGGACCAGCTGCCCGCCTTGCCCAAGATTGCATCAAAAAAGTTGAAGTCTTGGACTTTGAAGATTTAGGAATGGAAGCAATCTGGAAAATTGATGTTGTGGATTTTCCAGCATTTATTGTTGTAGATGATAAAGGTAATGATTTCTTTGCAGAGACTATGCGCCCACTTCAGATAGGTACAAAGCCCTAGTAGTAGCGCGAGCGCTTAAACTTCGACCAGGCCGCACATGGGCTCGAATATCGATCTTCGATATAGCGAAGGCCCCAACTAATTTGAGTTACAGGGTTGGTGCGCCAATCTGAAGAGATGAGCGCCATCTTATTTGCAGGAAGCGCCTGAGGAATTCCATGGGCTCCAGATTTGTAATTATGGGCCTTGTAGTTCCAATTGCTCTCTTTCGTCCAGAGACGGTTGAGGCAGGTAAATTGAAATTTTCCCCATTGATATTGATCCATCATCAATTGACGGGTTACATATTTGGCACCTGATGGGGTGCGCGCCATTTCAACCTGGCGGGCCATCAGTGCAACGCGAGACATATCTGGGGCAAAGACATTGGCCAATGGCGTCATTACTGAGCTCTCGCCGCTCTGGCCGGTGGTGATGTTGAGCGCTGCTACCTCTGGGAAGTAGAGCTGGGTCGAACCAGGAAGGTCGAGGCCGTTAGCTGTCGGCTGAGCCGAAGCGGCGATGAGGAATGCGGCGATAAGAGTCCAGGAGGCTTGCTTGTACTTGATTTTCATCACTGCCTCCTCGCTCTCTCTCGTTTTTCTAGATCCTGCTAGCTCCAGGTTTTGGCTCCAGGTTTTGGAGTGGTAACGGGGCTTAGACTTGCAATCGAAGGGGTGAGTCGCAAATTAATCCATGCGTGAGTCGCAAATTCTAAGGAAATGTTGCATCTGGGGATAAGTAAAAGCCCCGCTCAGGACAGGGGAAGTCTCAAATGTCCGAATTGCGACTGTGAGATTTAAAGAGGGGTGTTTCGAGCCAACTAGCTAGCTGGACCTTCCCTAATTGGTCCAACTAGCTAGCTGGACCTTCGAGCATTTCAGTCACGAGAGCAGCGATCGGAGATCTCTCGCTTCGGGTCAGAGTCACATGGGCAAAGAGCGGGTGGCCTTTGAGGGTTTCGACGACCGCTACGACTCCATCATGGCGACCGACGCGCAAGTTATCTCGCTGGGCAACATCGTGGGTCAAGATCACTCGAGAGTTCTGGCCGATTCGAGAGAGGACTGTCAGCAGGACTCCGCGTTCTAGCGACTGGGCCTCATCAACGAT
>WLDB01000020.1 GCA_009705035.1 Actinomycetota bacterium | reverse complement strand
ATTACCAATGCCGTTTGTAGCAAGAACACGTGAAGTGTATTTACCAGAGAGAAGGCCGGTAAAGGTTTCGAAAGTGTCAGAGAGTTTCTCAACAAGCTTGGTTGCAAACTGAACGCCATCTTTTAGAAGGTTAACCGTGTAAGAAACGAGATCGCTGCCATTATTACTTGTTGGTGGGTTCCAATTTGATTTGATTTCACCTGAATTTGCAGTGATCTCAAGTGTGGGTGCGGCCGGCGTTGAAGGAACGTCATCTAGGGTGATTGAATCTGACTTATCTGAAGTCGATCCTGCCGCTCCTGCTGCGGTGACAGCGGTGACGGTAAACTCATTTGCAGAACCGTTGCTAAGGCCGGTAACGATCGCCTCTGTAGAAGTACCAGATACTTCAACCTTCGTCGTTGTTCCGACCTTGGAAACAATGTAAGCGGTAACTTCGTAGCCACCACGCTCTGTTGCAAGTAGCGCGGTCCAAGTCACTGTGGCTCTGCCAACACCTTTAACTGCTGTCGGTTTTGCTGGAGCTTTGGGGAAAGTCTTTGGGATAGCGGTACGAGTATTTGTTGACCAGGCACTTGAATCCACGCCGGTAAATGCCTTGACTTGCACAATATAAATAGTTCCGCCGCGTAATCCGCGGAAAGTAACTTGGCGCTGAGTTGCATCTTCATTGGTAATAACGGTGGGTGTTTCATTTGAATTCTGCTTAGTCAACATCGCTGAATAACTTGTTGCACCTGAAACTGCGCCCCAGTTAACTGTCAGGCTTCCGGCGTCGTATGCAGCGTTAGTGCTCTCAACAATTGATGTGATTGTGGGCACCGCGGGAGGTGCGCCATATGCTGGCGCGATAAAGGGTGCAACAAATGCCAATGACAGCAAGGCTGTTAAAAGCGATCGTTTATAGGCTTTTTCTGCCATTTATGAGGCCGGTGGGGTTGATAGCGAGATGTTCTGGTTAGCCAAGACATCGTTAGATGGTGAACGTGAAGCGATATTGAGCAAACCTGCATAACCAGAGACAGGATCTACTGATTTCACAATCCATGAATATGTGAGATCAAGATTAAGCATGTAATTTCCGTTGGCATCGGTTGAAGTCGTGACAAATTTTGTGCTGTCATCGGCGCGATAGGCGGCTACAAGTGCGCTCGAAACCGCAGTTGAAGCGGCATCGCGGATTACTCCAGAGATGTTTCCGCTTGGAAGCTTTGCAGTGACAAGGCTGCTGGCTAGAGAATCTGAACCTACGATAAAGCCATCAATTGTTGTGATAGTGGTGCCGTCAACTTTGATTCTGACAATCTTTTGAACGCCCTTTGCGCCCTTGCCAGGCCAGAAACGTAGTTGGTAGTTACCGTTATCTAAAGTTAGAGCTGCATAACCCTTGCTATCGAGTGAGCCATTGGAAAGTTCGAGCGCTGTTGAAGTCAGAGAATCCCAACTGCTGACCGTGAACCAACCGTAAACATTGTCACCGCCTGTTGAGGTTAAGACCTTAACTTTGACGTTTGGTAGCGCGAAAGTGGTTGAAAGAACTGAATGTGTATCTGGTGAGTAATTGGTGATCTCTAACTTCTTAGGTGCAAATGATCGTGATTGTTCGCCATTTGGATAAGCCCAGATTACATACTTTCTGCCGGTTGTTAGAGAAAGGCCGACGCGACCCAGATCATTTGTATTTCCGCTGGTTACCCATGAACGAGAATTATCGACGGCAACTTCTTCAACAGTTACCCAAGAATTAGTAGAAGGAAGTGCTGGGCCAGAACTCTGTGGGATAAGAACTGTCAGGATGCTTGATACGCCTCCAATTGCAAGATCGCCGACATTTCCGACGGCGCTGATTGCATGGTACTTAGGTGTGTATTCAGAGCCCTTGTAGTAATTGAGATAGACCGAACAACGCGATGGGCATGCAGGGGATGGGTTATCAATATATGCACCAAAACGCCCATCTGAATCAGTCCATCCATAGGCGTACTCGCCATCAATATTGATATTTACATTGACGTTGGCGAGAGGGGTGGCGGTATTTGGAATAACGACGCGGCCAGTAAAGTTTGGCTGGCGCAGCACCAAGGTCACTGAATCCAAACCTGAAAGCACATTGTTTGTAATCGTGATGGTGCGCGTTTCTGATTTACCAAATTGGAAGCCACCGCTATTTGGTACAGCCTGAATAACGTAGGTGCCGTCAGGAATCTTAAGTGCGAAGTCACCATTGGCATCAGATTGTGTTGAGTAGCGCCAGTATTTAGGTGAAGAGGATGGTGCTACTTGGATATTGATATATGCGGCACCCGTTGTTGATCCAGGATTAAAGACCTTACCTGTGACCGATGGGGTGCCGAGCATAAATGAATAAGTGCCATTAGTTGGCGATACAGCTAACAAAGTCATTAGATCTGTAACGCTTTGAACCGTGCCGGACTCAATCTTAATAATGTAGGAACGATCGGTGTATGTCTTGCTGAATTCCCAACGTGGCATTACTTGGATGCGATAAGTGCCATCTTCAAGGTAGGTATCGAATAGACCTTCGCGAAGTTCTAACCAACGGACCCAACGCTCACCACGGGCCTGTTGCAAGAGAATATATGCATCGCTAAAGCGAGCTACTGCACCAAACTGATCAGTGATTTTGCCCTTGAGGTTTGGTGATTTAAGTGCGATGTTACATGTTGTTGTGCCAGTGGCTTCAACAACGCAAACATCAGAACGTGTTGTCGATACCTGCACATCGCCTTTATAGCTATAAGGAACCGCCTCAATCTTGTAATTGCCTGCTGGCAATGTAAAACCAAATCCATTAGCTGGTATCCACTTGCCAGCGAAGTAGTTAAAGAATTCTCCATCTTGGCGGTAGGCATGAACAGATGCGCTGCCCTCGAAAGCAGCGCCATTAAAGGTGATTGAACCAGTGAGGTTAGAACCAATTAGTGGCAAGAGATAAACGCCGTTGGTTGCGGTAACTGTTTCGTTATTCGCATTTGCCACGCGAGTGACTACCCCTTGTGCGACATCGACTGTGAACTGGGTGCTGGAATAAAGAGGATTCTTGCCAGCTTCGGTGCGAATAACCCAAGTACCGTCTTCAAGGACGGTCTCGAGGTTTCCACCGTTGATCCACTGGAAACTTGGGTTGCGATTAAGGATTGCGCTCTCATCAGTAGCGCTCTGCAGATAACCCCATGCATAAGAACCTTCTTCTGCTGTTGTGCCGCTTGGTGCCACAACTCGAATCCTTAAATTCGGCGCTTTCAGAGTGATATTACATGTGACGGTACCGGTTTCGGGAACCACGCAAAGAGTAGACGTTGATACGCCGCCTGCTTGATCCATATCTCCGTTAGCGCGGATTCGATAGGTACCAGGTGCGAGATAGAAACCAAAAGAGCCTTCTGGTGAAGTCATTGCGCCAGTGAAGTAATCAGGGCGTTGCCACCAATTGCCTTCCATCTTCTGTGAAACATCGAGCCAGTTACGTATCGAAACCTTTGAAGTTGGTCCGCGGACTACACCGTTTACATTGGGAGTGCGTAGAACCAGACGTAGGTCGCTGACCCCTAAACCATTTGTGATAGTGACCATCTGTGGTGCAGATTGTGCCTTTGTAGCATCTTCCCAACCTGGCGCAGCAATGACTGAATACGTTCCATCAGGTAACTTAGCGAAACCAAATGTTGCGTTCTTGTCACTCCCTGTTTGGTTGTAGTTGTAAGGATTGGTAAATGCATAAACGCGAGAGTTTGGTACCGGAGTAGTGCCATCTGGCGCTACAACTGTTCCCGATATTGATGGGGGAGTTAAGGTGAGAGTGAATACTCCTGCAGTAGCAACGAGCTGCAGTGTGGAACCATCGCGAGTAAAGCTGGTGACAGTGCCAGATTCGATTGTGACTTTATATGACGAGTATGTGCCAAGTGTTGCATCGCTGCCGTCAGGAGAAAGATCGATTCGGTATTTTCCATCTATCAGTGAGCCTCTAAACAAGCCGGTCTCATCATTTCTAGCATTTCCTGCCCAGATTTCAGTTGTTTCAGTGAGAAGGCTGAGCCCGACGTAAAGGCCGCTTGTGATGACACCGCCAAGTGCTTTGTTGACTTTAAATCTAATATTTGTCGAAGGCAAATTAATATCGCATGTCGCATTTACGTTCGCCTGAACGACACATGGTGGGCCAAGAATGTAATTTCCACTTGCATAGAGATAAATGCGTGGGCGATAGGTTCCCGCAGGTACGTTAAGGGCGTAATTTCCATTTTGATCCGTACTTGAATAACCGGCTTGTTCTTTGCCGTAATTTATTTCTTTGAGGAACTCAACTGAAGCTTCTACCGCTGTCCCACCAATTCGCACAGTACCGGTGACATTTGGGGCGACAAGTGAAATGTTGCAGGCGGTAGAACTTCCTGATGTGACGATGCATTCAGAGCTAGTTGCCGTAGTGCCACCAGCGACGGCCATATCGTTGCCAGCAACTGCACGATAACGTCCAGGTTCGAGGGTAAAGGCGAAGCGACCTTGACTATCTGTTTGGAAATATGAATCGATCCATGTGTATTCGCCGTTATCAAAATATTTGCGAACGTTGACGTAATTATTTGGTGATACACCGCGTGGTCCCGACACCACACCTGTGAAATTAGGGGCGCGAAGAGTGAGATTTCCGATCTTGGAACCTAAGCCTGAAGCAACAGTAATTGAATCAATAATTGAAGAACCTTCAAGTAGGTCACTATTGGTCGAAAATGCTTGAATCTCCCAGATGCCATCTCGTGTCCAGCTTTGATCCATTGTGTATTTGCCTGATTCATTTGAACTTGTACACGCATACCACCATGATTTTTGAGTTGACGCTTCGCGCATACAGACTCGTGCATTGGCATAACCGGTTGTGCCATTGGATTTTAAGATGGTTCCGCTAATTGCGGCAGGTGTTAACTTTGTAGTGAAGATACCGGAAACTGCTGAAATAGTTTCAGTTGATCCTAGGATTGAGAAGTTCTTTACCGTCGCACTTTCTACGATAAATGTGTAAGTTCGTGAGGTACCTGCGACAGATGAGTTACTTGGTCTTACAGTAAGGCGGTATGTACCGTTAATAAGTGTGTTTTCGAACTTACCGTCTCTTAGAGTTTCATCTGGATAAGAACAGCAAGCCTCGTTCCAATTATTGCCAGATTTGATTTGAAGTGTCGAGTAAACACTTGAAGTGATTAATGTGTTATTTGAATCAAGGACCTTGTAGGCAAAATTTGCAACAGGTAAGTTTGCATCACAAGCAACGATTCCGTTTTCAGGGACAACGCACTTTGGCCCGAAGGTGCGAACATATTTGCCGTTGAGTGAGAACCAGATTGAGGTTTGGTAAGTATCTGGTTGAAGATTGCCTGAATAACTGCCTTGATCGATGTAGAAATAGTAATTACGACGAGGTGTATCTCGTGAGATGCCTTGGTCTGGCGAAAATTGAATTTGACCCCAGCTGATATTTACTGAGTTGAGCTTGACCGTACCTGATGTATTTGGTGGGGTAAGAGTCAGATTGCAAACCGCCGCAGTGGCAGAGTCTGTGTTGACCGTGCATGGGTTGCCGTAAGTTTCGCCGCCTCCTGCACCCTTGCTATCGCCATATGAATACAGACGGTATGTACCGGTTGGAAGGTATTCTGCAAATTCACCATTTTTATCGGTATATGCGCTGAAATCCATCCAATTCCAGTTACCGGAACCATCTAACTGTTGGATTTGGATGTAAGAATTTACTAGCGCGCCCTTGCTGCCGGATACGCGTCCATTAATTGTTGCTTTCCTTAAAGACAATGTGAGGCTCTGATTACCAAGACCGGCAGTAATGCTCTCGACCTTCGTGATCGAACGACCTAAAGTTTTATCAATTGAAACACCATCGCGATAAGTAATGCGGTTCGCATAAGCGGTGATGTTTACGCGCGAGATATCCAGCCCTGTTGGCACATCAAGAATAAATTTGCCGAGAGAGTCGCTTTCAACTGAAGTGCTCCATTTTCCAGCAACATCTCTTGCTTCAATAAGAGCAAGAGGTGCAACTGTTGTGCCATCAGATTTATAGACGGTGCCTGAGAAGGTTGGTGGTCGAAGGCGCAAGGTATAAAGGCCAGATGTTGCAACCAGCTCAACGTTAGATCCCGTAGCTTTAAGTGAAGTCACTGTACCGGTTTCAATCTTGAGGATGTACCCCTGGCTACCGCCTCTTCCATCGGTCGGAGAAACCTGCAGACCGTAGGTTCCATCTACAAGATTCAAGTTCAATCGTTTAGTTTCGCTAGATAAGTAGTTACAACACGTGCCTTCATCGTTGATCGTCGTGAGGTTAAACTGAGCATTGCTGAGCTCGTTGCCTTGGGCGTCAAGAACGCGAGCTACGAAGTTTGTTGAAGGCATATTTACATTGCATGTCGCTGTGCCCGTCTCTGGAACTACACAGAGCCCTGCCGGAATTGAGTTTCCGTTGCTGCTAGCTGAACCGCTGACATTGATTCGATAGGTGCCTGGTTTTGCAGTTAATCCATATGTGCCATTGGTGAGTGAGGTCCATCCATACCACTCTGTTGCAGTGTTGCCCGCAATACCTTTAGCTGGTTGCAGCAAGACTGATCCCCACTGTGGGATGGCTCCTGCTGCTCTGACGGTGCCGATCACATTAGGTGCGATTAACTGGATGTCGCAGATGAAAGATGTCGAAGTTTCAGAAGTAACTTCACACTTTACTGATGTATCTCCTCCGCCGGTTGCGGCAAAGTCTGGACGTGATCGAAGAATATAAGTGCCGACTGGAAGGCTAAGAGCGAACTTTCCTTGCGCATTTGTCTGCGCCCAATATCCGGCATCTTTATATCCACCTTGATCTTTTGAAACCAAGAGCCTTACCTCGATATAGGTATCAGCCGCTACGCCCTTAGGTCCTGTCACTGTTCCGCTCACATTTGGCTTGACCAAAGGTAAGTTATAAAGACCCGACACTGGGCTGATAACTGTTGTTGAATCTGTGCGACGAAGATTTGTGACGGTGCCACTTGTGACATCGAATGTGTACTGCGCAGAAGTTCCTTCAAGAGAAGAACCGCCTTCTGGATCTAAACGCAATCTATAACTGCCATCGACAAGTGATAACGCAACCGAAGTTGGTGTGCTGAGATAAGTTGATCCTGCGCTCTGATATTGATCACCATTCTTTACTTCAACACTAAAGCGAGATGGGGTTGTGAAATCCACATTAGTTGCACTCTTGGTTCTAAAAGTGAAATTAGTTGCAGGGAGTGTTGCATTACAAACAACAGATCCCGTGGCAGGTACAACGCACAAAGGGCCAGGAACAATTAGCTGGTACTTGCCTTGGCCTGATGCTGGGTAGGTCAGTATGTATGTGCGGTATGTGCCCGGATTTGCTTGGATTCCATACTTTCCGCGCGACATGTATATCCAGCCATAATTATCTCTCGCTGGGTTATTGGCGATTCCATAAGCTGGGAAGAAGAGAATATGCGAATTATTAGTTGTGGCCCCAGCTATTGAGGCTGTTCCGGTCACGTTTGGTGCTGCAAATGTAATGTTACATACCGTTGTTGTTTCAGCGCTGACTACACATGGCTGGCTTGAACCAGAAACGCCACCCGTTACATCAAAATCTGTTTCTCCATAGAGAGAGTAGGTACCTGTTGGAAGGTAAAAGGCAAACTTTCCAGATGAATCTGTAAATGTGTAGCTTCCTTTGCCTGCAAACATATTGTTGCTAGTTGATGAAACCCCGATGTATGAATTCGGTGATGTCTTTAGCGGACCAGATGCGACACCGACAAAATTCGGTACATTCAGTTTGAGCGATAAAGAGCTGGTTGCTTTTCCATTAAGAATAGTGAATGACTCAACCTTAGAATTGCCCTTGGTAAGGGATGAATAAACCTCAGCCATTAAATAGTAAGTACCATTTGCTAATGGTTCGTCGAATTCGAATGTAAAGCGACCAAGGCGATCTGTTCTAGAAGAATTGAAGTGTTGGCCTGTTGAATTAAAGAGTTTAACGTTGGTGTATGGCTCTGGGGTTGTTCCATCCACGCCATATAACGTGCCGGTTACTGCAGGCTCTTTGAGTGCCAAGGTATAGATACCGTTTACTGGGTTAATTACGGTTCCGGATTCAGTAAGGCTCATATTCGAAACAGAGCCACCGGCAGAAACGGTGAAGAAATATGTTTGCGCAGTACCGTTACTTAGACCATCCTCATCAGAGAGTGTGACTTTGTAAGAACCTGGAAGAAGACCAAGCCTAATCTTGCCATCTTTAACTGTTTGGTCTGCATATGAACAACAGATTGCAAAATATTGAGATCCTTCTTTTAGGGCAAGTGACGCTGTCATATTTCCACCGACTGCATTGCCTGTCCAATTGGCGACTTGAATATTTAAGTTGGTTGCGGGCATTGCTGCGTCACATGTAAAGGTGCCGGTCGAAGTAACTGTGCAAAGTGGGCCAGGAATTACATTTTCAACAGAGCCATTGCTATACAACTGGTAATTAATCAACATGCGGTAGGTGCCGCTCTCTAGATTGATTCCATAGTTGTTGATATCGCTCCAGCCTGACCAGGCCACTTTGCCTGATGGGTAGCGGAAACCAACTGAGGATTGAGCTGGCTTCTCCCCGCCGATAGTGACAGTGCCGGTCACATTTGGTGCCGTTAGGGGCACGTTGCAGGTAACGGCGGTGGAAGGATTTGATCCAATAACACAGCTCTTTGGTGTTGTTGCTACTCCGCCGGTATTTGCGTAATCAGATGATGGAGTGATGCCATATGTGCCAGTTGGAAGATAGAGCGAATATCCACCATCTTCATCGGTGAGAGGTCCATCGAATGTTGGATCAAGCCATGTTCCGGTGCGGCTCTCACTAACAGACATCCAGTTATTGGGTGCAACACCGTTGGGGCCAGAAACCACGCCTGAAATATTTGCAGTGCGCAGGCGAATATTGATTGATACAAGGCTTGGCAAGCCATTTGTGACTGTGACTGTAACTGAATCAGAGATGCCGTAATTGGCATTTACACCTAACGGTGGAATCGCGCTGATTTGATAAGTGCCATCTGCCGGCAAGTTGAGTGAAAATAGACCTGCGGAATTACTCTGTTCGTAGGTGTTGAACTTTTGATATGTTGTGTGTACAGCACGTATCTCGGCAAAACGTACCGATTCGGTGCCGGCAGGATTTAAAACTTCACCGATTACCATCGGGCGCTTACCTGCCAAGTTATAGATACCGTCTACTGGATTAATGACTGTTGTGCCGTTCTTAACGACAACAGATACGGAATCGATATCGATAGTGAAATTCGTTGAAGTTAAATCAGCGAGAGGTCTATTTGGATTAATTTCAAGGGCGTAACTTCCAGGTTCCGCCTTGAGCCTGGTGATTGCCGTATTCGTTTCGATATAAGTCGATCCAAGCCAATCATTGTAATCCGCGCTGTAAAGAGTTGCGTTTGCGCCTATAAGAGAGGTGTTGCTATCAAGCGGTGAAACGATTCGGAACTTTAATGAAGGTGTTTTCACTTGAATTGGAAAGTAATCTCCAACTTTTGTAATTGCGGTCCCCGCCGAATTTCGTAACGTTGCCACATTGTTTACAACGCTAAGTGTGTAATTATCTTGCAGCCCCATCGAATTACGTGGGGTGGTCCAAAGAGCGTAAGTACCATCAGTGATTCGAGCAGAAGCAACTCCGGTTGAATCGCTAGTTAAATCCACTGGAGAGTATTTGTAGCCGTTTTGGCTTTCAAGATGATATGAGATTTGCCCACCGTTTTGATCGTAGTTTCCGGCGGAGTCAACAAACTTAAACTTTGTCAGACCAGTATTTGGCACTGTATAGACCAAATCTAGCGACGATGTATATGTACCGGTTTCTGTTGTTGAGAACTTATATTCATTATTTACCCAGAATCTTCCGGCAGTAAAGGTAGGCAATGGGTTGAGGCCATTAAACCTAATGGAGACCGAATAGATACCTGGACGTGGCGTTGCATTAAATGCAAATTTGCCGTCGGTGGTTGTTTGTTCAGACCATAAATAATTTCGATCCCAATCTGTTGAACCGTTTGCAAAGATTGGCACGGCCACAGCTTGCGCATATGTTCCAGTGGGTAGAGAGATAGCGTTTCCGTTGGTATCAATAAGTGAACCGCGGACAAGTCCTTGCTCAAAGGTGAGTGTGTAAACTCCAGAACTCGCTGTAGCCAATGTGGTGAACTTGTCGTTTGTGTATAAAGAGATTGTTCCATTAGCTGCACGACGCAGTCCGTAATTAGTACCTAAATATTTATAGTCCTCTTTATTACAAGGATTTATCTGAATGTGATAATCGCGAGCAGAATTTAAAGTGCTAGGTATGGCAATACCGAATGCGCCAGTGCGCGTAGTTCTAAATTGCGTTGTTACCCACCTACTTGAAGCTTGTTTCGGATAGTCGACACAAGTGTTAAGTCCGGCAGCAGTTCCATCAGGCCGTTTGACTTCAACTCTTATATTGGATGCTTTGAGGGTGACGTTTGTGATTGCTGCATCGGTACTCGTTAACAAATCTATAGTCTGCACCGCATTAGTTGTGTCGGTGACAGGTGGGGTAATAAACATTTGGGCATATGCCGCGTTAGATGGATAAGTAATTGTTACCTGACCGCTAGATCCTGTGGTCTGTAAAGGTTTAATTGTCTCTTCAAGGTCACCATCTACGTAGTAGAAAATTGATACTCCAGCTCCGTTATAAAGGACGTTATTAGAGCCCTTGATTGTGACTGTCTTGGTGATCGTCGTAGCTGCAGATGCAGCTTGAAGAGATGTAACAACCGGAAAAGTAGTAAAGAGTGAGAGGAATAAGGTTGTGGTTATTGTCCGGACAAGACTGATGCGAAAGCGAGCGCGAATCTTCACAGCCACCTCACATTTTCCCGTAATCCTTGAGCTTTGGTGAGGTTCAAGGGGAAACCCCTACATGGCTAATGGTGTCAGGTTTTTAGACCACATGTCCATATATCTAGGGGTATCTAGGGGTGATAAGGGGCTTTTATGAGTGCGGGGGCGGGATTAGTCGAGAATTACGGCGCCGTTTGGTGTCATGAGATGCACTGCCACGATGCCTGATTGGTCATCATTGGTGGCTGGGTCAACCCATTCGATAACGACATCGCCGAGCGCTGCAAGGATCTCGTCTTTAAACCAAGAATCTGCAAGTTGGTCTTTATCTGCAATAACAATCTTTTCGATTTCAGCGAGTGGTGAGCCATCTTGTGATGGGTGATCTGAAGTGAGCCACTGAATGAAGAACGGAAATTCGCGAACATCAGCAATCTCTTTTACGCCGATCTGCTTCCACTTAAGTTCTGTTCCTGATGGACGAGTGCGGTGTGCCTCTGTTGCATCGCGACCGAACTTTGTTTCAATTGGTGAAATGTCCTTGGTGCTAAATACCCAGGTAAACCATCCGCCACCCTCATTAGCCTTATTTGATACTGCTTTTCCCCATGGAGTTTGTTCTGTTGCTGGGTGATCAAGTGGGCAAACAACTTCGATGTATTGACCATTCTTTAACGCTGCTGTGAAGTTGCGTGTTCCAAAACGTGGGTGGATTCCACCATCAACAAATGTGCTGCCAAGACGCGAACCGAGACGTTGCACGGTATCTGCTAGCTGGTCATGGGAAGTCACATATGAGACATGGTCTAGGCGCATGGTGGAATTATTGCCTACCAAATGGGGTGCTCCCTACCACCGTAAAGTCGGGGTTGAGCCGGCGGGGACGCTATGAAGTGGCTATGCAGCGCAGGTTTTTAGCTGGCAGAACGCCCTTGAGATAGTAATCATCAACCGCGTTATCTATGCAGGCGCTGCCCCGATTGTGGCCGGTATGGCCATCGCCGACCAGGGTCATCAGCTGCGAATTGGCGATGATTTTCTGCAAGGCGACAGCCCAGGCATAAGGGGTCGCGGGGTCGCGGGTGGTTCCGATGATAAGAATCGGCGCATTTACTGAAATCGAAGAGATGGTCACAGGTGTTGTCGCCGGAAGATACTGACACGTCAGACCTGCATAACCGAGATACGGCCCAAAGACGGGGGCAAGTTTTGAAATCTCTTTCGAATCTTTGGTGATATCAACAACTGTGCGGGTATCTGAGAAATCAAGGCAATCAATGATTGATCCCGAATCAAATTCGTTGGAACGATAGGTGCCATCTTTTTGGCGACCAGAATATTGATCAGCTAATTTGATCATCTCATCGCCGTAACCTAATTTAATTTCGCTAAAAGCTTTACGGAGGATGGGCCAACCTTCTTCACTATCGTAGAAGGCTTCGGCCATTCCAAGTATCAATAAAGTTTCTGTGACTTGGCGCTTATCTCCATCTGGGCTCTTTAAGGGTAAAGGGTTTTTCGCAGTCGCTTTTAATAGCGAGATAATTGCCTTGCGTGCTTGATCTACATCAGTGGGCAGTGAACAGTTTTTATTTTTTGCACATTCTTCTAAGAATTTAGTGAGGGAGTTATCAAAGGAGGCTGCCTGCGTTAACACTTGGCCGTATTGAGAAATAGTGGGATCTACAGCGCCATCGAGAACAACTCTGCCAATTTTGTCAGGAAATAATTGTGCATAGAGTGAACCCATAAAGGTTCCATATGACTTGCCCATGTAATTTAACTTCTCATCACCTAACGCTGCACGTAATACATCCATATCGCGCGCAGCATTTGCTGTGCTAAATGATGTCAAGTGTTCGTTTTGATCAAGGCAGGTCTGCACATATTTCTTTGTCTCTTTGATTGCATCGGCGATTTCGGCCGCGTTATCTGGCTTGCCATCTGCTGCGTAATTTTCATCGATTTCGCCATCGCTTAGGCATCTAATGGGGGCAGATTCGCCTACCCCGCGTGGATCAAAGCCAACGATGTCATAGCGGTCGGTGATATCTGGGCTGAAGATATATTCGGCGTTATATGCGTAATTAACGCCGGAAGCGCCCGGCCCACCGGGGTTAACTACCAAGCTGCCAATTCGGTTCTTTTGATCTGCTGCGAGAAAGCGCAAGACCGAAATCTCAAATGTGCCTACTGTTAAATCTGAGTAATCAACTGGAACATCAAGTGTTGTGCATTGAAAATCTTCATAACAATCTTGCCAGGTAAGCTCTTGGCTATAGTAATCAGCAAGTGCCATTGGAGATTTAACCGAGCTGCTTTCGCGGGTGATATTAACAAGAGTTAAAACTAGTGCTCCGATAATTACAAAGGCTGCGGTGATTTGAAGGTGTTTGCGCATTTAAGCTTTTGCCAAGCGACACATCAGTGCTTCACAAGTTAACAAAGGCGCTGCATTATGTGCCAGATTTACACGCGCTGCCATGATGGCACTCATCTTGTCGATTGTTGTGTGGTTTGGATGAGTTGACGCGTACTTGATGATTTCATCGTGCATATCCGTATTAATAATTGCGTCATCATTGCCAGCTTGCACCATCATCACATCACGATAGAAAGTTGCGATATCTAAAAGCGCGCCATCAATTGAATCTCGCACCATACGAGTTGCGCGAGATTTCTGTTCTTTCTCAAGTTCCTTTACCGCCTTGGCGGCACCTGTTGCCATACCGCGACCGGTTGCACCTTTGCCATATGCCTCTTGCAGCGCGTTAACTTCTTTCTCATCGCGCGCCTCTGATGCAGTGTTTGCCTCTGTTGTTGCGATATCAACGAGGTGTTGTGCTGCTTTAAATGCTGCGGCTAACGAATTAAGTTGTAACGGCAGACGCATAATGGCAGCGCGATTGCTGCGTACGTTCTCGTTTGTTGCTAAATACTTGGCACGGCCGATATGTCCCTGGCTTACGCGGGCGGCAAATTGCGCCATTGCAGGGGTTATTCCATCGCGATTAATCAGTACTTGAGTAACAGCTTCATCGCTTGGGGTATGAAGTTGAATATGGCGACAGCGAGATCTAATCGTTGGTAGTAAATCATGCAGAGTTGGGGCGCAGAGCAACCAGACGGTGCGGGTATTCGGTTCTTCAATTGCCTTCAAAAGTGCGTTGGCGGCAGATTCGGTCAGGCGATCGGCATCTTCCATAACAACTACGCGCCAGCCACCCATCGAAGGGGCCCATGCCACGCGGGTTAAGAGCTCTCGAATCTCTTCGACCTTAATAGAAAGGCCTTCGGTGCGGATGATTTCAACATCTGGATGGGCGCCAGTCTTGGCGCTGCGACATTCATTGCAGGTGCCGCATCCGTGGCTTGGGCAGATTAACGCTTGTGCGAAGGCGACCGCTGCAGAAGATCGACCACTGCCGGGCGGGCCGGTAAATATCCAAGCATGTGTCATCTCTTGGCTTTGTACATCTGAGTGCGATGCGGTTACTGCGCCTTTAAGAATTGAGGTGATGTGTTCTTGGCCGACTAAATCGTCATAGACAGTTGTCATAAAAATCTATTTATTTCTTCTTTGTTGCACGGACGATTGCGCTCTGGGCTGCTCGGATTGGACGCAAGATGCGACGACCTTGTTGGCCATTTGCGTTGCGCTTAAGTGCAGGCAGCTCGGCAACGCGAGCAATGATTGCTTCATGAATCTCTTGAATAGTCTGAGTGCCATCTACAACTAAGTAGCGCTCAGGATCAAGCAAAGCGAGTTGCAAGAATTCTTGGCGCACTCTTTCGTGAAATTCTTCTGGTTCTGCTTCAAGGCGATCGCGCGATTGCAAGCGGCCGATACCGATGCTGGCCGGAACATCAATTAGAACTGTCAGTGTTGGATATAAAGTCTCTGTTGCCCAACGGCTGATGCGTGCAACTTCAGATGGAATTAGTACGCGGCCTGCACCTTGATATGCAATAGATGAATCAAAATAGCGATCAGTAATAACAACTTCTCCGCGAGCAAGTGCAGGGCGAATTACAGAACCGACATGGTGGGCGCGATCTGCGGCATATAACAAAGCTTCAGCACGTGGACTAATCTCACCGGTTTCATGCCCCAATAAAATTTGTCGAAGTTCGCGACCTAAATCTGTGCCACCTGGTTCGCGAGATAAAGTCACGCTCTCGCCCTCTTGCTTTAACCATTCAGCTAATAACTTTGATTGAGTTGATTTGCCAGTGCCTTCTCCACCTTCGAAAGCGATAAAGATTCCGTCCGTTGGTTGTCCGGTGATTGCACCGAGTTCTCCTTGCATCGCTGCAACCACATCAGACCAGAGCGATACTTGTGGGCGATCTTTCATCTGGTGATAAGACAAGATACCGATAGCAAGTGCAATCAATCCAGCAATCAAGATTGTGATCTGTGCGCCGTTGTAATCACCTTGGATGTTATAGAAGCTGTATTCAAAGCGTCCAATGGTCGCTGCAATAATCGGTGAGACCGCTAAAACTGCAACCAGAGTAATGCGAATTAAAGATTGCACGAAGGCGAAGGTACGACCGCGAACTTCGTTGTTTACTTCCATGCCAAGCATTGTGAAGCCAGTAACCCAACAGATTCCGCTAAATGCACCGAGAATAATGACGATAAAAATTGAGAGAACTAAGTTGGTAATCAGCGCAAGAAGAACAAGGAAGAAGCCTGAGATGGCTAGCGCTGCACCAAATAATCTGCGGCGAGAAAATTGTGCAAATACCTTTGGGCCAAATGCGATGCCGATTGCAAGGCCAGTAAATACTGCGCCGAAGAGCACACCGTACGCGGCGTCTCCACCACCTAGGTCACCGACGAATGTACGAGCAAGACCAATAACTGCGCCGGCGGCTGAAAATGCACCAACCATTCCGACGATGAGGCCACGAATAATCTTGGATGAAGCAACTGCCTTCCAGCCTTGAATTAGCGATTTACCAACTGATTCATCTGAGTCGCGGCCAATTGCAGGACCTTTAGGAATTTCATGGAGGCTGCGAATTGTGAAAGCGGCAAAGAAGAAGCTAAGCGCGTTGAGATAGAGAGCAATTGCAATCGAATCACTTGGGATCAACGGGCTAATCGCTGCGATTGCACCAGATACAAGCGTGAGCAATGAGAACAAAATTGCGGCAATCGGCGCGGTGCCGTAAGCGGCGAGCAACGAAACTTGATTAGCGCTCTCTAACTTATCTTTTGGTACCAAGTTAGGAACAGATGCCTCTTTTGCAGGTGACCAGAAGAGAGTGAGACATTCAACTAAAATCATTGCGGTGTAGAGCCAGAAATATGTTCCGACGATTGGAATAGTAAAGTAGAGAATTCCGCGCAAGATATCTACGTTGACCATCAACCTGCGGCGATCAAAACGATCTGCAATCACGCCAGCTAACGGACCAAGAAAAACTGCTGGCAATAGACGCGCAATAAAGACACCTGCGATTGCAAAGTTCGCGGTTGCATAAGATCCGCCGGAAAGTTGGGCGGCCATTGCAGTTGTTGCGAGAAGTCCCAACCAATCGCCGAGGGATGAGAACAACATTGAGTTCCAGAGCTTGCGAAAGCCCGGAATAGCCAAGACGCCGCGGGTAACCTCTGGCGCCGGAGCGGCGGGGTTGGGCAGGCTGGCGGTCATGAGGGTGAGTCTATCTGGGAGCCATCTACGCTCACCATGCACGCTCAGTGCTGAAAAATGGGGCGTTACGATTCGTAAAGTAGCACAATATTTAAGTGTGCTACTTTATCTCTATGACTACCGCCAAGAAAGTAAAGCCAGCCAAGGCTGCATCACCTGCGAAAGCGATAAAGGTTGCTCAACCAGAAGAGAGCAAATCCATTGTCGAAGAAGCGATCACTCATCACATAGGTATTCGTGAACTGCGTCAAGATGCATCGCGTGTGATCGAACTTGTTGAAAAAGGTGACATTGTTTTAATCACAAAACACGGCAAACCTGTCGCAACTCTTAACCCAATTAAGAAAAGTAAGCTACAAAAACTTATCGATGCCGGAATGGTTACACCTGCAAAAAAGAAATTTATTGCCCGGGAATGGAAGCCAGCGGGTCCGCCTGCATCTCCTGAATTAATCGCTGCAATTATCGCCGATATGAAATCTTCACGGTATTGAAATACTATCTCGATAGTTCCTTTATTGTGAGTTTAATTCTTAAAGATGTAAATGCGCAAAGATTGCTCGATTCATTAAAAGGTGATCTCTTTACCTCTAAATTAGGGCGCAGTGAGGTTATTCGTTCTCTCACAAAATTCAATATTGATAAAATTAATCAAGCTGAAGAATTCTTCGAAAGGGTGACCTTGCTAGACATTACAGATTTGGTCTTAACGGTTGTCGAAAGTTATCCTCGAGAAATTACACTCAAGACCTCTGATGCGATACATGTTGCGACTGCTGGTTTAATTTTAGAAGATGGCGATTCTCTCGCCACGTTTGATAAGCAGATCGCGACTAATGCAGAGCGTTTAGGAATACCTGTTCTTACTT
>WLDB01000002.1 GCA_009705035.1 Actinomycetota bacterium | reverse complement strand
GAAAATCGAGAATTGTTTCGAGCGATTGTCGAGAAAGTTGGGGGAGAATCCGCTCGATCAATTATCTGTCATACGATGGATGATGTCGTCTCCGCAGCTTCCACTCTTGGATTCCCTTGTGTTATTAGACCCTCGTTTACCATGGGTGGCTTAGGTTCTGGCATCGCCTATGACGAAGAATCCTTGCAACAAATAGCAGGTGCAGGTCTACGTCATTCACCAACTTCTGAAGTATTGATTGAAGAGTCGATTATTGGTTGGAAAGAATTTGAACTTGAGGTAATGCGAGACAAGATCGATAACGTTGTCATAGTTTGTTCGATTGAGAATATCGACCCAATGGGTGTTCACACCGGAGATTCAATAACTGTCGCCCCTGCGCTCACACTTACTGATGTTGAATATCAGCGATTACGCGATCTCTCAATCGACATTATCCGCGAGGTTGGCGTTGATACCGGTGGGTGCAATATCCAATATGCGGTAAATCCCGAGAACGGTCGAATCATCGTTATTGAGATGAACCCGAGAGTGTCCCGTTCAAGCGCGCTTGCATCTAAAGCGACCGGTTTTCCAATTGCAAAGATTGCGACGAAACTTGCGATTGGTTACACACTAGATGAAATCAAGAATGATATTACCCAAGTTACTCCTGCTAGTTTTGAGCCAACTCTTGATTACATTGTTGTGAAGGCGCCTCGTTTTGCATTCGAAAAATTCCAAGATGCGGATGCTCGATTAACGACGACGATGAAGTCCGTCGGCGAAGCAATGGCTATTGGTCGTTCCTTCCCAGAGGCGCTTATGAAGGTGCTCCGGTCTCTAGAGCGCAAAGAAGCGATTTTCAAATTTCCAGCAAATCTTGACTCTATCGATATTGATTCCCTTTTGGTAGCCATAGCTACTCCGACTGAATATCGACTTCAAGAAGTACAAACTTTGCTATGGGCGGGGATTGATGCTGAAAAGGTCTATCAAATTTGCAAGATCGATCGTTGGTACCTCAAGCAAATTCAAGAGATCAACGAAGCGGCACGAGTAATAAGTGAGCCGGGAGAACTCTCTATTGATTTGGTCCGCTTTGCTAAATCGTTTGGCTTTTCGGATGCTCAAATAGGCCTGCTGCGTAACGTGTCAGAAGAAGATGTTCGCAAAGCTCGTCAACATTTTGACGTTCATCCTGTATATAAGACGGTAGATACTTGTGCTGCTGAATTTCAAGCTCACACGCCTTACCACTACTCAAGCTATGAAGAAGAGAGTGAAGTCCTTCCAAGAACGCGTCCTGCTGTAATTATTCTCGGCTCTGGTCCTAACCGAATAGGACAGGGAATCGAATTCGATTATTCCTGTGTCCACGCCTCATTTACCTTGCGCGAAGCTGATTTCGAAACGATTATGATCAATTGCAACCCAGAGACAGTCTCAACGGATTACGACACAAGTGATCGACTCTATTTTGAGCCGTTGACCCTAGAAGATGTACTTGAGGTTATTCATGCAGAGTCGCTGGCTGGTCCAGTTTTGGGTGTTATTACTCAGCTTGGTGGCCAAACACCGCTTGGTTTAGCTGCTGGTTTGAAAGCTGCTGGTGTAAATATCTTGGGAACAAGTCCTGAAGCAATCAATCTTGCTGAGGAAAGAGGCGCTTTCGGTGAGCTCTTGTTACAGCGAAATCTGACGGCCCCTGAGTTTGGCATGGCGGCCTCTCAAGAAGAGGCAATCCTTATTGCACAGAGAATCGGTTACCCAGTACTGGTGCGACCGTCCTTCGTCCTTGGTGGTCGTGGCATGGAGATTGTTTATGATGACGAGTCTCTCTCCAGCTTTATTTCACGTGCTACCGATATTACGCCTGATAGACCAGTTCTAGTAGATCGTTTCCTTGATTCAGCTATCGAACTAGATGTTGATGCCCTCTATGACGGTCATGAACTCTTTCTCGGCGGAATCATGGAGCACATTGAAGAGGCTGGCATTCACTCCGGAGATTCAGCATGTGTTCTTCCTGCAATGACTATCACAGAGACAATGCGCGATGAAGTTCGATCTGCAACCCTCTCAATCGCCGAAGGTGTAGGGGTGCGTGGGTTGATTAACATTCAATTTGCAGTTGCAGAGAATAAACTTTATGTGCTCGAAGCTAACCCACGCGCATCTCGTACTGTTCCATTTGTCAGTAAGGCAACTGGGGTTCCTTTAGCTAAAGCGGCAGCCCGAATCTCAGTCGGTTCCACAATTTCGGAGCTAAGAGAAGTTGGTTTATTACCCGTAAATGAACGCCACGTTCCCAAGGGAGTAAGCGTAAAAGAGGCCGTTCTTCCGTGGAATCGATTTAGACGTAGAGATGGTCGTGGCGTCGACGCCGTACTTGGCCCAGAGATGAGATCAACTGGTGAAGTTATGGGAATTTCAAAAGATTTCGGGGGAGCTTACGCAAAGAGTCAGATTAGCTCTTTTGGGCCACTTCCAAAGTCCGGGTCAGTCTTCATTTCGCTCGCAGATAAAGATAAATCTTCCGGAATTCTCCCTGCACGAGCATTAATTGAGATGGGTTTCAAACTCTTTGCAACCGCTGGTACAGCATCATTTTTAGAGTCTCACCAGGTTCACACTGCATTAGTGCGAAAGCATTCAGATGGTCCCGGTGAATTTGGTGAAAGAACTATCGTAGAAATTTTGAACTCTGGCGAAATAGATCTGGTGATCAATACTCCAGTCGGGCGTGGAACTCGCGCAGATGGATGGGCAATCCGAACTGCAGCCGTCCAACGGAGCATTCCTATCATCACAACAACGCCAGGGTTTAGCGCGGCAGTTGCGGGTATTAAATCGTTGCGTGATGGAGAACTAGATCTGGCATCTCTTCAGGAGTGGCTCGCATGAGCACGATCAATAAGTCAGCCGCTCAATTTCTAGCGCCAATTATCGCTAACAAGAGAATCGGTTCTTATCATCAGATAATTCTGGGAGTCGGTGACCTTGTAAAGAATTGCCGCCCTGGTAATTTTATTGCTATCTCTGTTGGCGGTGATTCCAGTCGCATGATTCTACGTCGCGCATTTGCGATATCTCGAACCTCCGATAGTGCGCAATACGGTGGGACAATAGAACTGATTGTTGCGCCTCATGGAGCGGGATCACGATGGTTAGCTTCTCAAAGTGAAGGAACCGAACTCGATGTGGTTACACCACTTGGAACTGCCTTCGGTATTCCTACAGAGCCAGTAAATGCACTGCTCATTGGCGGTGGCTACGGTTCTGCCCCACTGTTTGGACTTGCCGAAGTGCTAAAAAATCGTGGCTGTCGCACAGATATGTTGTTGGGTGCAAGCGTCGGCGAGAAGATTTATGCTCCTATGGAGGGAAAGCGATCTGTTAATTCACTTCAGATATTTACTGAAGATGGTTCGATGGGGGAGAAGGGCAGGGTTACCTCTCGCTTAGAAGCAATCATCAGCGAGAGAGCGATCGATATTATTTACTCATGTGGTCCGATGCCGATGTTGCGGGCAATCACGGAGATAGCACAAGCAAACGATGTGATTCATCAATGTGCGGTCGAAGAGGCGATGGCTTGCGGTGTAGGAATCTGTATGACTTGTGTGCTTCCTGTTAAAGATGAGACGGGCATTATTTCGATGAAACGCTCGTGCATTGATGGACCTGTTATTGACGGCTCTAGCGTTTGCTGGGATCTTGTTGGTAAGAATCCGGCGGAGTTTTAAATGAGTACATCGGTTGATCTATCTACAACTTTAGGAGATGCATGGTTTCCAACGCCCATCTTTACAGCGAGTGGGTGTGCAAGTAATGGCAAAGAATTAGCGCAATTCTTCCCCCTCAAAGATATTGGGGCTGTCGTAACTAAGTCAGTGATGACGAAGCCACGACACGGACGAGCGACGCCTCGAATGGCAGAAACTCCATCTGGAATGCTTAATTCGATTGGGCTACAAGGCCCCGGAATAGATGCATTCTTGGCTAACGACCTTCCATGGCTAATATCGCAAGGCTCACGAGTCATTGTTTCGATTGCAGGAGAAACATCTGATGAGTACGGAGTTCTCGCTAGAAAATTACGTGCAGCCTCTGGAATCAGCGCAATCGAAGTGAATATTTCATGTCCCAATGTCGAGAACCGTGGACTAGTTTTTGCGGCAGATTCAGATGCATCCTGTCGAGTTATCGATTCAGTTCGCAAAGTAATCGGTGGCGAGATACCGATTATCGCAAAGCTAACACCCGATGTAACCGATATTGCAAAAATCGCTCAGGGTGTAGTTGATTCAGGTGCAGATGCACTAGCTCTTATTAACACTGTGCTTGGCATGGTAATCAACCTAGATACCATGAAGCCACATCTGGGAGGCAAGACTGGCGGTCTCTCAGGACCTGCAATTAGACCAATTGCTGTACGTACCATCTATCAGGTACATAACGCTCTTCCTAGCATTCCGATCCTTGGAATGGGAGGCGTCGCATCTGGGCGCGACGCACTCGAACTTATTTTGGCAGGAGCGTCGGGAGTATCTGTCGGAACGGCAAGCTTTGGAAACCCAACTGCGATAATGTCGATTCAAAAAGAGTTGGCACTTCTCCTTCAAGCACGAGGATTTACATCCTTACAACAAGCGATTGGATATGCCCACCGTGGCTAAAGATATTAACTCACCGATCATTCTTGCCGTTGATACCAATTCAATAGAGACAGCTAAGCGCTGGATAGATGCAACTAGAGGAAGTGTTGATATCTATAAATTGGGACTCGAGTTTTATCTCACCTTTGGAGCCGATGGGATTCGCACAATTTCAGATGAATTTGATGTTGAGATCTTCCTAGATCTTAAACTTCATGACATCCCTAAAACTGTCTCATCGGCAACGTCTTCAGTTGCATCTCTCAATCCGAAATTCCTCACTGTTCACGCCAGCGGGGGAAGTGCGATGGTCTCAGCTGCGGTGGCGGCTGCTCCTCATGTTGGCATCACTGCAGTAACGATTCTCACATCACTCTCTGAAGACGATCTTTTCCGCATCGGATTTGCTAATCCTGCCCTTGAAAGCGCCGTGGCTCTAGCAGAACTAGCGACCACTGCGGGTGCGCAAGCGATTGTCTGCTCTCCTCTTGAAATATCAGCAATCCGAGCTGTTGTATCTCCTGAAGTGAAGATTATTACCCCCGGGGTCCGTCCTGCCGGTACCGAAGGTCAAGACGATCAAATGAGAACTTTGACTCCTCAGGCCGCGCTACAGCAAGGCGCTGATTTTGTTGTAATCGGACGTCCAATAACTGGTGCATGGATAGACGGCGCCGAAGCAATGGGTACTGCAGCTAGAAAGATTTATGAAGAGTTGCTGTTGTAAGATAGGTACATGTCGCAGCCTCCGCATATGTCAATTGAGGATCGACAAAAAGCGCTAGAACTATCAAAGCATTCTCGTCAACTGCGATCGAAGTACAAAGCTCTCATCGCTTCTGGAGAGCTGACTTTCGGTGATTTTCTATCAATCGCTCAATCAGAACCCACTCTCCAGAGAATGAGGGTAAAGGATTTGTTGGAGTCTATTCCGGGATACGGAAAAGTCAGAGTCGAAAATCTAATGAGAAAGGCAATGATTTCACCGACACGTCGTGTACAAGGTTTAGGAAAAAATCAGAGAAGCGCACTGCTAGAACATTTCAGATTACCGTCATTAACGAGTCGTGGGTCGCTGCTTGTTCTCTCTGGCCCTGGGGGAGTCGGAAAGAGCACAGTTGCCAAAGCGCTTCGCGAAGTTCCTGGTTTCTGGGTGAGCGTTTCTGCGACAACGAGATCACCTAGATTTAATGAGGTAGAGGGGCGAGATTATTTCTTCTACTCCAACGAAGAGTTTGATGATGCAATTCGAGATGGGTTGTTCTTAGAATGGGCAGAATTTGCTGGCAATCGTTATGGAACACCGACTGCGGCTGTAGAAGATGCGCGAGATAAGGGTCTTCATGTTCTCCTAGAAATCGAGTTGGCGGGAGCCCAGATTGTCAGGGCGAAAGCTCCTGAAGCCAAGCTAATATTCCTCGAACCTCCCTCATGGGAGGAGCTGGTAGCACGCCTTGAAGCTCGTGGCACAGATTCGGCCGAGCGCAGAGCGGCCCGGCTGACGCTAGCTCAAGAAGAACTCGCCGCTGCCTCGCTCTTCGATACGGTGATCGTAAATGAGCGGGTCGAGGACGTCCTTCGAACCCTGATAAGATTGGCTTCATCGTAAGACTTTTCTAGAATTTTGAATCTTATAGGGAGCATCAATGAGCGGACATGTAGACGGCATCACCCATCCACCTATCGACGAACTTCTCGATAAGAGTGGGTCGAAGTATGCGCTCGTGCTTTACGCAGCGAAGCGTGCTCGCCAGATTAACGCTTACTATTCACAGCAGAACGAAGGCCTTCTTGACTATGTAGGTCCATTAGTTGAGCACCATGTTCATGAGAAGCCACTTTCTATTGCGCTCCGTGAAATCAATGATGGTCTTTTGACTATCGAGAATCTCGAACCAACAGCGTAACTCGCACCGAAATTTATTTATGACCACCCATCGTCGGGAGATTATTCTCGGGGTAGGTGGTGGTATTGCGGCATATAAATCTTGCGATCTTCTTCGTCGCTTACAGGATTACGGTTTTAACGTAACGGTAGTTCCAACCCCAAGCTCACTAAATTTCGTGGGTAAGGCAACGTGGGAAGCTCTTTCGGGGCGAGAAGTTACGGCATCGGTATTTGAATCAGTCGATCAAGTGCGCCATGTATCTCTAGCAAAGCTAGCAGAGGCAATCATTATTGCCCCGGCCACAGCCGATTTGATAGCACGCATAGCCCAGGGTCGAGCAGATGATCTTCTGACAAATGTCATCCTTGCATGTACTTCACCGATTTTGATTGTCCCTGCGATGCACCCTGCAATGTGGAGCAACCCCGCAACAATCGAGAATGTAAGAATCCTACGCTCGCGCGGAATTCTCATTATGGAGCCTGAAGTTGGCGCTCTCACCAGCGGAGATTCAGGGAAAGGAAGATTTCCCACAACTGAATCCATCATCGAGACTTTTCAAAGTTCTTCCTTATCGGGCGATGATCTGCGAGGTAAGAGAGTTCTCGTCACTGCAGGAGGTACGCGGGAAGCGATAGATCCAGTGCGCTTCATTGGCAACCACTCTTCAGGAAAACAAGGATTAGCCATCGCCGAAGCTGCATTACATAGAGGGGCTCAAGTTACTCTGATTGCTGCAAATGTAGATATAGAGATTGATTCAAGAATCAAGGTAATTCGGGTCGAGAGCGCCCATGAAATGTTGAGCAAGCTAGAGAAAGCCTTTCAAGATAGTGACTATCTCTTTATGGCGGCAGCGGTTGCTGACGCTAGAGTGTCAAATAGAGCCGATGGGAAAATTAAGAAGAGCAATCTTTCATCAATCGAGTTGATTGAGAATCCCGATCTACTTCAGAATCTAAGTAGCCACAAGGATAAGCAGATAGTCATAGCTTTTGCGGCGGAAACTCAAGTGTCAGATAATGAAGGAGATGCAATCGAGCAAGCACGTTCGAAGATGTTGCGTAAGGGTGCTGATTTTATATTTCTCAATGATGTTTCACATGGCGAGATATTTGGTAGTGATGAGACTCGCGGATGGTTAATTACTGCTCACAATGCGGTAGAAATAGGCAGAACCAGGAAGAAAAACCTAGCCAATCTACTCATCAATAACGCACTTCAAAGCACGCATCAGTTATCATAACGCCATGTCAAAACGCCTCTTTACCTCCGAGTCTGTCACTGAAGGCCATCCAGATAAGATTGCCGATCAGATCTCTGATGCAATTCTTGATTCACTGCTCGCGCAAGACAAGTCATCTCGCGTAGCTGTTGAAACGCTCATTACTACTGGCCAAGTACACGTTGCTGGTGAAGTGACAACATCTGGATATGCCGATGTTATGGGAATAGTGCGCGATACAGTTATTGGAATAGGTTACGACTCATCTGTTAAAGGTTTTGATGGAAATAGCTGTGGAGTCTCAATCTCTATCGGCCAGCAATCACCAGATATCGCTCAAGGAGTAAACGACGCTTTTGAGCACCGAGTTGCTGCCGCTGTTGATCCGCTAGATCTACAAGGAGCCGGCGATCAAGGTCTCATGTTTGGTTATGCCTGCGATGACACTGCAGAGTTAATGCCATTGCCTATCTATCTTGCCCACAAGCTCTCAGCGCAGCTCTCAAAGGTTCGTAAGAGTGGTGAACTTGCCTACCTTCGTCCAGATGGAAAGACGCAAGTTACGATTGAGTACGACGGTGATCGCGCAGTCGCAATTGATACGGTCGTCATTTCGAGTCAGCACGCCGAAGAGATTGATGTAGCAGGTCAGCTGACTTCAGAAATCATCGCCTCGGTCATTAATCCAATTTTGAACGAGATTGATTTACCTCGTACAAATATGCGTACATTAATCAACCCAACCGGACGCTTCGTTGTTGGTGGCCCAATGGGTGACGCTGGATTGACTGGTCGAAAGATTATTGTCGATACCTATGGCGGTATGGCAAGACATGGTGGTGGAGCTTTCTCTGGAAAAGATCCGTCGAAGGTTGACCGTTCAGCAGCATACGCAATGCGATGGGTTGCAAAGAATGTTGTTGCAGCAGGATTAGCTCGACGTTGTGAAGTGCAGGTTGCCTATGCCATCGGAAAAGCTCAACCAGTTGGAGTCTTCGTTGAGACATTTGGCACTGAGACTGTAGCGATTCAGAAAATTCAATCTGCGGTAACAGAGGTCTTCGATCTTCGCCCAGCTGCAATTATTAGAGATCTCGATCTCTTGCGACCTATTTATTCTCAGACAGCTTCTTACGGTCACTTCGGACGCGAGCTTCCGGATTTCACATGGGAACGCACCGATCGCGTGGCAGCACTAAAAGCTGCCATCTCCTAGACCGCATCGGTATTTAGGATGGCGCGAAGTGGGTTCCGCCTCAAAGCTGAGCTCATCGCAAAGGTTGCAGAACCACCAAGCGGTGAAGATTCACTCGCAAAGGTCTGGGTTGATTCAGGCGTCTTCCATCTAGACCAAGAATATTCATATCTCATTCCTAGAGATCTCGACGCGGTAATTACTGTTGGTTCAATGGTGGTGGTTCCGTTTAATGGGCGAGAGCTCTCAGCGGTAGTGACTGATCGTGGTCCACTCGTAGGGCAGGCGAATCTAAAGACCATCACTAAATGTGAAGGAGAGATTGCGCTGCTGAGCTCAGTGCAGATCAACTTGATAAGAGATTTATCGGCTAAATATCTCTGCCATCCTTTCGATTTAATCCGTTCGATGGTTCCACCACGATTAGTAACTGTTGAAAAATCGCGGAAAAGGTTTGTTGCAAATATCGGAGTACCTCGCTCATCTAAGATTAAAAGGAGCTATCTCCAATTACCTCCACATCGTAAAAGGCAGACTCTTATCGCGGCGAAACTGGTAGAGCTTCTTCGAGATGGTCCAGCTCTGGCAATCTTGCCTGATGTACGCGAAGTTCAATCGCTAGCTCTTGAGTTAGATGCTCTAGGTGTGAAATACACACGATATGACTCTTCTCAGAGCCGTAGCGATCATTACTCGGCCTACCTCGATATAGCTCAAGGTTTATCGCAGTTAGTTATCGGAACACGGAGTTCGGTATTTTCTCCGGTTGAGAACCTCACTCACATCGTCATGTACAACGAGGGTTCTGAGCACTTCTACGAAAGACGTACCCCCGGCTGGAACGCTAGAGAAGTTGCAATCGAAAGGTCCCGCCTTGAGCATATTTCACTAACATTTATCGGTTACTCACCTTCACTTGAGATCTGTCGTTTTATAGAGAGGAAAGAGATCGCTTTTCGTAAAAGCTCCTCTCGATTAAGTGTTTTCGACTTTGAGCAAACATTCGGGGAACTCATCCCGTCACGAGCCCTGAGCGTGATTAAGAAATCTTTGATGGTAGGTCCAGTGCTCTTCGTTGCACCGGCTAAAGGTTGGGCGCACGCGATTAGATGCTCACGGTGTAAGACCCTTTCTAAATGCAAGTGTGGGGGAAATTTCGAGATTAAGAGTGAGAAGTCATCAATTACATGTAATCACTGTGGAATCGATAATCAACAATGGAAATGCACCTGGTGTGAGAATAAGTCTTATGCGCTGGTGGGCCGTGGAATTGAACGCCATTCTCATGAGATAGGTAAGCTATTACCTGGAGTCGTTATCAAGAATTCCACCGCAGATAAGCCTTTGACCGAAGATGTTGATAGCGGTGTTGTGGTCACTACCCAATCGATGGCTCCCACAGCTCGCAATGGCTATTCCGCAGTTGTATTTCTTGAAGGCAACAGAGTTAATAACCAACCTGATATGAGAGCAGAAGAGAGGATGCGAGAGCTATATTTTGGGCAGAGCGCTCTTGTCAGAGAAGGCGGAGATGTCATTCTGATTCAAGATATCGGAAATCAGATAGTCACAGCGCTTCGTATCTGGAATCCAATGCCTACCTTAGAGAGAGAGCTCTCGGAGAGAGAAGCCCTAGATCTTCCTCCATTTACTCACACAGTTGAAATGGCAATGCCGAAAGAGGAAGTAACTCGCTTCAAGAATGCGCTTCTCAAAGCTCAAGAAGAGGGTCGTCTTCCGATTGAAATGCGGATTCTTGGACCGATAGCTAAAGGCAATCTCTCATCGCTAGTACTTCTCTCGCAGCTCCATAATCATCAGCAAGTGAATCTCCTCATTCATGAGTTTATGCGTAGGAGAAGCCTGTCAAAGAAGGCCCTGCCTTCGCTTCGAATCGACCCATATTCACTTTCTCGTTAGGTAGAATTGGAATATGTCGCTTCAAGAGATTCGCCATTTCGGAGACCCTGTCTTGACGACCCCAACTCTCGAAGTCATCGACTTCGATAAGGAGTTGCGAACGCTGATTAAAGATTTGACCGAAACGATGCTCGCCGCTCCTGGTGCGGGTTTGGCTGCGCCCCAGATTGGGGTTGCTCTCCGTGTCTTTGTCTGGGATGTCGATGGAGCGCTCGGCCATTTAGTAAACCCTTCACTGGATCTAAGCGTGGAGATGCAAGAAGGAGATGAGGGATGCCTAAGTTTCCCGGATTTGGTTTACCCGACTCCTCGCTCGATGAGAGCTGTGGCGAAAGGTTTCAATATGCACGGTGAAGCAATTATCGTCGAAGGCAGTGAACTTCTTGCGCGTGCTCTCCAGCATGAAACAGATCATTTGGATGGAATTCTATTTATCGATCGCCTCTCAGCTGAAGATCGAAAGCTTGCAATGAAAGAGATCCGTGAATCTGATTGGTTTGGCCTCTCAATGGCAGAAGGTAGAGAGCCTGCGGTTAAGGTATCTCCGCACAACCCCTTTGGTCTCGGGCGCTAATGCGTATTGCTATTGCTGCTTCCCCCAATGTTGCCATCCCAACGCTGGAGGCGATTAAGTCGAGTACACATGAACTTGTTCGTATCTTTTCCCAACCTGATCGTCCAGCTGGTAGAGGCCGTCTGCTTGAAGCCACTCCCGTTTCACAATGGGCCTTAGCAGAGAAGATTGAACTATTTCGACCGGAAAAAGCAACGGAGCTAGCGCCTCTGATTGCCGACATTGATTGCTTGATAACTATCGGTTATGGACTTTTAATTCCGGAAGAAGTTCTAACGATTCCTCGTTATGGATTTCTCAATATTCATTTTTCAATTCTTCCTCGTTGGCGAGGAGCAGCGCCAGTACAACGTGCAATAGAAGCGCAAGATACTTTCTCTGGAATAACAGTCTTTAAGCTTGATAAGGGCATGGATACTGGACCGTATTACGTGATGAGTCGATTCGCTTTAGATTCTGACATTACTAGCGACGAACTTCTCGTTGAACTCAGTGAACTTGCACCAGAGGCGTTAATGGAATCCCTAGATTTGATTGAAGCAGGGAAAAAACCAACACCTCAAAATGAGAAGGATTCAACGCGCGCCTTCAAGCTGACTAGGGAAGAGGGTCGAGTAGATCTTAATAAGAGTGCCGAAATTGTCTCCGCAAAGATACGTGCATTTACCTCTAATCCCGGAGCTTGGATTACCTTTCGTGGTTCAGTTATGAAGATAACAATTGGGTCAATTTCGGAAGTTGAGCTGGCTCCGGGAGAGTTGCGTAAAGTTGGAGGAGATTTGTTAATTGGCACCACCACAAAAGCGATTGTCATTGCGACTGTGACCCCATCTGGAAAGCCATCACTCTCTGCATCAGCGTGGCTCAATGGCGCTCGGTTAGTCGATGGCGAGAGCTGTGAGTAACTTCCCGCCTAAACAATTCACAAAACCACGCCCGGATGCTCCGAGGTTATTGGCCTTTGACATCATCTCTGAAGTGAACCGTAGAGGTGGTTATTCAAATTTGCTTCTACCTCAGGCTCTCGCCGACTCTACTTTCGACGAGCGAGATCGTGGATTTACCACCGAACTGGTCTACGGCACGATTCGCATGCAAGGGCTCTATGACTATATTTTCTCTCAGATTAGCGATCGACCTTGGAGTGAAGTTGATCCCGAGATTATCGATTTGGCGCGAATGGGTGCACATCAAGTCTTTTCCATGAGAACTCCACCCCATGCTGCAGTATCGGCGACGGTAGATGTTGCGAGGAAGAAGTTAGGGGAGTCAAAAGGTAGTTTTATAAATGCCCTCATGCGAAAAGCAACCTCTAAAGAATTGAGTCAGTGGCTCGAACCTTTGCAGTCAGAGACTGATGTTATTAAAAGGATGTCTATTGAATATTCTCATCCTGAATGGATTATCTCCGCATACTTTGATCTCTTAAAAGATGAAAATTTGGTGAGAGATGAACTCATTTCCAATAACACTCCAGCCAAGCCGACTCTTGTTTCGTGGCCGGGTGCAAGCACGCAAGAAGAGCTGATCTCACTTGGAGCAAAGCCGACAATGTATTCACGCTTCGGAGCTTTTCACGATGAACCACCGGCATCTCTTGATGTAATTCGCCACAGAAAAGCAGGCGTGCAAGATGAAGGCTCACAACTTGTCGCGCAGATTTTTGCAGATGCCACATCTACAGCAGAAAGGACTCTCGACCTATGTGCGGGTCCCGGCGGAAAGGCGGCGTTACTCTCACATATTTGCGATGTAAGTGGACGCAACTTCGTGGCAAATGAGGTTTCAGAACCACGAGCAGCTCTCGTAAAAAAGGTGATTGGTAGATTTCCAGTGATAGTTGGCGATGCCCGAAGAATTGCAGAATCAGGCCAGAGCTTTGATGCCATTCTTGCAGACGTTCCATGTACTGGATTAGGAGCGCTACGCCGACGACCTGAAGTCAGGTGGCGTCGATCACTTAAGGATTTAGCTCCATTGCTTCAATTACAAAGCGAAATTGTTGAAGGCGCGTTGGCAGTACTTGAGCCAGGTGGAGTTTTTGGATTCGCTACCTGTTCACCGCACTATGCCGAAACAACAGCTCAAGTGCAGTCAATTCTTAAGAAACACCAAGATCTTGAACTCATTGATATATCTGCCTTCCTGCCCCCAGGGCTAGAGCAATGCACTCGCGGGGGAGCTCTCTCGTTATGGGGATATCTTCACAACACAGACTCGATGTTTCTAGCTCTCTTTCAGAAGAAGAGGTAGGTTTTATTCATGCCTCGAGAGATACGAATTACTCCCAGCATACTCAACGCTGATCGTGAGAATTTATCTTCAGAAATATCCCGGATCGCAATTGATAGTGACTTCATTCATCTTGACGTTATGGACAACATATTCGTTCCGAACTTTACCTTCGATTTCGATTCCGCGAAAAGTATTATCCAAAGTTCGCCTGTTCCCATTGATTCACATCTCATGGTCGCCGACGCTGATGAGGTTGCGATCGCATATGCGCAGGCTGGTTCAGCGAGCGTTACATTCCATGTTGAAGCGGTCAGGGATATCCGCATGACAGCCCGCGGTATACGAGCTGCTGGCGCAAGAGCCTCACTTGCTCTCAAACCAGCTAGTGCAATTGGTGACTTTGAAGAGTATTTAAACGAGATTGATATGGTCTTAATCATGACTGTAGAACCTGGATTTGGTGGCCAAGCATTCATGGAAGATATGTTGCCTAAAGTAAGAGAGACTCGAAAGATTATTGGCGACCGCCCTATCTGGCTACAAGTTGATGGAGGTATCTCGCTTGAGACTATTGAGCGGGCAGCTGATGCTGGGGCAGATACATTTGTAGCTGGCAGCGCTGTCTTTAGAGCCGATGATCCCGCAGCAATGATTCGAGAACTTCGCGCTTCCATTCATTAATTACGACGCGTCCTGACTCTGCGGTGAAGTAGAATTGACCCATGAAATCATTCGATGAACTCTGGTTAGAGCTCTCGCAACGACTTATTGATAGGCCTGAAGGCTCGGGCACTGTCGCTGCTGTTGATGCAGGAGTTCATTCAATCGGTAAGAAAATCATCGAAGAAGCTGGCGAAGTGTGGATTGCCGCTGAATACCAGAGCAACGAAGAACTAGCCGAAGAAATCAGTCAACTTATCTATCATCTTCAAACGTTAATGCTCGCACGGGGCATCGCTCCCGCCGATATCTATAGGTATCTTTAAAGCTCAATTGCAGAGAATCAAACATTTTCAAACGAAGAGGTATATGAAATGCTAAGAATCGCGGTTCCGAATAAAGGCTCACTCGCTGACTCCTCTATCGCAATTTTGAAAGAAGCGGGGTATCGCCAACGCAGTGATTCAAGAGATCTCATCCTTCTCGACCCTGAGAACGGCGTAGAGTTTTACTACCTCAGACCTCGCGACATTGCCATCTATGTTGGTTCAGGGGAGCTAGAGGCAGGAATCACAGGAAGAGATTTACTTATCGATTCAGGGGCAAAGGCAGAGGAAGTTCTCGCGCTCGATTTCGGAGCATCAACTTTTAGATTTGCTGGACCAGCAGGATCGAAATTTTCACTATCTGCAATTGCAGGAAAGCGTATTGCGACTGCATATCCCGGTTTGGTTGAGCAGTACCTCAGCGATAAGAAGATAGAAGCCAAAGTAGTGCGACTTGATGGCGCTGTTGAAAGTAGCGTACGACTAGGAGTCGCCGATGCCATCGCCGATGTTGTTAGTACTGGAAACACGTTGCGGCAGGCTGGCCTAGAGATTTTTGGTGAAGAGATTCTTAATAGCGAGGCAGTTGTGATCAAAGGTGTTGGAAAGGAACTTCCTTCAGGCCTAGATATTTTGATTCGTCGCCTCCAAGGAGTCGTTACAGCGAGACAATACGTCCTACTTGATTACGACATTCCAAAGAGCTCGGTTGATAAGGCATGTGCCATCACTCCAGGTTTAGAATCTCCAACAATTTCACCTTTGCAGAAAGATGATTGGGTAGCTGTGCGAGCGATGGTTCTCCGAAGTGAAACAAATCGCCTGATGGATGAATTATGGGCGTTAGGTGCGCGAGGTATTTTGGTAAGCGTTATTCACGCTTGCCGGCTTTAAAGCTCGCCTCTTCAACTTCTTCTCTAGTGATTCCCAAGAGATAGAGGACTGAATCCAAGTACGGTGCACTCACTGTGCTATCCGCCGCAGCCTTAACTGCTGGCTTTGCATTGAAAGCGATTCCAAGTCCCGCGGCTGCGATCATATCTAAATCGTTTGCACCATCGCCGATCGCGATTGTCTGTTCGAGTTCGACACCTTCAGCTTTTGCAAAATCTCGAAGCGCTTCGGCTTTTGCAGCGCGATCAATAATCTTGCCAGTAATTTTTCCGGTCAATTTTCCGCCGATAATCTCCAAAGAATTCGCGCGGTAATGTGAGATATTGAGTTCCTTTATCAATGGTTCAATGACAGCGGTGAATCCACCAGAGACAACAGCAACGCTGTGACCCAGTTTCTGTAGCGTTGTGACAAGTGTGCGCGCTCCTGGAGTGAGAACTATTTGATTTCGAACTTGGCTTATTACCGATTCATCCAAACCCTCTAAAAGGGCAACACGGGCACGTAAGCTTGCCTCAAAATCAATTTCGCCCCTCATTGCTCTCTCTGTTATCTCACGAATCTGAGTTTCTACGCCCGCGTGAGTTCCCAATAAGTCAATAACCTCTTGCTGGATAAGAGTTGAATCAACATCCATGACGACGAGTTTCTTGGCCCATCTCATCAGGCCGCCAGGGGAGACTGCAATATCTACGCCTTCGCTATTTGCAATCTGCGCAAGACCTTCTCGAATACATTGTTGATCTACCTCTGATATAACGAATTCAATTGCAGTAATGGGATAGCTCGCAGTACGGTGGATCCGTTCGATATTGCCGCCATGCTCAGCGATCTCTGCAGCAATGGATGCGATTGCCGAAGGTGCCAAAGGGTTTCCAAGTGCTACGACATGCATCAATCCGGTCTTTGCCGCAATGGAAGAAATTTCTTGAACTTGAAATGAAGTTGCAATATCTACGCCTAGTTCGAGCGCACATGCATTGAGATCTTCCTCAATTGCTTCACGGTGATCTGGATTGAGAGATATCAGAACTGTCAGGATCACTCGATCGCGAGCTACGACCTGTTCGATATCGATGATGGTGATTGAAAATGGAGCTAATGCTGTGAAGAGAGCTTGTGTTATTCCGGGGGTATCTACACCTGAAAGAAGAATCAACCCCGTAAATTGGCTTGCAGGAAGTGAGCCTGAATTAGTAGAGCTAGTGCGGCCTGGTTCGGTCATGGCGCTAGATTAGTACGAATCACAGCCACTAATGCCCCTACTTGCCTTCGGATAGGCATAGTTAGTTATATCTTGCTCCCTATGGCTGGAGATTATGTACTTGAGCTCCACAGCGTTGTGGTGGAACGCGATAGTAGGGCGATTCTAGGCCCCATAAATTTCGCCATTAGACCGAATGAGCGATGGGTAATTCTTGGACCTAATGGCGCTGGCAAATCAACGATGTTGCAGATTCTCGCTACTCGCATCTTTCCTACTCGTGGCACTGTACATGTTTTAGATAAAGAGATGGGAAAGTGTGATCTCTCAGAGCTTCGGACCCGTATAGGTATCTGTGGAGCACTCATCTCTGAAGATATTCCTGCAGATGAGATCGTTCGAGATGTAGTTCTTACCGCCGCTTACGCAATTCTCGGAAGGTGGAACGAAGCATATGATCTCTGGGACGAATCCAGAGCTGTTGCACTTCTCACCACTTTTGGAGTTCGCGAATTAGCAGATCGCACTTATGGCTCATTGAGTGAAGGCGAGCGAAAGCGAGTTCAAATCGCTCGAGCCTTGATGGCAGATCCGGAGCTCTTATTGCTCGATGAACCTGCTTCAGGGCTCGATTTGGGAGGACGCGAAGATTTGCTGACTCGCTTCTCAGCCTTCGCCGCAGATCCCGCTGCTCCAGCGATGATTGTCGTCACGCACCATATTGAAGAAATTCCTGCTGGCACTACCCATGCGCTCTTACTAAAGAATGCAACTATCGCGGTCTCAGGCCCTGTCGCCGATGTTATAACAACAGAACACATCTCGGCTGTCTTTGAGATTCCAATTACTGTCACAAATGAGGCGGGTCGTTTCTTCGCTCGCGCACAACGATAGGCAATGTTTTTACTTTCTGAAATCGATTCATCATGGCACGAAATATTCGCGCCACATCTTGATGAAATCAACGAGATTTTCGAGTCGCTTGGTGATAGTGAAATTACTCCTGCGAGGCAATTAATCTTTAGCGCCTTCTCACTACCAATTACCGAAGTCAAGGTACTCATTCTTGGCCAAGATCCTTACCCTGCAGAAGGTGTAGCTGATGGCTTGGCCTTCTCTTCGGGTCAACCGAGCCTTATCCCCTCATCGCTTCGAAATATTTTCAAGGAGTACAGCGATGATCTCGGATTCGAAAGACCAGAGACGGGCAGTTTGCAGAGTTGGCAGAACAGGGGGGTGTTACTTTTAAACACCGCGCTTACAACTGAGATAGGTAAACGAGATACACATAAATCCCTGGGCTGGAAGAATCTGATTTCTTCAATTCTTCTGGAACTTTCTAGAAGAGATATAGTGGCAATTCTTTGGGGAAATTCTGCGAGATCAGCCGGAAGTATCTTTTCTCACAAGATTGAGTCGGTACATCCAAGTCCACTCTCGGCCCACCGAGGTTTCTTCGGTTCAAGGCCTTTTACAAAGACAAATGAGATATTGGCACAAATTGGAAGAGATCCTGTTAACTGGAAGCTATCTTAAAGAAGAAAGACCCCCTAGATAAACCAGGGGGTCTTTCTTATAGCTTTCTTTACTTACTTAGCCGATCCACATTTCAATAGGTGATTGCATGAAGTAGATAACAAAGAGAGCACTCACACCGATTAGGAGTGGGTGAATCTCTTTACGTCGACCTTGGATTGCGCGAATCACTACGTGAGTGATGAATCCAGCACCGATACCAACGGAGATGTTGTATGTAAATGGCATCAAGATAATTGTAAGGAATGCAGGAATCGCGATTCCATAATCTGACCAATCAATTCCGCTGATCTGAGTCATCATCAAGAAACCTACGACGATTAAAGCAGGGGTAGCTGCCTCGTATGGAATCATCGCAACGACTGGAGCTAGTAATGTTGTTAGAAGGAAGCATGCTCCAGTAACGATTGACGCTAGACCAGTACGTGCACCTTCGCCCACACCAGCAGCGGATTCGATGTAGCTGGTGTTCGATGAAATGCTTGCCGCACCACCTGCTACTGCCGCCAATGAGTCGACAAGTAGGATTTGATCGTTATATGGAATATTTCCATCCTTATCAACCAATCCTGCTTCATGACCGATTGCTGTGACAGTTCCGACTGTGTCGAAGAAGTCTGAGAGCAAGAGGGTAAATACAAGGAGGATTGCAGCAACAACGCTGATTTCTCCAAATCCACCGAAGAGGTCAAATTGGCCAATGAGACCAAAATCAGGTGTTGCAACCCATCCGTCGGCAGGAAGATTAGGAACGTTGAGTCCCCAGCCCTTTGGATTTACAAAGTTTGATCCGTCAGCATTACCGCCTGGGATGTAATTTGGTCCGATTTTAAAGGCGCGTTCTGCTAGAACTGCAAGGAGAGTAGCAACCCCGATACCAATAAGAAGAGCGCCCTTTGTCTTGCGGACCATAAGCGCGATCATAATAAAGAGACCGATGGCGAATATTACGATTGGCCAACCAACAAGTTCACCATCGAATCCGAGTGTTACCGGCACTGGACCTGTGCCTGGAGTCTTTCGTACGAATCCAGCGTCAACAAGACCAATGAGGGCGATGAAGAGACCGATACCTACTGAGATAGCAATCTTGAGCTGACCAGGGACTGCCTTAAATACAGCGGTGCGAAATCCGGTGAGGACGAGGATAGTGATGATGATGCCTTCGAGAACCACAAGGCCCATCGCTGCTTCCCATGACATCTGCTGTGCAATTACAACCGCAACAAATGTATTAAGACCCAAACCTGTAGCAAGTGCCAATGGGTAGCGACCAACAACTCCCATAAGGATTGTTAAGACGCCGGCAACGAGGGCAGTTGCTGCCGCAATCATTGCAATTTGTGGCTCCTGAGTTCCGCCAATGAAGTTCCCATTAGCATCTTTGGTGTAGCCGATGATGAGCGGATTAAGAACCACGATATAAGCCATTGTGAAGAACGTGACGAGACCGCCGCGAATTTCCTGACCTACAGATGATCCACGCTCCGATATTTTGAAATAACTATCAAGCATGAGGTACCTTCCTGATTTTGTTAACGGGGGTGTTTGCGACCCCGTGTGAAATGACGGCTCACAGACCGAAGGAAGGCCTTATATTAAAGTTTTTCGGCTCCTACTTAGCGGTCTGACGCGCCAAAACTCCGAGAGAAATGGCGATCGAGTTGCCTATGAGGAGGGCAAATAGCAATGTTCCAAGGCCTAAAGTCCCACCTAAGGCCCATCCAGCCAAGAGAACCGTGACTTCTATAGCTAGACGAACACGACTCACGCGGATTCCGGTGACCCTATGAAGACCTGTCATAGCGCCATCACGAGGGCCGGGGCCTAGACCGCATGTGATGTACAAGGCAGAGCCAACCCCTACCAGAGCGATACCCACGAGTGCGAATACGATTCCGAGAAGGTAGTTATCTTGTGCAGGAAAAATATGTATTCCAACTTCGATAAAGAGCGCAATAAGCACAATATTTGAAAGTGTTCCAAAACCTGGTCGCTCTCGTAATGGGATCCAAATCAATAAGACAAAGATTGATGTAATGGCGGTGGTCCAACCGATTAAAAGACCTGTGCGTTGAGAGAGGCCTTGTGCGAATACCGTCCAGGGTGCATTTCCAATATTGCTTTGAATCAGAAGTGAATCGCCCAATCCAAAGATTGCTAAACCAACGAAAAGAATTATGACCCTGATGGGGGCTAGATCCCATCTATGCGCGGCTTTCCACCGAGTAGGGGGAATAGTTTTGTGCGGCGCAAAGAAAGCAGCAAGATTGGCGAGCTTCATTTGAGGAAGTCTAGCTCCCTGAGCTCTATAGTGAGGGTATGCGCTTATCGACTTCGCTGTTGAATATGCCAAATGTTGAGAGCTTTTCATTCATTGGCTCCGGAACACTTCTTAATGTCATCGCTATTCTTATAGGAGCAAGTATCGGTGTTGCTTTAGGCGCACGGTTACAAGCATCTTCGCAACGTTTAATCACCGATGTGCTTGGTCTCGTCACGGCACTTGGAGCGGTCTCGGCTCTCTCTCCACTATGGAATCCAGCCTTCCGAGAAAAGTTCGCCGAAGGTCTGCCTTTGCTGGTGATACTTTTAACGATGATTATCGGTGGTTTAATCGGTAGTGCTCTTGATTTAGAAACCAAACTTGATCACCTGGGGGAGTATCTGCGAGGAAAGTTTCGCGCTTCGAAGGAATCACCCTTTATTGAGGGATTTGTGAGCTCCTCTTTACTCTTTGTGATCGGCCCACTGGCAATTCTCGGCAGTGTAAGCGATGGAGCTTCGCGTGGAATCGATCAACTTGTACTCAAATCCTCTCTCGACTTATTCGCTGCCATGGCTTTCGCGTCAACTCTCGGTTGGGGGGTTGCCGCATCGATAATTCCAGTTGCAATCTATCAAGGCGCATGGACCGCAATCGGATGGTTTGCTGGCAACGTTCTAGATCCCTATCAGATTGACGCGATGTCAATTGTCGGTGGGTTGTTGCTTATTGGAATCGCGCTTCGCCTTCTTGATATGAAAAAGATTGCAATCGCCAATCTTCTTCCAGCTCTTTTCTTGGCGCCACTGATCGCATTTTTAGCGCATTCGATCTAGATTTAGAAAAACTATTCACCAAACGGGAGTGGATCAGTTGAAATATGTCCTGCTCGTGATTCCCGAGCAGTTACATTTCGCATATGGTGTCTACGGCATAAGACTTCATAAGCAACTTCCTCACTCTTACCTACATCACCCACTACAACTTGTTCGCCTTCAGTAACCATTACGCCATTAATGGTTCTAGCGTTATGTGTTGCTCTTGAACCACACCAGCAGAGCGCTTCTACCTGAAGCGTGTTGACTCGATCTGCTAGTTCGACCAGTCGCGCAGAACCAGGGAATAACTTGGTACGAAAATCTGCCAAAATACCGAAGGCATAGACATCGATTCCTAAGCCATCAACGATTTTGGCTAATGAATCAATCTGAAGTGGTTCATAGAATTGAGCTTCATCGCAGATTATGTAATCAATACGTTCGCCCATCGATAGCTTGTCGAGAACAAATTTATGGATATCAAAGCCTGGTAAGACTTCAATCGCGGGGCTTTGTAAGCCAAGACGAGAGGAAATTACCCCTGTACCCGCACGGTCGTGACTTGTGAATATCAAACCGCCTCGACCTCTGCTCTGATGGTTATGAGCTGTCTGAAGAGCAAGCGTCGATTTACCGCTATCCATCGTTCCGCAGTAATAGATGAGCTCAGCCATTACTCAATCCTGCCATCTTCATTGGCTGAAGGCTCACTTTATTACTCCAAGTCTTATAAGTTCTTTTGCTAAGTATGGAGCCAGATATTGGCTCATCGCCACAGTTAAATGAGATTTATCACGATAGACAACGACTCCATCAATAACTGCAGGACATGTTTCCTCACATAACCAAGGAGTCGGATTGAGAGGTATTAGTCCAGGCGCCACTTCAGGAGAGATCGGCCGAGAAGTATCACATTTCTCTCTCGCCATTTCAGCTAAGCAGGTTGGAATGTCAACTTGAGGCAGGGGAGTATCTGTGAGGTAAATCGGAAAGTCTGTATATTTTTTTATTCGACTTAACGCTGTAGCTTCGCCAGAGAGCCACCAATTACGGGAATTTATCTCTGAATTCGGTGCAGTAAATGGCTGCATTCCGGTCATGATGACGGCACTCGGCTTTATCTGAGAGATGCGCTTGATCGAAGAATCTCTGAAAGCCTGACAATCGGCGACTCTATATTGCGATGAAAGTTCTTTTATTACCTCAGCCGCGGGGCAGGCAGATTTGGTTAACGAGACTATCTTGAGACCATTTTCACGACCAACAATATCTAGCGCAGGGAGCCACTGGGCGGCATGCGAGTCACCATAGAGCACAACGGTCTTATTGCTAGTCGTGTCTCCGTACTCACACTTCGGTGCAACAGTTACGCCGACATGAATGTGGCAACCATCGAGATTGTTTTTTGGTTTCTGCCGCACCTCATCGATATCAAATGAAAATCCAGATGCTGAAGTTATAGAGCTGTTATAGGAGAAAATAATAGCCAGGCCGAGAAATACGGAAACCAGAGTTGCGAGCAAAGTGGAGAGATAGACCTTCTTACTGCTCACAGCCCGATATCGCAGCGGTTCCTCAACGAATCTATGTGTGAAATCAGCGAGCAGGAGAACTATAAAGATAGCAACTACGAGTTCGAGCGGAGTCAGCTCTCTAGAAAGATAAATTTCAGGAATAACTAGAACAGGCCAATGCCAGAGGTAGAGGGGATACGAGATTTTTCCCAGCCATTGAACCACTCCGTGACGAGAAGTTTTATCGAGGAATGGGGGCCACTTGTTCATACTCAAAATGAGTAGGGCGGTTGCTAGCACTGGAATGATTGCTGCAGTTCCAGGAAAAGAAGTATTTTCATTGTAGATAATTGAAGAACCAACGATCAGCAGAAGTGCCAAGAGACCCCATTGAGGGCGAGAAAAAATCCGCTCCCTCATCCGCTCTGAAGCGAAAAGTATGAGCGCTCCAATAGCCAATTCCCAAGCCCTAGTCGGAAGAATATAGAAAGACCAGACCGGCGAACCTTCAGTTAGATAGAGAGAGAAGATAAAGGAGAACGAGGCAACTGCCAGGACTCCGTAGAAAACTCCCTTACGTCCTTTCAATCGGAAGAGAATTAATATAATAATGGGCCAGAAAAGGTAGAACTGCTCTTCGACTGCTAGCGACCAAAAATGAATGAAGGGCGAAGGGGTTGATCCAAGATTCTGGTAATCGGCATTCCATAGCGCAAATAGAAAGTTGGAGATGTAGGTCGACGCGGCGATAAGGTCTCTACCGAAGTCGGCTCGATAGGTTGAAGGTAATACCGCCCAACCTGTAATTCCAGTCGTAAGCACAACAAGAAATGACGCTGGCAATAGTCGCTTAAAGCGACGCGCATAGAAAGCGGCAAATGCCAGATTATTGCGCTCCTCTATTTCTCGCAGCAGAAGGTTGGTAATCAGATATCCCGAAATCACATAGAAGATATCTACGCCGATATATCCACCCGGCAAGAGATCAGCATGATAAATCAGGACCAAGAGTGCCGCTAAGGCTCGCAGGCTCTGAATGTGTGGTTCGCGAACTGTTCTCATCATGAATTTGTGAGTATGTGAATCTTAATTGCAGGATAATTCCTGCTGATTGTTAGGTGACCATTCAATTCCGGTATCTCACTAACGAAGGCAATATCTGTCACAACTGCTTTAAGTTCGTGCACGAGTTGAATAGCCGCTCCTATAGTTCCACCGGTCGCCAGAATGTCATCGATCAAAAGCACTCTTGACCCTTCTGGGATTGCGTCGCGGTGAATCTCCAACTCAGCCTCACCGTATTCAAGTCCGTAGCTTCGAGAAATTGCATCGTGCGGAAGTTTGCCTTTTTTGCGAATTGGGATGAAACCAATACCCAACTCATGTGCAACTGCTGCTGCAAAGATGAATCCCCGCGCTTCAACACCGGCTACATAGTCGACGGAAGAACTTCTAGAAACTATCTCGCGAATTATCGATGAGAAAGCTGGGCCGTCGGAGAGTATCGGAGTGATATCTTGAAAGAGGATTCCATCTTTAGGAAAATCCGGAATAAGCCTCATCAATAGCAATGCATCGCGATAGCTCTTCACGGGATGAACTTTATGTCCAACTTGATTGCTCTTCAGCTTTATATGGTAAATCCGGGCTAAAGATTTCGATATCTGTGTCCGAAAGGGGACTTGAACCCCTAATCCCTTGCGAGAACTAGCACCTCAAGCTAGCGCGTCTGCCAATTCCGCCACCCGGACGAGTGCGCTAGCGAAATGACCCGCTAGCTGAAATACGAGGCAAAGATAGCAACGGTTCTCCCACGAAGCAAAACGTACGAATATGGCTCACTTTCCTCTCATCTGCGAGAGAATGACACCATGGTAGGTAAGCCCGATAATGGCCAGAAATTTTCTTCAATAGAAGAAGAGGCCGTTTCAATATGCCAAGATCTCATTCGTATTCCCTCTGTAAATTTTGGAGAAGGCAAGGGCGACGAAAAAGCAGTCGCCGAGTATGTGGTCGCCTCTCTTGCCGAAGTTGGAATTTCGGCAGAGATATTTGAATCCGCACCTAATCGCTGCAACGTTATTGCCAAAATTGCAGGGAGTGATGTAAGTCGACCAGGCTTGGTTCTGCATGGTCACATTGATGTTGTGCCGGCAAATGCAGCGGATTGGCAAGTAGACCCGTTCTCTGGTGACATTCGAGATGGCGCAATTTGGGGACGCGGTGCTGTCGATATGAAGAATGTTGATGCAATGATCTTGGCAATCGTTCGCAATTGGAGCCGCACTGGTTATCAGCCACCTCGAAATATTCTCCTAGCCTTCTTCGCCGATGAAGAAGCTGGCAGTAATTTCGGTTCTCGTTTTATGACACGTGAGCATCCTGTAGTTTTCGAAGGATATTCTGAGGCAATCTCTGAAGTTGGTGGGTTTTCGGTCACCTTAAAGAACGGTAAAAGACTTTACTTCATCGAGGCAGCTCAAAAAGGCATTCACTGGATGAGGTTAACTGCTGATGGTTTAGCAGGGCATGGCTCAATGATTAACAACAATAACGCCATCACTCGATTATCAGATGCGGTTTCAAAAGTTGGATCTTATCCCTGGCCGCAACGCTACACCGAGACAGTGAAGATTCTTTTCCGTAAAATCGCTGATGCAACTGGGCGGCCTTACGATGAGAATGATTTAAGGCCTTTACTCGATGAGATTGGCCCAACCGCTCGAATGATTGGTGCAACGCTATCTAACACCGCGAATCCAACTATTCTCGAAGCAGGTTATAAAGCGAATGTTATTCCGGGCAGCGCCTCGGCAGTTATTGATGGACGCTTTCTTCCTGGCTACGAGGATGAACTCAATTCAACTATTCGTTCTATCGTTGGACCAGAAATTCATATTGAGACCCTGACCAGAGATATCGCATTGGAAGTGAACTTCACAGGACCTCTCGTTGACGCCATGTGTGCAGCAATCATTAGTCAGGATCCAGAGGGTATTCCGGTTCCGTATTTAATGAGCGGCGGTACTGATAATAAAGCGCTATCAGAACTGGGCATTATCGGATATGGATTTAGCCCGTTGCGACTACCTGCAGATTTAGACTTTATGGCGCTCTTTCATGGTGTTGATGAGCGAGTTCCGATTGAGAGTTTGCATTTCGGGGTACGCGCTCTGGATAACTTTCTAAGAAGGTGTTGAGACTTCGTTTAGTACTTCTCTAATTGTTTGCGGAAGTACGATCTCTTCACTCTTAAGGACACCTCTGAGTTGGGCGCCAGTGCGCGCGCCAACAATCGCTGAAGTAACTGATGGATTATCGCGAACCCATGCCAAGGCAACTTCGAGAGGCGCAAAACCCAAGCCTTCAGCTGCGACCGCTACCGCTTCAACGATGCGAGAGGCGGCAGGGGTTAAATATGGTTCGACATGTTTAACAAAGTGGGGAGCAGCCGCTCTGGAATCACTTGGCACACCTTTTCTATATTTTCCGGTCAATACACCTCTGCCCAAAGGCGCCCAAGCAATGAAACCAAAGCCGATTTCGTCAGCGGCTGGAATAACTTCAGATTCGGCACTGCGATTAAGAAGTGAGTACTCATTGGTACTAGTGGCGATAGGAGCCTTCATAGAGTGCGCCTGTTGCATTGTTGCGGCACGCGCAGCCTGCCATCCTGAGAAATTTGAGATGCCTACATAACGAGCCCTGCCTGTACTAAATGCATAATCGAGGGCGGAGAGAGTGTCATCCAAAGGATTCTGTGGGTCCCATTGGGAAAGTTGCCATATATCTAGATAGTCAGTTCCTAATCTTGCAAGGGTCTTATCTAAATCATTAATCAAACTCTGCCTTGAGTTACTAATGACTAGGTTTCCATCAATAATCTTTGTGCCAGCCTTGCTAGCGATAATCATCGAATCTCGAGCGAAGAGTGTTCCGATCATTCCGCCAATTACTCGCTCACTATCTCCATCTCCGTAAATTGGTGAGGTATCAAGGAAATTTCCACCAGCTTCAATGTAGGCCCGAGCCTGATCGACTGCTTCATGGGTATCGGTGTCACGTCCCCACGTCATAGTGCCGAGTCCAATATTTGAGAGAACCAGACCACTAGTTCCAGCTCTGCGCATCTCCATGAGCGCGACCTTAGCAAGGTTGGGCCGACTTACACTCCATTTCATGTGTAACCTTTCGTGTTGTCGCAGAAAGGGGAGTACTCATGTCGGTAATCATTCTTCTTCGTCATGCCCACTCTGCAGCCAATGATTCGGGTTTGCTAACAGGGCAGTTGCCGGGTATTTCTCTCTCAAAGAAAGGCTTCGCTCAGGCAAACCAGTTAGTCGAAAGAATTGGTAAGGGGCACATTGATAGGTTGCATATCAGCCCGATTGAACGCTGTCAGCTAACGATTGATCCTTGGCTGCGGTCAAAATATTCATCAACACTAGAGAGCTTCCGTGTCGACGATAGTCTTACAGAGATTGATTTCGGCGATTGGAGTGGTCGAAAATTGTCATCGCTTCGTCGCGAGAAGATGTGGAGCTTTGTTCAGAATAGACCTTCACAGGTAACTTTTCCGAATGGTGAGTCATTTAGAGCTGCACAACGGCGAGCTTTTGAAGGAGTTGAGAGAATTGCTAATGCTAGAGGCTCGAAGGTTAATTTGGTTCTCTCGCATTCAGATACGATTAAATTGATAGTGTCAAAATATCTTGGAATGAAATTGGATTCTTTTCAGCAGTTACAAATCAATCCTGCCTCATTCACGATCCTGAACGTTACCAAAGGTGGCACCTCACTTATAACCATTAACAATATGGGTGCCCTCAAGGATCTGTTGTAATGCTACGAACCTTTGAGAATGTCTCACGGTTTACAGTAGGAACTTTGGGGGAGCCAGGTTCTCGTTCCTTCTGGATTCAGGTTCGTAGCGGAAACGTGCTTGTAAGTGTCGCCGCAGAGAAAAGCCAAGTTTCTCTACTAGGCGAGCGTTTTGAGGAAATGTTGAGAGAGATTCGCCTTGCCCACCCCAAAATCGAGCGACCAGATCTTATCGAAGATCGCGAAGATCTTGAAACTCCCGTTATTGGAGAGTTTCGTATCGGTGCTATCGCAATATTCTTTGATGAGTTCACCGAAAAAGTCCAAGTCGACCTCCGTGAGGTGAATATCGATGTTGACGAAGAGGATATCTTTGAGATTGATTCTCCCTCGTTAGATAATATTCAAGTCGTCCGTGCTTATCTCTCTTTGGCACAGGTGAAATCCTTTGCACTCCGTGCAGAGGCTTTGGTAAAGGCTGGCCGTCGACCTTGCCCATTCTGTGCTCTTCCTATTGATCCACTTGGACATATCTGCGCTCGAGCCAATGGTTATCGTCGATGAAAAGTGCTGCTGAAATTCTCGGAGAAGGAATAGTTAGGGTTGAGGGCAGGTTAGTTGATGCCTCGAATGCAACGCTATTTGCAGCGTTAGAACTTGATGGTCAATCGGTTCGAGCTATCTATAAACCGATTTCTGGTGAGCGCCCACTGTGGGATTTTCAATCTGGAACACTTGCATTTAGAGAACGTGCCGCATATTTAATCAGTGAAGCGATGGGATGTGATCTCGTTCCTCTCACAATTCTTCGTGATGGCCCCTTTGGCGAAGGTTCTTTTCAGCTCTGGATCGATATTGATGAGAGCGTGGATCTGGCACTCTATTTCAGAGAGACACATCCAAATTTACGCAAAGTTGCACTCTTCGATGCCGTAATTAACAATACCGATAGAAAAATCGGACATTTATTGCCCACTGAATCAGGTCACCTCTACGTGTGCGATCACGGGGTGACTTTTCACGAGGAAGATAAATTAAGAACAGTACTGTGGCAATGGTCTGGTCAACCGTTGAATAAGGATGAGTTAGAGATGCTCAAATCTCTACATGTGAAAATCTCTGAATTTACGATCGAAGAATTATCCGGATTACTTAACGAAGTTGAGATTAAAGCTCTCTTAATGCGGGTCGATAGATTGATCTCAGAAGCTACCTTTCCTGAGCCAAACCCAGATTGGCCCGCAGTTCCTTGGCCACCTTTTTAGGCTAGATATGCCGGTTCAGGTATTACTCTTGTGCAATGGAATCATGGGCAGGTTTGGATTTACCTCCACTCTCAAAGAGCTTTGAAATCCCTGACTTGAAGTTATTTGATACAGCCTCACAAACCATCAAGCCTTTAGCTAAGAAAAATGATTACAAAATTTATGTCTGCGGAATTACGCCATACGATGCAACCCATCTGGGACATGCCGCCACATACCTCACCTTCGATCTCATTAATCGTTACCTGCGCCTATCAGGTGCAACAGTGAATTTCGTTCAGAACATCACGGATATAGATGATCCGCTTCTTGAACGTGCCGAGCGAGACGGTACTAACTGGCAAGATCTAGCGAGATCACAGATAAATCTCTTTCGTGGGGATATGGTCAATCTTCATGTTATTCCGCCAGATCATTACATAGGTGTTGTTGAAGCGATGGCACTCATCATCGAATCAATTGAAGCGCTAGTCGCAACCGGAAATACATATATGGTTGAAAGCGATCTCTACTTTGAGGTTCATTCAGATTCAAAGTTCGGATCACGATCGCACCTTAATCAAGATGAGATGCTAGAGATATTCTCTCAACGGGGAGGCGATCCGAAGAGAGCCGGAAAGCGGAATCCGCTTGATGCCTTGTTGTGGCGGGGCGAACGACCAGGAGAACCATCATGGCAATCACCTTTCGGCGCAGGCAGACCTGGATGGCATATTGAGTGTTCAGCTATCGCATTGACTTATCTATCACGCAAATCTGCCGATGGGGAATCGGAAAATGAATCGATTGATATTCAAGGTGGTGGAAGTGATCTAGTTTTTCCCCATCACGAAATGTCTGCCTCGCAATGTGCGCTGATCACTAAAAAAGAGTTCGCCTCTCACTACGTTCATGCTGGAATGATCGGGCTTAATGGCGAAAAGATGAGTAAATCGCTCGGAAATTTAGTTTTTGTCTCTACTTTGATAAACCAAGGAGTAGAACCAGCTGCCATTCGTTGGGCGCTTTTTTCTTCCCACTTCACTAAAGATAGAATGTGGAATCAAGAATTACTAGATGATTCAATCGACTGGATCAATCGTCTGCGAACAGCTTTATCCCGAGTTGATGTTGCCCCCACAACACCAGCTATTACCGGCATTATTCGAGAGCTGTCAGAGAATCTCAATACAGCGGCAGCTTTACATCTCATTAAAGAGTGGATTGAGCAGAGTGAAAATGGAGAACCGTCGGGTTTAGAGTCCAGGGGGGAGGCGGGAGAGTTCTCTCGCGCCTTAGATACGATTCTCGGAATAGCGCTCTAAATCTCCTTCTCACTTTCTGTACGGTAACCTTTGCACCATGACGACTCACCAGGTTATTTCTAACGGAATAACGCGAAAGCGCCCAGGACAGTTGCGTTCAGCTCTCTCATTGGGGCCGGTAATTGCCGATGGTGCCATGGGAACAATGTTGCAAGCGGCAGATCCATCCCTGGAAGATTTCCAAAATCATGAAGGTTGTAATGAGATTTTGAATATCACTCGTCCCGATGTAGTTGCGTCGGTTCACCGCGCCTATCTAGAAGTTGGCGTCGATGCGATTGAAACCAATACATTCGGAGCAAACTGGGCCAACCTTGCAGAGTATGGAATTGAAGACCGTATTTATGAGTTAGCAAGAGCGGGTGGTGAGATAGCTCGAAAAGTTGCTGATGAATTTTCAACTCCAGAGCATCCACGCTTTGTTCTCGGTTCACTTGGACCCGGCACCAAATTACCAACCTTGGGTCACACAACTTACGAGAAACTCAAAGAAGCCTATCGAATCGCTTCTCAAGGATTGGTAGATGCTGGAGTAGATGCTTTACTGATCGAAACAACCCAAGATTTACTTCAAGCAAAAGCTGCAGTAAATGGAGCGCGGGAAGTCATTGATTCGCTCGACCACGATGTTATGTTGATTGCTCAGGTAACGGTGGAAACGACCGGAACAATGCTTCTCGGATCTGAAATCGGGGCAGCTCTTAATGCCCTCGAACCGTTAAACATTGATCTCATCGGTCTTAATTGTGCGACAGGACCTGCAGAGATGTCTGAGCACTTGAGGTATCTTTCAAAGAATTCGGGTATCGCTCTATCGGTAATGCCAAATGCCGGACTTCCAATACTAGGACCCAACGGGGCAAGTTACCCGTTAGGTCCAGACGAACTTGCGACTGCACTCTCTACCTTTGTAGATGATTACGGAATTGCTCTGATTGGTGGTTGCTGTGGAACAACACCGGCCCACCTTGAAGCTGTTGTCTCTGCAGTACGAGGAAGAGCGTTACCTACTCGCAATATTCAGAGAGATCCTTCAGTCTCTTCCTTATACCAATCTGTTCCACTAACCCAGGATTCGACATTCTTAGCTATCGGTGAGCGAACAAACGCTAATGGGTCACGGGCATTCCGTGATGCTTTGATTTCTGAGGATTGGCAAACGTGCGTTGAGATTGCCCGCGATCAAATCCGCGATGGTGCACACGTTCTTGATCTTTCGGTGGATTACGTTGGTCGTGACGGCGCACGCGATATGTATGAGATTGCCTCTCGTTTTGCTACCTCATCGACTCTGCCAATCATGCTTGATTCAACTGAGCCAGCGGTAATCAAAGCCGGCTTAGAGGCTTTAGGTGGGCGCTGCATCATCAACTCTGTTAACTACGAAGATGGAGATGGTCCCACATCGCGCTTTGCTCGCATCATGCCTCTCGTGAAGGAACACGGGGCGGCTGTAGTTGCTCTTACAATTGACGAAGAAGGTCAAGCGCGCACAGCAGAATGGAAATTACGAGTTGCACGACGCTTGATTGCAGATCTTCGCGACAATTGGGCGATTTCTGTTGGCGACATCATGATTGATGCGCTTACTTTCCCCATCGCAACCGGACAAGAAGAGACTCGCAGAGATGGCCTAGAAACAATCGAGGCAATACGTGTTTTGAAGCTCGAGTATCCAGAGGTTCAAACAACTCTTGGAGTAAGCAATGTTTCTTTCGGTCTCAATCCTGCGGCTCGCGTCGTATTGAATAGCGTCTTTCTTCACGAGTGTTACCAAGTTGGATTAACTTCCGCAATCGTTCATCCCTCAAAAATTATGCCTATGGCCCGTATTGAAGAACGTCAACGTGAAGTCGCTCTTGATCTCATCTATGACCGTCGTACCTTTGATGGCGAGAATTGCACCTACGACCCACTCTCCGAGTTCCTGCAGTTATTTGAGGGGGTCGAGCTCACAGCTTCTCGTTTAACGCGTGCCGCCGAACTTGCTGCATTGCCGCTAGAAGAGCGTTTGCAGAGACGAATCATCGACGGTGAAAAGGTTGGTCTCACTGATGATTTAGATGAGGCACTATCTCGTTCGATCAAACCTCTCGCAATCATTAACGACCACTTGCTTGAAGGAATGAAAGTGGTAGGCGAACTCTTTGGAAAGGGCGAGATGCAGCTTCCATTCGTTCTGCAGAGCGCCGAGGTAATGAAGAGCGCGGTTGCCTACCTAGAACCTCATATGGAGAAGAGCGACGAAGGCGGAAGAGGCACAATGCTTCTCGCAACTGTAAAAGGCGATGTTCATGACATCGGCAAGAACTTGGTAGATATTATCCTTTCAAATAACGGTTATCGCGTCGTTAATATTGGAATCAAGCAAACAGCGAATCAGATTATCGATGCGGCTCTTGAACATAACGTCGATGCGATCGGCATGAGTGGGTTGCTCGTTAAATCGACCGTGATTATGAAGGAGAATCTAGAGGAAATTACCTCGAGAGGTCTCGATCAGAGATGGCCAATCGTTTTAGGTGGAGCAGCGCTGACACGTGCCTATGTAGAGCAAGATCTTGCAGGGGTATTCGCGGGCGAAGTTCGTTATGCGCGAGATGCATTTGAAGGTTTAAGTTTAATGGATTCGATTATGGCAGTTAAGAGAGGCGAACCAGGCGCCGCTCTTCCTGCTCTTCGCGAACGTAGGGTAAAAGCTGTTTCGAAGAACGCGGAAGTTCTCACGACTGATACAACTCGAAGCGACGTAGCAACAGATGTCGAAATACCTCAAGCTCCGTTCTTCGGTTCACGAATCGTAAAGGGCATTCCTCTCGCTGACTATGTTGGAATGCTCGATGAGAGAGCGCTTTTCGTCGGTCAATGGGGACTTAAAGGTGCTCGTGGTGAATATGAGAAGATGGTCGAAGAGGAAGGTCGTCCGCGACTTCGTGCACTCCTCAATGAAGTTCAATCAAAGGGTTGGCTAGAAGCAGCCGTTGTTTATGGTTATTTCCCATGTGTAAGCAAAGGAAATGATCTAATTATCTTGCATCACGAAGGTGATTTAAAAGGTCAAGAGCGAGTGCGTTTCACCTTCCCTCGCCAGCGAAGAGATCGCAGATTATGCCTTGCGGATTTCTTTGCAGCAAAAGATTCAGGTAAGACAGATGTCGTTGCCTTCCATGTTGTGACAATGGGTAACACAATTAGCAAAGCTGCCAATGAACTCTTTGCAGCGGATGCCTACCGAGAATATCTTGAACTACATGGCTTATCGGTTCAGCTCACTGAAGCGTTAGCTGAGCATTGGCATGCAAGAGTAAGAGAAGAATTTGCGGTTCGAGATCTAGATGCGCCAGATCTACAAGGAATTCTTGATCAGGGTTATCGAGGTTCGCGTTATTCGTTCGGCTACCCGGCATGCCCTGACATTGAGCAACAGACTCAATTGTGTGAGCTATTGGATCCGGGTCGTATCGGGGTAGAGCTTTCAGAGGAGTTCCAATTGCACCCTGAGCAATCAACATCAGCGATTATTGTGCATCACCCAGAAGCGAAGTACTTCAACGCTAATTAAAGGCGGGACAGATTTCTTTAAAGGAACACCAGTCACATAGACGCGACTTCTTCGTTGGGAAATGATCTGTATCAATCGCAGTGAGGATTTCGTCTGCAATATTTCCCAAAATCCGCTCTGTTGAGACAAGTTGGGCTTCGGTTGGTTCGCTCTTCACAACACGGCTGTCGCCAAGATAAATCAACTGTAGAAGCTTTGGAATAACACCTTCGTTGCGCCAATAAAGAAGTGCATAAACCCGTAATTGAAAAAGAGCTTTCTCTTCCCAGCCTGCTTTAGGAGACTTTCCTGTTTTGTAGTCAACGATGCGGACTTCTCCGGTCGGTGCTACATCAAGGCGATCAACATATCCGTGTAAATAAACTTCCTCACGCAAATCTCTCTCAAGATGAAGTTCGCGATAAGTCGGATCAAAGGTAGTTGGATTCTCTAGGGTGAAATAGGTAGTTATAAGAGCTTCCGCTCGGTCTATCCATTCTTTCTCGCTGGTAATTTCAGCTGCGAGTTCTGGCTTTGAATTCAGATGTTCTTGCCACTTAATGGGTAGAAGTTCTAAGGCAGATCTGATTACTCGACCTTCGCGGGGGAGTTCATATAGATCTTCCAGAACGGAATGGACCAGTTTTCCTCGTTCGGCATCGAGGCTGATTTTCTCTGGAAGATTGAGAATGGCGCGGTATTTATAGAGTTGAGGGCAATTGGTGAAATCGTTGACACGACTCGGCGAAAGTCTCAGTTGCGAATTCGGCTCCATTACTCGACCTTAGCGTGAGGCTCGCCCATCTTGCGCGCATCTCGCCTAAGATGCTCCCGTGTCTAAGCGAACTGATGGTTATTTTCAAGCAGGTGATCGGGTCCAACTTACCGATCCCAAGGGAAAGCTTTATAGCTTCACCATCACTCCTGGAAAGGAATGGCACACACATAAAGGTTGGATTACTCACGATGATTTGATTGGACTTCCTGAAGGTTCGGTAGTGAGCACCACTGCAGGTTTAAAGTTCACTGCCTTTATACCTCTCTTGGCAGATTACGTTTTGTCGATGCCACGGGGCGCAACTATTGTCTACCCAAAAGATGCGGCGATGATTGTTGGCAGTGCCGATATTTATCCCGGTTCACGTGTTCTTGAAGCTGGCGTAGGAAGCGGAGCTCTCACAATCTCGTTGCTGCGCGCAGTTGGCAAAGAGGGTTTTGTACACAGTATTGAACGTCGAGAAGACTTTGCGGCTAACGCTAGAGAGAACGTCACGAATTACTTTGGCACAACTCCGGAAAATTGGCGATTAGATGTCGACTCATTCCAAGATTATTCTCATACAGAAACTTTTGATCGAGTTGTTCTGGATATGTTGGCTCCTTGGGAATGCGTCGCAACATCGGCAGAGGTATTAAGACCAGGTGGAGTTTTCCTCGCTTACGTGGCCACGACAACCCAACTATCGGCCACCGCTGAAGCTCTGAAAGAAGATGGAAGATTTACTGAACCTGAAAGCAGCGAAACTTTAGTACGCGGATGGCACCACGAAGGTTTAGCGGTGCGTCCACAACAACGAATGATCGGTCATACCGGTTTTATTATTCAAAGCCGTCGCATGGCTCCAGGGGTAGAGGTTTTAGCACGTAGACGCCGACCTGCGAAGGGTGCTTACGGTGTCCCGGAAGAGTGAGCGACTGGTTAATCTCACCATCGCCTTGCTTGCAACACGTCGCTACCTTACAAAGTCAGAGATTTTTCGCACCGTTGCCGGGTATGAAGGTGAACCCGATGCGCGAGATCGAATGTTCGAGCGAGATAAAGACGATCTTCGCTCACTTGGAATTGAATTAGAGCTAGGAACTTATGATCCAGTCTTTGAGGACGAAGCGGGTTATCGAATTAAACCGGAACGCTATTCCATTCAGTTATCGAACCTCACTTCACTTGAAATGCTCCTTCTTTCCAAGGCAGCGGATGTTTGGCGCGATGCGTCTTTGAGTAGTGCATCGAGTACTGGGTTAAGAAAGTTAAAGGCCTTAGGGCTAGATTCAGATGCTGACGAAATCCCTGATTTGACCGCACGATTTTCTGAGATTCCAGAACAGCTTCTCGATGTTATTGATGCGCTCTCATTAAGAAGAGAAATTACCTTTGATTACATAGGTTCTGAATTGATTGCGAAACCGCGAAAGGTCTGGCCTTATCATCTTTCATATTCACATAATCATTGGTATTTACTGGCCTTCGATGTAGATCAACAAGATATAAGACGCTTCAGATTAGATCGGATTGCATCCGTAGTTACGACTTCCTCAGCTTCAAACTATTTTCCTGCTGATAATGAAGGAGTTCAATCTGTACTTGCTCAAGTTTCGCAGGAAGCACTGGTGGCTAAGGTTTCGGTCCGCGTCGGGAGGGGAACCAGACTACGCCGAGATGCGATCATAATTTCATCTGACGGTGATTGGGATTTACTGAATATTCCCTATTTCGATGAAGATGAGTTACTTTTCAATATTCTCTGGCTCGGTGAGGATGCCCGTATTGAATCTCCACAAGAGATTAAAGACGCCTTAATTGCGGCGGTAGAAGATTTGGTGAAGACGCATGATTAAGAAGAGTGCACCGCTTCTCGAAGTTGAGCGATTACTCGACCTCGTTCCATTTTTATCTGTCAATCCATATATTTCACTCAAGGAGCTCTCAGTCGAATTCGGCGTATCAGAGCGTGAAATGTCTAATGAGTTGATTGCTCTCTCAATGTGTGGGCTTCCTCGATATACCCCCTATGAGTTAATTGATGTATCTATCGAATCTGGGTATGTCTCTATCAGTAACCATGAAACTCTCGATATTCCTCGAGCTTTATCGACAGGGGAGTTGACAGCATTTCTCCTCGGCCTAAATCTGATTAGGGATTCCTTGCTTAACTCTCCTCAAGAAAAAGGCAGTCCTTCGAAAGTTGCACAAGTTGATTCATTGATAGCGCGTCTTAAAGCCGTGCTCGACACGCCTATTGATGTTGAGCTCAATACTTCATCTCACTTCCTTACTGAGATTGAGAGAACAATCGCAAGTAGAGGTTCTTTACTAATTCGCTACCTCTCATCCTCTGATGATGCGGCCAAAGATCGCGAGATACATCCCTTGTCGATATCAAGAGAAGGCCAACACATCTATCTCTCTGCTTTTTGCAAAAGTTCACAGGCTCATCGCAACTTCCGCCTTGACCGGATCGAAGCTGTCACCGTTGTTGATGCGGTTATCGATGAGAATTTGATTGCCCAAATGCGGAAGGTCGAAGAAGAAAGCGAATCAGCAGAGACAGTTGCGCCGATGAAGATCAAACTTAGAATTCTCCGGAATAAGAGACGGTATGCCGAACTTCTCAATATTGAGAGTATCCCGTCCTCAGGTTTGGTCGAGATCGAGGTTTATTCGCAAGTGTGGTTGGTAAGGGCGATTTCGGCGGCTCGAGGAGATATCGAAGTAGTCGCAGGGGCAGAGATTTCCGCTCTCATAGCGGCCCGAGCGAGACAGATACGCTCCCTTTACCGCTCATAAGGGCGGACTGTACGATAGCGTTCGCTCATCAAGGGCGACTAGAACGCCACCAGATTTAGGAGAACCCCATGTTCCTCAAAGAGCCATCACACTGGATTCCAATCGTCGTAATCTTCGCACTCCTCTTTGGAGCTAAGCGTCTACCTGACTCTGCTCGTCAACTCGGTCGCTCAATGCGCATCTTCAAAAGTGAGATGAAAGAGATGAAGGCGGACGATTCAATCGTAGATGAGGCTCCAAAGGGCGAAACCGCTCCCGAGAAGTAAATCTTCATGGCGGCCTCCAACGGCGGCCGCATGCCGCTTATCGAACATCTACGCGAGCTGCGCCGCAGAGTTTTCAAATCCGCCCTAGCGATTACAGCTTTATCTGTTGTCGGATGGGTTTTATACACACCAATCATCAATACATTGTCGCGGCCTGTCTGCGACCTTGATGCAGCTCAAGCAAGTGGAAGTTCTTACTGTGGTTCATTAGTTATTAGCGGAATTCTTGGTCCACTGAATTTACAGATCAAAGTTGCATTCTTATCGGGCATCATTATGTCGGCTCCAATTTGGCTATATCAATTGTGGGCCTTTATCGCGCCAGCTCTACATAGACGTGAGCGTCGATACTCGGTCGGATTCATTGCAGCCGCAACGCCCTTCTTCGCGATGGGTGCAGCCCTTGGTTATCTCGTAATCCCAACAGCGGTAAAAGTTCTTCTTGGCTTCACGCCGGGATCTCTCTCGAACTTAGTTAATTTCGATAATTATCTAGAGTTTGTAATGCGCATCATTCTTCTCTTCGGCCTCGCATTCGAGCTTCCGGTATTCCTTCTTACATTTAATTTAATTGGTTTCTTATCGGGCCGGACGATACTTAAACCATGGCGTGCATGGGTCTTTGGTATCTGTCTCTTTGTGGCAAGTTTCTCGCCAAGCGCTGATCCATTATCAATGTTGGCTTTAGCACTTCCACTCATTTGCCTCTATTTCATGGCTGGAGGATTGGCAACTCTCAATGATCGTCGTAGAGCTAAGAAGAGCTCTGATCTCTTCACTTCAGATGGTCGCGTCTCATCTGCGCAAGCAATCGATGGTCCTGCACCAATCGATAATGACGATTAATAGTCGCTGAGAATCCAATGTGGTTAGTTGCAGTCAATCCAAGTGCAGGAAACGGTCGAACTCTCGAAATCTCACGCGAGGTCACCGGATTTCTCGCAACCAATAGTGAAGAGTCTCGAGTAGTTATTGCACCAAACGCCCTCGAACTTTCACTACGACTTCGTGAGATTGTTGATGCTTCAAGTGATCTTATTCAAGGAATCATCTCTATCGGAGGAGATGGCTTAGCTCATTTGGTTCTACAAGTCGCAGTCCCAGCGGGAATTCCATTTGTGGTGATCCCGGGTGGAACCGGAAATGATTTTGCTCGCTCTTTGGGTTATTCACGGAGTGATGTGATCAGCTTACTTAAGAAAGTGATTTCCGAACCTGCACAACCAATAGACCTTGGGAATGTTGATTCTGAGTGGTTTGGAGCAATTCTCTCAACTGGTTTCGACTCAGTCGTAAATGAACGAGCTAACTCTTTGCGTTGGCCGAAGGGCGCGGCTCGTTACAACGCCGCAATCGCACTGGAACTTCCGAAGTTTCGGGCAATTGATTATGTAATCACTATTGATGGTTCGACGATGCCGGTTGAGGCGATGCTCATTGCTGTTGGAAATGGTCGGTCTTACGGAGCTGGCATGAATGTATGTCCCAATGCTCAGCTCGATGATGGCCTCTTCGATCTCGTCATTCTAGAACCAGTAAGTACAGTTGAATTTATAAAAGTGTTTCCACAGGTGTATTCAGGCAAACACATTCACCATCCCCAAGTTAGGTCGATACGCGCGCAGAAAGTACGTATCGAAGGAGCGAGTATCGCCTATGCTGACGGCGAGAGAATTGGTCCAGCACCGGTCTCAGCCGAATGTATTGCGGGAGCGGGGCTCACATGGACGCTTTAGAATCGCCGGCAGATCGCTATGCGGCAGCTAAGAAACGTGGGTCTCATCCGTTAACAACTGAATTCATCGCTCAATTTGATTTCGGATTTGATGACTTTCAGATTGCCGCTTGCCACGCAGTAGAGGATGGTCGTGGAGTCTTAGTTGCCGCGCCTACAGGCGCAGGTAAGACTGTTGTCGGAGAGTTCGCCGCTTTTGTGGCGCTATCTCGCGGTAAAAAATGCTTCTATACCACTCCGATAAAAGCTCTCTCAAACCAGAAGTATCAGGAATTCTGCGACCGTTTTGGAGAAGAACGTGTTGGTTTACTGACCGGTGATACAAATATTAATTCAGATGCACAAGTGATGGTGATGACTACCGAGGTACTGCGAAATATGCTCTATGCAAATTCATCGACTTTGGTGAATCTGGGCGCTGTTGTAATGGATGAGGTTCACTACTTAGCCGATAAGTTCCGTGGTGCGGTCTGGGAAGAAGTACTTATCCATCTCATGGAGAGTGTGCAAGTAATCTCTCTGTCGGCGACCGTAAGTAATGCTGAAGAATTTGGTGAGTGGTTAGGAGAAGTTAGAGGCGGTACCGATGTCATCGTTTCAGAGATTCGCCCCATACCGCTGTATCAACATGTTCTTATTGGTAGTCGACTCATTGATCTGTTTAGCGAACCAGGAAAGGTAAACCCTGAGATTCTCGCCCTTGAGCGGGCTGCACTTCGACGCGTTCGAACTCCACGTGATCGACGAGATAGATACGACGGTGGAGAGAATCGCCTCTCTCGTGATGAAGTTATAGAGAAACTTCAGAGAGAAAATCTACTTCCAGCCATCACCTTTATATTCTCTCGTGCGGGCTGCGACGCAGCTGTAAAGCAATGTTTGCAGGCAGGAGTCCGCTTAACGAATTCAGAGGAGCGCTTAGAGATATCGAAGACAGCAGCGCAATACACCCAGAATATTGCAGAAGAAGATCTCGATGTTCTCGGCTATCGTGAATGGTTAATTGCGCTCGAGCGCGGGATTGCAGCCCACCATGCAGGGTTATTGCCTAGCTTTAAATCTGCTGTCGAAGATCTTTTTCAACGCGGGTTAGTAAAGGCTGTCTTTGCGACCGAAACACTGGCTCTCGGAATCAATATGCCAGCACGTACTGTTGTTTTAGAGAAACTCACCAAATGGAATGGTGAGGGCCACGTATCAATCACTCCGGGGGAGTACACCCAGCTCACAGGTCGTGCCGGGCGTCGCGGAATTGATATTGAAGGAAATGCAGTTGTTCTCTGGTCGCCAACCGTTGATTCATCGACATCGGCCGGTTTAGCTTCAACCCGTACTTACCCTCTGAGATCCTCATTTACGCCTTCTTACAATATGTCTATAAACCTCATTGCTCGTTTCGGCCGAGAACGTGCGCGCACAAGTTTGGAATCTTCCTTCGCGCAGTTCCAAGCTGACCGCGCCGTTGTTGGACTCGTTAAGCAGATCCGCAAAAATGATCTAGCTGCAAATGAGCAACTTGAATCTGCAATATGTCATCTAGGAAATTTTACCGAGTACGCCTCGATCCGTATGGAGATTAAAGAGGTGGAAAGACTATTGAGTCGGCGTGATGGAAAGCGAACCTTTGATAACCGTCAACGTCAGAAGATGGAGAGTGATCTCGATAATCTGAGGCGCGCGCTGAGGCAGCATGAGTGTCATTCCTGTAATGACCGAGAGACACATTCTCGCTTCGCCGAACGAGCTGCGCGCCTGAATCGCGAATCAGAAGGCCTACGCGAAAGGGTCGAGAATCGAACCCACGTTATCGCAAAGACTTTTGATCGAATTTGTAGCGTTCTTGAGCATCTAGGGTATATCGAAGGCGAAAAGCCACTGGCTCAAGGAAAGATACTTGCCAAGATTTATGCTGAATCTGATTTGCTCTTAACTGAGACTATCAAGGATGGAATTTTGGATTCTCTGACCGCACCCGAATTGGTAGCTGTTGTTTCAGCGATGATTTATGAGAGTCGCGGTTCTGAAAATCTCGCCCCAAAAATGCCACATCAGAACGTAGCAAATGCATTAGCTTCAATCACCGCTATCTGGGCGCACCTCGAGAGTATCGAGGAAGATTTTGGTGTCCAAACACAACGCGAGCCCGATTTCGGCTTCGCTTTTGCTAGTTTTAAGTGGGCATCAGGCCACGGTTTAAGTCAGGTTCTTCGGGGGTCAGATATGACTGTTGGTGACTTTGTGCGGAGCATAAAACAGCTGATCGATCTTCTGAATCAGATTGGCGTTGCATCCGAGACTCTTCGACCTCGTTGTCGTGAGGCAATTAAGAAGATTGATAGGGGAGTGGTCTCGTATATGGTGGCTGACCTATGACCCTGATGCTCTTAGATAGCGCCTCACTCTGGTATCGCGCATATTACGGAATGCCAGATACCTTACTTTCTCCATCAGGATTGCCGGTCAACGCTATACGCGGTTATCTTGATATGACAGCGCGTTTAGTGAGTATCTATAAACCAAATCGCTTAGTTGCTTGCATTGAAGGTGATTGGCGTCCTTCGTGGCGAGTAGATATTTTTCCTGATTACAAAGCAAACCGCCTCGAGGTTGGCTCTGAAGAAGAGGAAGAGCCAGAGACTTTGACTCCTCAGATTCCGATTCTGCTCGACCTCATTGATGCATTCGGAATTCCGATGGTCGGTGTAGATGATTATGAAGCTGATGATGTAATGGCGACATTTGCAACTAATGAGAAGGGTCCGATTCGAGTTGTCACCGGTGACCGAGATCTTTTTCAACTTGTCGATGATAAGCGCGATATAAAAGTTGTTTACCTTGCACGCGGAATTTCAAATCACGACTTAGTAGATATTGACTGGGTAGCCCAGAAATATGGAATCCCGGGAGATCGATATGCGCTCTTCGCCATGTTCCGCGGAGATCCATCGGACGGATTACCAGGTGTGAAAGGAATAGGAGAGAAAGGAGCTGCGTTAATTGCCAACAACTTCGCGACAGTTGATGAGGCAATAGCAGGTGCCAAGAATGCACACGAGGCTCTCTCGCCATCTCTTGCTAAGAAGATAATCGATGGCGTCGCTTATCTGAAGATTGCGCCCACCCTGGTTAATTGCGCCCGCGATGTTTCTTTGCCAGCCATGTCGCTTGATATGCCTAAGAAGCCAGATGATCTATCTTCTATATATGCGATGAAAGAGGAGTATGGCCTCGGCGCCAGCGTCGACCGTCTGATTGCAGCTCTCAATTGGTAAGAGTAAAACTAATCGGAGAAGTTCTTGCACCATTTTTTCTTGTAGCAGCCTTTGAACCCATTGGTTTATGGTTTACCGCGCCAATTGCTTTCGCGATCTATCTCTCTTTTCTCAAGCACCAGCACCGCACAATTCTCTATTCAATCTATTTTGCCTTCACCGCAAACCTCTTAATTCTCTACTGGAGTGGAGCCTATGTCGGCGTTCTTCCCTGGGTCGCACTCTCACTTTTACAGACCTTGTATTTCCTTCCCATTGGCATCCTTGCTCGTTTTTCTAACAATATTCCGCTTCTCATCTCTTCTATCTTGGTCATGGAAGAGGTGAAGGCTCGTTTTCCATTCGGTGGCTTTTCGTGGACAAGGATTGCATTTAGCCAGATTAATTCGCCTTTGGCTTCGATAGTCACCATTGGGGGAGTCCTCTCACTCTCATTTGCTACCTTACTTCTCGCTTATCTGCTTATAACAAAGAAGAAAAGTGTTGCATATGTGCTTCTCTCTCTTTCGATTCTCCCTTCTCTTGTATCCGTAATCCAAGATTCATCCGAAGAGAAATCACTTCGCTTTACTGCAATTCAAGGCGGAACCCCTTCTAAAGGCTTAGATTTCAACTCTCGGGCAATGGGCGTTCTCAATATGCATCTCGCCGAAAGTTATCGAAGCGTGAAAGGCGATGAGGATTTGATTATCTGGCCTGAGAATGCCATCGATATCGATCCTCTAGAAAACGCAATTGTGCGAGAGAAGATAAACGAACTCATCAAAAGGACCAATGTTCCATTACTTGGCGGTGCTGTTCTCTCTGAAGGTCCAACAAATGCAGCCATGTTATTTAGAGAGGATGGGTCGATCGGATCTATATATATCAAGCGATATCTCACTCCATTTGGTGAATATATTCCGTTACGGTCAATATCCGAATTTCTCTCTCCTTACGCAGAACGAGTGGATGACTTTGAGCCAGGTCAAGTACTTAAAATTCATTCCGTATCTGGCTCTAAGGTTTCATCCATTATTTGTTTTGAAATTATCAATGACGGAATCGTTAGAGAAGCGGCTAGGTCCTCTGGCTTGATGGTTGTTCACACAAATAGTGCAACATTTGCCGGAACAGCAGAAGGCGATCAACAACTGGCAATAACTCGTTTACGCGCTCTAGAACATAATCGCGAAATAGTTTCTATTTCGACGACCGGTCCTTCTGCGATTATCACCGCCAGGGGAGAGGTAATTAAATCACTCAAAGATGGGGAGATTGGTTCTCTTTCAGGTGAAGCGCTGATTCTTTTGAAAATATCAATCTCAGATTATCTCGGGGGATTTGCGCCTGTTATAACTTTAATAATCTCGCTACTATGGGCTTTATCGTCAATGCGTCGAAAGGATAATAATTAGATGATTAAGCCAATTATCCTTATTCCAACTTACAATGAAGCTGAGGCAATTCTCGGATTACTGAGTGAACTTGAATTGCTTCATCGAAAAATGGATTTTGATGTTCTAGTTATTGACGATAATTCTCCAGATGGAACCGCAGATCTTGTTGACAGCTATGACTATCCATTTGTAGATATTCTTCACAGAGAAGCTAAGGCTGGCCTCGGCGCCGCCTACCGTGCTGGAATTTCTAATGTTCTTGCGAGCGAAAATTACAGCCATGTAATCACTATGGATGGCGATGGTTCACATCAGGTAAGTGATTTGGAATCAATTCTGGGCACCGAGCACCCATCAAATATCTCGCTTACATTGGGAACTCGATGGATATCGGGAGGTTCGGTCGTCAATTGGCCGCTTCATCGAAGAATTCTCTCCAAAGGCGGAACTGCCTTTGCTAGAGCTGCGCTAGGTATCCCGTTGGCTGATCTCACAGGCGGCTTTAGGGCTTACTCAGTTCCTCTTTTGCGAAGGTTGAATTTCGAATCAATCAATTCAACTGGATATTGTTTTCAAATTGAGATGGTGATGGCAAGTGTTGCAGCCGGTGCATCAGTAATTGAAGTACCGATAACTTTCATCGAGCGAGTAAACGGAGTTTCTAAGATGAGCCGAACCATCGTCTTCGAAGCCTTAAAGCAAACGACCATCTGGGGGCTCCAGCGTAAGCTTGGACGTAGTGCCGATAAGTTACATTATGTAAAGTAAGAGGAATTTAGCCCATTCCCCAGAGGTGCGCCTACTGGGCGTAGTCGCTGACCGGGGTGCAGGCGCAGATGAGGTTTCTATCCCCATGAGCGCCATCAATGCGAGATACCGGTGGCCAGTACTTCATTCGAGAACCAATGATTTCGCCCTCGATATAGCCCTGCAAAGCCTTGGGATAACCCCCTATTTCGCGGCTATAGCTTCGATCCCAGATCGTCGAGGAGACAGAAATCGCAGTATGTGGCGCATGGCGAAGGGGTGAGTCATCGACTGAAATCTCGCCTCTGATAATCTCCTCAATTTCGCCTCGGATTGCAATCATGGCATCGATAAAGCGTTCTATCTCTCGAATGTCCTCGGACTCTGTCGGTTCAATCATGAGAGTTCCGGCTACCGGAAAAGACATGGTCGGTGCATGGAAGCCATAATCCATTAACCGTTTAGCTATGTCATCTACACCTATACCAGAAACCTTTGTTATCTCTCGAATATCCAAGATGCACTCGTGAGCTACTCGTTGATTCTGTCCTGTGTAGAGAATTGGATACGAACTTTGCAAGCGAGATGCGATGTAATTTGCCGACAATATTGCAATCTGTGTCGCTCTAGTTAATCCGGCTCCCCCGAGCAATCGAATATAGGCCCAGGAAATCGGCAAGATGCTGGCAGAACCAAATGGTGCAGCAGAGACAGGACCGGGCCCAGATGCTGGCCCTGCAGTTATATCGAGTGGATGGTTAGGTAAGAAAGGTGCCAAATGCGCTCGCGCAATAACTGGACCTACCCCCGGTCCCCCGCCTCCGTGTGGAATCGCAAATGTTTTATGAAGGTTTAAGTGAGAGACATCAGCGCCGAATTTTCCTGGTTGTGCAACGCCAACTAGTGCATTGAGATTTGCTCCATCGACGTACACCTGACCGCCCGCGTTATGAATCAATTCGCATATCTGCGATACCGCACTCTCAAAGACCCCGTGGGTACTCGGATATGTGATCATGAGCGCTGCCAAAGTATCTGTGTACTGTGCTATTTTCGCTTCGATATCAGCTACCGAAACATTGCCATCGGCGTCGCATTCGATAACGACGACCTTCATTCCTGCCATAACTGCGCTAGCGGCGTTAGTACCGTGGGCACTTGATGGAATCAAGCAGATGTTGCGCTTGGAATCCCCTCGAGAATCGTGATAATTTCGAATAGCTAGTAAACCAGCAAATTCACCCTGACTACCGGCATTTGGCTGAAGCGATACTGCGTCATAACCAGTGATAGTTGTGAGCCACTGAGAAAGCTGGTCGATTAATCTACGAGAACCCGCACTTTGTTGCGCTGGGGCGAAGGGATGTAGCGCCGAGAATTCAGGCCATGTCACTGCTTCCATTTCAGTAACGCTATTGAGCTTCATCGTGCATGAACCCAAAGGAATCATTGTTCTATCTAGAGCGAGATCTCTATCGGCAAGATTTCGAAGGTACCGCATCATCGCAGTCTCGGAATGATTTATGTTGAAGAGAGGATGAGTAAGGAAATTTGATGTACGGCTAAAGTTCAGATCTCTTTCGGCTCTTTTTTCTTCTGAGAGATCAAGTATTACAAGTACCTGCTGGAAAAGATCTTCAGTACTTTCTTCATCGAAGGAAATTCTGACAACCCCTCCCCCAGGGTAAGCGAAGTTTATTGATACAGCTTCAGAATCATCTTTAACTTTATTTACATCACTGACAGAGATGGTTAGGGTGTCGAAAATATTTTGGTTTGCCGTGCGACCTTGCGCAAGGGCGGCACCTTGTAAACGAGATGCGAATGAGTGCACTCGATTTGCAATTGATTTAAGTCCATCGGGTCCATGCCACATTGCGTAGAAGGCGCTCATATTTGCAAGCAATACCTGAGCGGTACAAATATTTGAAGTCGCTTTATCTCGTCTGATGTGTTGTTCACGAGTCTGCAATGCTAGACGGAATGCTGGAAGTCCTGTGCTATCAATACTCTGACCAACTAATCGACCTGGCATTGATCGCTCTAACCCATTTCGTACAGCTAAGAAACCGGCATGCGGACCTCCAAAACCCATAGGCACACCAAAGCGTTGTGAGGTTCCAACTGAAATGTCGGCGCCCCACTCCCCCGGTGGTTTCAATAAGGTCAGAGATAAGAGATCTGCTGCGGCAATTACAAGAGCGCCATCTAAATGCGCTCTCTCTGTAAGCGTTTCATAATCTTTAATCTCTCCAGTTGTATCTGGATATTGAACGATTATTGCGAAGTACCCATCCGGATAACCGCTAATTGCAATATCGCTTGCATTAACTTCGATAACTGAGATGCCAAGGGGTTTTGCACGTGTAGCAATAACCGCCTTCGTTTGCGGGTGAATATTCATATCCATTAAAAAGTGAGCGTCATCAGGTAATTTTGATGAACGTCGTGCGAGTGTCATCGCTTCGGCGGCGGCAGTTGATTCATCAAGCATTGAAGCATTTGAGATATCAAGTCCAGTTAATTCGCAAATCATTGTCTGAAAGGCAAAGAGCGCCTCAAGTCGACCTTGCGAAATCTCGGGTTGATATGGCGTATAAGCGGTATACCAGGAAGGGTTCTCGAGAACATTTCTCTTAATAACCGGTGGAACAATAGTTCCGTAATACCCAGTGCCGATTAAAGAACGAAAAACTTTATTTTCAGAAGCAATCGCACGAAGTTCGGCAATCACCTCAATTTCGCTCTTTGCAAAATCAAGTGAATTCTTAAGGTGGCTGTCGATAGCTATATTGGCGGGTACTACATCGGCGATAAATGACTCAAGATCTGAATAGCCCAAATGAGCCAACATCTGGCTTTCGTCGTGACTTGTAGGTCCAATATGGCGGTCTTGGAATATACGTTCCACCGAAGACCCCCTGTACTAAAAGATGCGAGGGTGCAATATATTCTGTGAATACCGCCAGAGCGGGTTTTTAGGCCCCTTTTGCTTTGCGCCGCAACGATAATTCATCGTTACCTTGGACACGTGTTTCAAGTTCTTGATCCTCGGTGAAGAGTTCACCTTGGAGGACTGATAGCGAACCCTCAACCTCATGCCAAACCTTGCCTACGGCAATACCAAATACTCCTTGGCCGCCGGCAAGTAAGTCGATGATTTCATCAGCGCTGGCGCACTCGTAAATAGATGATCCATCACTCATCAAAGTGATGCGTTCGAGTTCGACGACTCCCCTCTTGCGAAGATGATCGACCGCGGTACGAATATTCTGAAGGGATACGCCAGCATCGAGAAGACGCTTAACAATTTTTAATACGAGAATATCTCTGAAGCCATAGAGACGTGCTGACCCTGATCCATGTGCAGTTCTAATTGATGGTTCAACCAATCCAGTACGAGCCCAATAATCGAGTTGACGATATGTGATGCCTGCAGCAGAGCATGCTGTTGCTCCGCGGTAGCCAATCTGAAGTTGATTTTCGTTCACGAGAGGGGGCTCGCTTTCAAAGAGTCGCACCCAGGGGTTGGCGCGTAATACTCGTAATTTACGCGACATCGCTCTCGCCATCGATGAGCGACACGCTCCAAAGCTCTACTTGAGGTTGAAGGTTTTGAGCTCATTAAACCGGCCATGGAAGCTTCTACGCAAAGTCCTCGGGGTTTATCTGATCAAGAAACTCTCTAAAGGCCTCTACCTCATCGAGACCCTCGCCCGATTGGCCAGGGATTACCCCTTCAGGGATCTCTATCCCAGCGCTCTCCAGGAGTTCGAGGTCGACCAATATATTGCTCTTGCATCGTAGGGCGATGGCGACTGCATCAGAAGGACGGCATGAGAGCGGCGCAAGCGGAGATGTTTCATCTCTGAGAATGAGTTCTGCGTAGAAGATGCCATCCTCGAGAGAGGTGATATGAACTGCGGTCAGAATAACGCCAGTTCGGTCAAGTAAATCTGAGATGAGATCGTGCGTTAGGGGCCGTGATGGATTGAGTCCTTGTTGAGCAAAGGCGATGGCATTTGCCTCGTTACTTCCAATCCAGATTGGCAAGAATTTGCTGCCCTCAATCTCTTTGAGTAAGAGGATCGGTTGGTTAGAAGGCATCTCAATTCGAACGCCGACAACCTCTACTGGAATAAACATCAAACTTACTCGTCGCCACTCTAACGAGGGCGGTTAAGACCACTGCGAACAAGAGATGAGTGAAGACGAACTGAGAGAGCCGCCATCTCCTTCTGAACTTCCTCTGCTCTAGCTTTTGCTTCGCTAGATTTTTGGCGAGTAAATGGCGTGATTACCTGCTCGATTAATCCAATCTCGCGATCTGCGGCAGTTTTAAATGATCGAAGGTGACGGGCTTCGATACCAAAGGCAGCCATCTCAGCAACTGCCTTAGCTACAGCTAGCGCATCTGCATCGTAATGACGACCACGAAGGGTGATTAATCCGAAAGATTCAAGTTCAACTAATTGAGCTTCAGAGAGAGCTGAAGCGCTAAGTAGCTCTTCGCGAGAAAGGCGCATCTCAGATTGTTCAGCGAAGTTTGCAGGGGCGATTTCTCCGTCGATTGTCGCGATTCCAAGGGTTACTCGTGGGGCTGCGATTCCATTGGCAGTTGGCTCTAAACCTCGATCAAGGGCATCGAGATTCTCTTTAATAACTCTTAGCGGGAGGTACTGATCACGCTGCGCCATAAGTACATAACGCAATCTATCGAGATCGCGACTTGTGAATTTGCGATATCCGGAAGGTGTTCGCTGCGGTTCGATCAAACCCTCAGATTCGAGAAAGCGAATCTTTGAGATTGTGATATCCGGAAAATCACCACGTAACTTTGAAAGGACTTCACCGATACTTAGATATGCGCGTGCTGGAACACTCACTTATTTCTCCCCTGTTAGTTGCTGTGCCCCGATAAAGAGCATGTGATATTTACCAATTTGAATCTCATCCCCAGATTGAAGATGGTGCTTCGTGCATTGAACGTTGTTGATATAGGAGCCGTTGAGGCTTCCCAAATCAGTGAAGTGAAAAGTTTTTCCTGAGGCTTTAATCTCTGCATGTTTGCGCGAGACAGTCACATCATCTAAAAAGATGTCATTGGATGCAGCTCGTCCGATACTTGCTCCCTCTGAGGTAATCAAGTAACGCGAGCCCTGAGATGGACCGCGGTGGATATAAATCATCGCCACTTCCCCATCGCCATTAATGATCTTCCGTAAGACACTTACATCTTCTTCGTTAGCCTCTGCCAGAATATTCTCTAGATGTGCAGAAGAATGGGCTTGCCCTTGCTTCTCTCGGGCAAGATGCAGGGTTGTCGTGAGTTCGCTGAGATTATTTTGCTTATCCATCAGCGTCCCCTCCCTTATCCCAACTCAAACTCGCCCCGTGAGGTTGAACTTCAACCTGAGGCTGACAGTAGAGAGTTGTAATTAATAAATCAAGCCAGAGGGCAGGTCAATCGTTGCTGGCGCAGGAGTCGAGAACTCCGTTCCAAATTAAGACGTTAGCTCTAAATATTGCGCAGCCGTGAGTAAGGGTGTAGGTGTATCGGTAACCGTAATTTCGATAAGCCAACCTGCTCCATATGGATCTGAGTTCAATAGCTCCGGTGCAGATGTAAGTTCAGAATTGACCGCTGAAACGGTTCCGGTGACTGGTGAGAAAATTTCTGAGACGCTCTTTGTGGATTCAACTTCTCCGCATACTTTATCCCCTGTAACGCTCTCGCCTACCTTGGGCATTTGAACGTAGACAATATCTCCGAGCGCGCTCTGTGCAAAGTCAGTTATACCCATGCGAATAACTGAGCTCTCAGATGTTGGAGCTACCCATTCGTGCTCTTTTGTGTAATTAAGATCATGCGGAATATTAGACATGGTTCAACCTAACTATGAACGAGCACCTAGTGGTGGGTGTACCAAGTGGGCGGTGCACCTAGTGGTGGGTGCACTCTAATACCCAGATGAGTTAATCGCGCGTAAGGCAGTTCGTAGATAAGTAACCCCTGTTGCTAGATACAGGAAGATTCCCCAAATCGTAAATGCCCATCCAAATACAAAGGCCATTTCTCCAGCCCATGAATCTGAGAGCGCGAGTAACAAGAAAGGAAATGCGTAGAGAAGATTGAAAGTTGCCGCCTTGCCGAGATATGTGACCTGAAGTGGAGGTAGAGACTTTCGCTTCAGCGCAATCGTCACAACTGCTAGCGCCAGGTCGCGAGCTATCAGCGTCACAATCACCCAGAGCGGCAGGGCTTGGCGAAGATAGAGAACAATTAAGGTTGCAACGATATATAAGCGATCGATTGCCGGATCTGCGAGTTCACCAAAGCGCGAGGTCTGATTCCACGCTCGCGCTAATTTGCCATCTAGATAATCGGTTACTCCCCCGATAGCCAGGACCAGAATCGCCCAACCATCTGCCTCTATGACGAGTGCTAGCCAGATAAAGAGCGGAACTCCCAGGCCACGAAGGGCAGTCAAGGCATTTGGAACCGTCAGATACTGCCTCACTCCTTCTCGCGCTCCTTCACTCGGATGGCTACCTGAACCGGTGTTCCTGGAAAGCCGAACTCTTCGCGCAGGCGTCTTTCGATAAATCGACGGTAAGAGGGTTCAATCCAACCAGATGAGAAGACGACAAATTTCGGTGGCGCGATTCCTGCCTGAGTCGCGTAGTAAACGCGAGGTTGTTTGCCACCACGAACGGGCGGTGGAGTGGCACCAATGAGAGCGCCGAGGAATGAATTGAGCTTCGAGGTCGGAACTCTCTTCTCCCATGATGAAAGCGCGGTGCGAAGTGCCGGAGCCAGTCGATCTCTATGCCAACCAGTCTTTGCGGCGACATTTACACGTTGGACCCATTCGATATGACCGAGATGCCGATCAAGCTCTTTCTCTAATTGATCGCGACGATCTTCATCAACAAGATCCCATTTATTAAGAACGAGGACCATCGCTTTACCAGAATCTTCAACCATTGAAACAATTCGTAAATCTTGTTCGGTGATTGGTTCTGATGCATCGAGAACGAGAGCAACACATTCTGAGCGTTCAAGCGCAGTCTGTGTGCGAAGTGTTGCGTAGTAATCGGTACCGGATGCTTGATTAGCGCGCTTCTTGATACCTGCCGTATCTACAAATCGCCAAATCTGATCACCAATTTCTATCAGTGAGTCAACTGGATCTCGAGTCGTGCCGGCAACATCATCAACAATCGAACGGTTCTCCCCCGCAAGTGCATTGAGCAGACTGGACTTTCCAACGTTGGGGCGACCAATTAGAGCAATACGTCGATAACCATCTTGAACTTGAGCTCGTCCAACTTCAGGAAGAACCTTGGTAATAGCATCAAGTAAATCACCACTTCCTCTTCCATGAAGACCTGAAACAAAGTGAGGTTCTCCCAATCCGAGATTCCACAGTGCGTGCGCATCTGATTCATCTTGATCTCCATCAACTTTATTTGCAATCAAAATTGTTGGCTTCTTCGCCTTGCGTAACTCTTGCACCATGACATCATCTTCGTCGAGCGCACCTACCTGTGCATCGACTACAAATGCGAGAATATCTGCTTCTTCCATTGCAAGTTCCGCGCCTGCGGTAATCGCGATTGAAATTCCATCGGGTTTAGATTCCCATCCCCCGGTATCCATAACCATAAATCGGCGGCCGCCCCATTCGCATTCGTATTGAACACGATCGCGAGTTACGCCAGGGGTATCTTCAACAATTGCTTCACGCCGACCAATGAAACGGTTGATGAGCGTTGATTTTCCGACATTTGGGCGGCCCAAAATTGCCACGATGGGCAAGCCAAGTAGTGAGCGTTCCTTGAGAAGCTCCCAGATTCTTTCGATTGTTTCTTCTAAAGTGATATCGGTCGAGTCAATATGCACAGCATCAGATGCTGGCAAGAGCGGCGAAACCACGCGAGTCGAATCAAGTAGGTCTCGCGACTCAAGTGACTCGGCAACCTGCGCACGCGAGATTGTTTCATCTGTTATCTCTTCCTCTCGTCGAGAGGTACGAGCGTTAATATCAGCGGTGAGATAAATCTTGAGCGCTGCATCAGGGTAGACGACTGTTCCGATATCGCGGCCTTCAACAACTATCCCTTTATCGGCGCTTTCAATAATCATGCGCTGAATATTGAGAAGCTCTTTACGAATGTCGATAAGTGCACTTATCTGCGAAACTTTTGCTGTCACATCCATTGAACGAATCTCGGTGGAAATGTCGCGAGCACCAATTGAAATAATCGGCTTCTTAGGATCTGCATTAAATGAAATTCGATTCAGTGCGAGATATGCAAAAATATCTTTAGGTTCATCGCTCTTTATCTCAAGGGCAATGAGAGCTACTGCGCGATAGAGCGCGCCGGTATCTAAATAGTTCCACCCTGCTCGTATCGCTATTCCTTTTGCAGTACTGGATTTTCCCGAGCCACTTGGGCCATCGAGTGCAACAACTATCATCGGTAGCCCAACCTTTCTCTAAAAATTGATTAGTTCATTATCTCTTAGTTCTCTTCAACCTATTTACGTGGTGCGTGAACCTTCCATCCATTTCTCTCAAGATGTGAAAATAGCTTTGCGGCATCATCATGAGAAAGAGCAAGAGTGATCAATCCTGTAAATTGTTCAGGTGAATGCTCGATAGTTAAATCCTCGACGTTAACGCCAGCTTGGGCGCACTCCTCAAAGAGCGCTGCCAGCTGTCCGGGTTTATCCTCGATAACGACCGGGAGGTAGGTATAACTTCTCGAAGCGCCTCCATGTTTACCTGGGATGCGAGCTCGCCCTTGGTTTCCACCCTCCATAAAACTTGTGAGGAAGGATGGGTCTTCTAAGTTTTCAATAAGCGCTGAAAGATCTTTTTGCAGATTTAATAGAAGCGGCCGTAGCGCCGTGGCATTCGAACCCAAAATCTCGCTCCATAGAGCCGGTGATGATGCGGCGATTCTGGTTGTATCGCGCAGCCCTCCCCCGGCAAGTTCGAGGTGCGTATCTTTTGCGCCCATTAATTGTCTTGCAAGCAGAGTCGATACTGCCTGGGGAAGATGAGAGGCAAGAGCAACGGCCTGATCATGTTCGCTTGAGTCGATTGGTAATGCAGTCGCCCCACATAGAGCGATGAGTTCTAGTCCAAGTGTGAGCGATTTCTCCTCAACGCCCATAGGGTCATAGGCCCAGATACATCCTTGAAAAAGATCGCCGCGGGCGGATTCCGGGCCACCAATTTCGCGACCTGCCATTGGGTGGGAAGGCAGAAAACGAGAGAGGGGAAGATCAGATTTGGATACATCATTCTTAGGTTTACTCTTTATTGAGGCTACATCCATAAATGTTGAGTTGAGATTTAGTGCAAACTCGCTCTCAATGACCTCAACTAGTGATGAGGCAGGGACCGCTATCACTACAAGATCAACCTGGTCTTCTTTATCGCCCGAAGCAGCAGAGCCACCCATTAAATCGACAGCCAGCGCTTGCGCTGCTCTATCGATATCAACCATCGTGACGCTCACACCGTGTGACCGAAGCGCTAAGCCTATTGAGGATCCTATAAGACCCGAACCTACAATTCGAACGTGCTTCAGAGAGCTATCTATGCCGCTCATTGGGCTATATCTTTGCGAAGCGCCTTTGCTCCGCCTAGGTAAACGTGCGAAATTTCATCGATTTTAAGCTCAGTATTTACGGTGACCATAGCCCGAATAACCCTAGGTAGCGCCCCTGGAACATCAATTTCCACAGCACAGAGCAACGGGACGCTCTCGAACCCTATCTCTCTCGCAGCGGCTGCAGGGAAAGTCGCATTGAGGTCTGGTGTAGCCGTGAGAAT
>WLDB01000019.1 GCA_009705035.1 Actinomycetota bacterium | reverse complement strand
ATTTGCAGCGGGCAGTATTCGCGGAACGACTCACCTTGCAGTAGGCCAAGAAGCTCTTGCCGTTGGAATTGCATCGATTCTTAAGCCAGATGATGTATTAGCTGGCACATACCGTAGCCATGCAATCTCCTTAGCTCTCGGTCTCTCATCTCACTCTGTCCTCGCCGAAATCATGGGCAAGGCAACAGGATGTTGTGGTGGCGTTGGTGGATCAATGCATATGTGTGATGCAAGTGTTGGATTACTACCAACTTCTGCAATCATCGGTGCAGGTATTCCAATTGCAGCCGGTGCAGCCTTGGCTTTCCAGGTTCAAAAATCAGATCGCTTAAGCGTTGCGCTCTTCGGTGATGGATCAACAAATATTGGCGCTTTCCATGAAGGTCTCAACCTTGCCGCAATCTGGAAACTTCCTGTTGTCTTTATCTGCGATAACAATGTTTACGGCGAATACAGCCGTATCAACATCACTACTCCTATCGAAGATTTACATATGCGTGCCGAAAGCTATGCGATGCCACACTTTGCCCTCGACGGTATGGATATCCATGCTGTGCGCAAGGGTGTGACTGAGGCTGTAGAACGTGCACGCTCTGGTGGCGGACCAACACTGATTGAAGCAAAGACTTATCGCTTCTCTGGTCACTCTCGTGCAGACCAAGCTCTCTATCGTCCAGAGGGCGAACTTGAGGAGTGGCAGAAGCGTGATCCAATCTTGGTAACAGAGAACGATCTCATCGCTCGTAAAGAAATTACTGCCGATGAAATCAAGTCGATGAAGGAATCAACTGCTGCAATGATTGCATCTGTTGTTGACCAAGCGACTAAAGATCCAAATCCTGAACTTTCAGCGATGTTTAAAAATATTTACGCCGAGTCAAAGGGGAAATAAGATGAAGATGACTATCAAGATGCCTCGTGTTGGAGAGACAGTTGATGAGGTCTACCTTGTTACTTGGCACAAGAAAGCTGGAGATGTGATCGCAGTCGGCGATAACCTGATGGATGTCGAAACCGATAAGGCAACAGTTGAAGTTCCTTCACCAATCGCCGGAACAATCCTTGAGACATTCTTTAACGATGGGGATGAGATTAAAACTGGTACACCTATCGCAACAGTTGAAGGCTAGAACTAGCGAGATATAAGGTTTTTAGAGCTTGCCGAGTAGCTTCTCGGTGAAGCTCGCAGTGTTTTCTGTGCCACCTAAATCTTTGGTTGCGATTCCTGCTGCAAACAAATCTGTAATTCCGCGGCGGATATCGGCTGCTGCTTTCGACTCTCCCAAGTGATCAAGCATCATTTCAGCGGCTTGGATTGCACCAACGGGATTGGCAATACCTTTTCCGGCGATATCGGGGGCAGAACCATGAACAGGTTCAAACATTGAAGGGAATTTATGTTCAGGGTTAATGTTTCCACTCGGTGCGATTCCGATTGAGCCCACTAGCGCCGCTGCAAGATCAGAGAGGATATCTCCGAAGAGGTTAGACGCGACTATGACGTCAAAGGTTTCAGGGCGTAGCACCAGTGCAGCCGCTAGGGCATCGATAAGAATCTGGGTGCTCTTAATCTCTGGGTGCTCTTTAAGAACCGAGTTAACTACTTCATCCCAGAACGGCATTGAGTAAATGATGCCGTTTGACTTTGTCGCTGAGACTATTTCTTTGCGGCGGCTCTGTGCCTGAGCCACTGCATATCGGGTTACTCGCTCGATACCGTGGCGAGAAAAGACAGCTACCTGCAGGGCAGTTTCATATGGAGTGTTCTGCGAATAGCGCCCACCAACTTTGGAATATTCGCCTTCGGTATTTTCGCGCACAATCACCATATCAATTTCTTTATCGCCCTTAAGTGGCGATGCGATTCCCTTATAGCTACGAATCGGACGTAAATTAATATATTGATCGAAGTCACGACGAATCGGGATAAGAAGTCCCCACAAAGTCTCGGTATCTGCAATATCAGGCGAACCGATTGCTCCGAGATAGATGGCATCAAATTTCGACATAATCTCTAGACCATCTACCGGCATCATGCGTCCATGCTTACGGAAATACTCAGAACCCCAAGGTGTTACTTCCCAATCAACGGCAAATTGATAACGCTCTGCTAAGTGATCAACCACCTGCATTGCAGGAGGTGTTACCTCTAACCCGATGCCATCGCCAGGAATCGAAATTACTTTGTATCGCTTCATTCTTGATCTCCCCTAGGCTCCGAAATAGCAGTTAAACCCTTGATTTTAAATGCTTTTATGGCAAATAGAAGACGTGGTTTAGTCTCGTGAAACTCTTATCAGCTGTTGCGCCAGGTAGCGATTCAAAGAACGAAACCATATCTGCCTGCCAGCGAGCATTGACCTCTGTCGCCCCCATAGCGGCAAGTGATGCCTCAAAATCTTCACACTCGACGTAGCCAATCAGGGTTCCATCGCTCTCATCAAGAAAGAGAGAATAGTTGTGCCAGCCAGTATCAGTAAGAGCTTGCAACATATCTGCCCAGACATTTTCGTGGCGAACTTTGTATTCGGCCATCATCGATTTCTTTACCTGAAGACGAAAACCTACACGTTCCACAGAATCCTCTTTCTTGAACTGTTTAACTCAGATGATTTAGTTTATCTTAATCTAGGTGCCAGACTTCATCGAGCTTCATGAGATTGCCTTGAGAATCGGCAAGATTGACGATGACATCTTCAAACCACTTAGCCCACTTCGCATTAACTTCGTATGCGCCTAGTTTGGCAAATGCCGTTGCGGCATCTGGATGAACTTCGAGATAACCGACCACTGTAAGTCCTCTGCGGAAAATGCTGTAATTGCGAAAGCCACAATCTTGCAGGGCTGTCACAAGCTCAGGCCAGATCTCATCGTGGCGCTTCTTGTACTCGGCCTCTTTACCGGCATAAATATCAAATGTGAAACAGACTCTTTCCATGGCTTTTCTCCATCGTTAATCTCTTGACAAGAGCCCGAGCGCTCTTTACTTTGTGCTGAGGGTAGAACTAAAACCATGGATTGGGGAAGTACTTTGTCGAAAATTCGCGTTGGTGTCATCGGAGCTGGCAGCTGGGCTGTTGCATCACATATGCCAAATCTGGCAAAAGATAAGGATGTCGAATTCGTTGGCGTCTCACGAAAAGGACCCGAACTCCTCAATAAAATCAAAAATGATTTTAATTTTCAAATTGCCTCTGAGAACTACCAAGATGTTCTCGATGCTGGTGTAGACCTTTGCATTATCGGAAGCCCAACCGGACTTCACCATGAACATGCTATGGCAGCGCTTAAATCAGGGGCTCACGTGATGTGCGAAAAACCGGTCACTATTGATCCTAAGCAAGCTTGGGAACTCGATGAAACCGCTAAGAAGCTCGATAAGCATCTTGTCATCGCTTTCGGTTGGAATTATTTGCCGATGTTGCAGCGCGCTAAAGAGTTAATGCTCGAACGCGGAATCGGTGAGTTAGAGCATATGACAATCACAATGGCATCACAGTGCCGCGAACTTCTATCCAATACGGGTGCATATCCAGATGCAGCTCCAGAATCATTGCCAGAACAATCAACGTGGACAGATCCTCGCGTCTCTGGCGGAGGTTACGGACAAGCCCAGCTTTCACATGCGCTCGGAATGGGTCTCTGGCTTACCGATAGCAGAATTCAATCTGGTTTTGCGCTGATGACTGCGCCACTTAACGCACCCGTCGAACTTCATGATGCGATTACATACAAATTTGATAACGGTGCAGTCGGAGTTGTTGCAGGCGGATCTTCACATGTTCCAGCCCACCGCAAAACTCACTCTCTCGAAGTGCGTGCAATCGGAAGCAAGGGACAACTTCTCGTTGATATCGAAAGAGCTGCGGTCTGGCTCTACGATGGAAAAGAGAATATCGAAGTTCCGCTTGATGAAAAAGCTGGTTACTACAATTGCGATGGTCCAATTGAGGCAATTATCAAGGCAGCCAAGGGTGAATCATTTATCAATCAATCACCTGGGCACCTCGGAGCAAAAACGGTTGAGGCTCTAGACATTGCTTACCGCAGTGCTGCTAGCGGCAAATTAGAACACCGTATCTAAGAGATAAAACTCTTTAGCGCCGCAAGGTTGCATTGACCTGCAAGTAGCTCTTGCGCAAACTTTTCTGCCTGCGCGCTCTCTGCCTGACCAATTAAGCGTTGATGCTTTTCGATGCGCCATTGCTTCTCGTTTTCGGCAAAGAGATTACTGCCGGGTGCGCGGTCGATGACAGTTTTTATCTCACCTGCGGTGGTCTTCACTTCGACCTCGGCTCCCCCAAGTGGAATATCGCCTCCGACAATTTCAATTAATGGAAGATTGTTCGTGATATCAGCTTGGTTCCAGGCCTTAGCCGCAGTTTGATGTGCGCTCCAATAATCTCCGCCAACTGATCCATCGAGAAACGGGAGCATCGCTTGGGTTAATCCAACGCGCATAGAGAGAAGCTCTCCATCTAATTTTTCTCTGCAATCAGCAATTGCCATATATGCACTTTGCACAAATCCGTTACAGGGGAAGAGTCTCAGCCCTGCAGTTGAAATTCCATCTCGAATGGTTGCTAACTCAGGATCATTCGAAAGAGAGAAGAGCTCAACTAATCCACGATCGCCATCCCACACATTAGTAGCATGAGGTATTCCTGATAACGCAGCTTCGCTTGCAATTATTCCGAGTGTGACAGCTGCGCCTCTATTAAAGATTGCAGCACCGGTGCGACGATCTGCAACTGCAATGCCACCCATATTTGCTGCAACATGTAGCAAAGATGAAAGAGATTGCTCAGGTGTTGCTTGGCGAAGCGCATTACATGCAGTGGCTGCTGCAAAAGTTCCAGCGGTAGTTGTTATATGCCATTTTGCCCGATGTGAGCCGCCAAAGAAACCTGCAATCGAGGCGCTTGTTCGGTAGGCAGCGTAAGCGCCACTTTTAAATCGAACAGCAGATTCAGGAAAAGCAAAAAGTTGATGAAGTAGCGCAGACCAGATAATCGAACCTGGGTGAGTTACACCCGACCAATCAATATCATCGGCATCATCTGCAGAACTATTCATCGCAAGGTTTGCACCCATGTGATGTGTCTTCGCTAGATATCTGCCAGCCCGGACGGAAACCAAGTAATCAGTCAGCAGAACTTCTAGCCGCTGATCTAGTTCGAAAGATTCAGTCGTTTTGCTACTGAGCGAATCGAAGAATTGATTACGCCAATCCACCAGCGCTACTTTCTCGAGGCATATAAGTAGTCTCAACAAATACGTTCTGCGGTTTTTCGCCTTTGAGGGATTGCAAAATAATCTCTGCTGACGATCTGCCAATCACTGCTGGATCTCGATAAACAGATGAGAACTGCTGGCCAAAGACATCAAAGAGTGGCCATTCATCGATGGCAACAAAGCCAATATCTTTTCCTGGTGTGATACCTAGCTGTTGCCACGCCCGCATCGCACCCGAGGTGGTTCCGATTCCGCCGGCAAGCAAAGCAGTTGGAGGATTCTTGAGATCAAACAATCGCAAAGTTTCAGATTCTCCGAACTCGGCATCAAAGGTGCCGAGTGAAATCAAGTCAGACGGAATCTCTACTCCGGCTTCCTTAAAAGCATCTTCAAAACCTTGCAAGCGATCTCGCGTGATAAAAACTCTGGTGCTACCCGATACAAATGCAATGCGTCGATGTCCGAGTCGTAAGAGGTCTGCAACAGCGTCATGGACTCCTTGATGGTGATTGCCGATAATTGCACTTGCATTTAGTCCTTTGACCTCACGATCTATTAACACGACTGGGGCTTTTAGTTCAGAGAGGGCAGCTTTTAACTTTGGTGCATCTTCTGCAACTAGCGATGCAATCAATCCATCAATCTTGCGACGACGTAAAAGCTTAATATTTGCAGCTTCTGTTTCGGTATCACCATCAGAATTCATGACGAGCATTGAGTAGCCAGCTTTGCGAAGTTCTTGCTCGCACTTTTGAGCAATCACTCCGAAGAAAGGATTTGAGATATCGCGAACAATAAACCCAATAGTTTTTGTCGCGCCGCTTCGCAGTGATTGCGCCGTAAAATCTGGTTCATATCCAAGCTCGGCAGCTGCTGCTTCAACTTTGGCACGCATTCGATCTGAAACATCTGGGTGTCCGCTGAGCACTCGAGAGATACTCGAGATTGCGACTCCCGCTCGTTCAGCAACATCATGAATATTTACAGGCTGTTGACGCTCTGAGGAGGTGATTTTCTTAGGCGTCATGGTGAGAATCATTGCCTAAGAAAGACTTGACACCAAGTGTCTTAAGGGGATTAAATTGGAAAGGTTTCCAGAAACCACATTTTAACTGACCCCAGCGCAAGAGAGGCTCCACCCATGAAGGATCTAACAATCACGAAGATTGAAACGGAAGCGATCCGAGTTCCACTTGAAACTGTCTACCGTGGCAGCCATTACAAGATGACTCACCGCTCAACGATTGTTACTCGCATTCATACCGCTTCTGGTGTTGTTGGTGAAGCTTATGCTGGCGATGAAGATGCGGGGCTGATGGAAATCGATAACATCATTCACGAAGAGCTCGCGCCATTGCTTATTGGTCAAGATGCATCCGCAATTGAAAAATGCTGGGAACTCACTCGACCTGCAACATGGGATATTTTGCGCGATCGCCGCCTCGGATTAGTCGCAACAGCTTCAATCGACGTCACTCTCTGGGATCTCGTTGGACGCGCACTCGAAACTCCACTTTGGAAGCTCTGGGGTGGATACCGCAACACAATTCCCGTGATCACAATCGGTGGTTATTACGGCAGCGACATGTCCATCAAGGAAGAAGTCGAATATCTTCTTGAACAACAGTACGCAGGCATGAAATTTAAAATTGGTGGCCTAACACCTGAGGAAGATGCCAAGCGCTTTAAGGAAGCCCGTCGCGCAGGTGGCGATAAGTTCCGTATCGCAGTCGATGCAAATCAGGGATACACAGTCGAGCAAGCAGTTAAGTTCTCACATCTTGTTGAAGACGATAATTTATTGTGGTTTGAAGAGCCATGCATCTGGCAGAACGATCGACGTGCAATGCGCGATGTTCGATATATGGGCAGTGTTCCTGTCTGCGCTGGACAGACAGAGCTCTCTGCAGCGGGTTGTCGAGATTTGATGGAGACCGGATCAATCGATTTCTGTAACTTCGATTCTTCTTGGTCTGGCGGACCAACTGAATGGCGCCGCGTTGCTGCTATGGCAACTGTCTACGATGTAAAGATGGCTCACCACGAAGAGCCACAAGTCGCATCTCACCTACTTGCATCTATTCCTCATGGAACATATCTCGAGAACTTCCACCCAAAGCGTGATCCAATCTGGCACAACATCATTGCAAATCGCCCACAGCTCAAGGACGGTAATCTCACCTTGACCGATAACCCGGGTCTTGGCTGGGAGCTCGATCGCGACTATATTGAGAAATATAGAATCTCTGAGAGAGTAACTGAAGCAAAATAACTTCACGCCACGTATCAATAGATTACATATCAAAGGGGGGCTCGAAATGTTTGCTTACTCAATTAAAGATAGCGTGATTGATGTAGTTGGTGCCCTGGGCTTTGAAGAAGATAGCGACGGTTGGATAACTCCGCGTCGTTTACCGGATTGGACTATCAATCAATTTGCCGATGGCGCAATCGATCGTTTCTCTAAATTCCCTTCTGGAGTTCGTCTGCGATTTACAACATCAGCCGATGAAATCACCATAAAGGTGCGCGTTTCTCGCCTAGTTATTACAGGTATCGCTGACAAGGTTCGCCCCGCTGCCTTTGATTTACTGATTGATGGAGTAGAAAGCCAAACCCAGCATGCAGAAAATGGAAACATACTTCGCCTTACCGCAACCGCTCCATCTGTATTCGTTGAAACTCTTGAAGTAGGCGATATTGATACTCTCAAGTTTTCTGGACTCGGTACTGCTTCAAAGAATATTGAAATCTGGTTACCTACTTCAGGAATTGTAGAAATTGCAGAAGTAGCTGCAACCAGTGAAATCATTGCAGCTCCAGCCGATTCACGTAAGCGCTGGTTGCATTACGGAAGTTCGATTAGCCAATGTATCGAAGCAGATCGCCCTATGGATGCGTGGGCGCTTCGAGCAGCACAACTGCTCAATCTCAACATTACAAATTTTGGTCTCGCCGGCCAATGTCAGCTTGATGGTTTTGTGGCACGCTCTATGGCAGCACTTCCTGCAGATGTCATTACTCTTAAACTCGGCATCAATATTGTTAACGCTGACTCAATGCGTGAACGTGCTTTTATTCCAGCAGTACATAACTTTCTCGATATTTTGCGTGAGAGCGCGCCTCATACGCCAATCATCATTATCTCTGCAATCTGGTGCCCCTTCCATGAAGAGACACCTGGCCCAACGATGATTGATGGAGCAAAGCTCTTTGGTAAAGAACGTCCAGAAGAATTTGCAGCGGGTGCGCTAACGTTGCAACGCACGCGTGAGCTTTTAGAAGAGGTAGTCGCTAAACGCGGTGATAAGAATCTTCACTTCATGGATGGCCTAACGCTCTTTGGTGCCAGCGATGAAGGTGACCTGCCTGATAAATTGCACCCCAATAGCGCTGGCTACCGCCTCATGGCGGATCGATTTGCCAAGGCACAGAAGAGCTTTATCGAAACGTTATAACTTCAATTTTCACTCACGCGTAAATTGAAACTTGTTCAATCCTCGCTCGCTTATTTATGCGGGCTTCTGACTTGATAACGATTTGGACTCTTTTGGGGAGAATCCTTGACAGTCATCCCAAAATTGGAAACGATTCCCTACACACGGGGGATTTAGGAATTACCTTTCCTGGAACTTCCCGCCCAGACTATGAGTAGAGAAAGGTAACAATCCAGTATGAAGATCACTTCTAAGAAAGTGCTTCTTGGAGCTGTAGCAGCAATCGCTACAGCGACAATGCTCGGCACAACTGTGATGCCTGCAACTGCAGCGGATGTAGATTTCCGTAAAGCACAGCCAGGTTACGGTAAGGGAATCACAATCGGTTACATCGGACTTGATGATGCAATTGGTTTCGGTAAGGATGTCGGCGATTCAGTTCGTCGCGAAGCAAAGAAGGCTGGCGCAACACTTATTTATTGCGATGGCAAGCTCTCTGCAGCAACTGCACTTGCATGTGCAAAGACATTCAAGCTTAAGAAAGTACAGGGATACCTGAACTTCAACGCTGTATCTGATGCAGCTGCTGCAATCTGTAAGGCTGGACCAAATGTTCCTGTTATCTCAATCGATATCGAACAAGATCCATGCCAGTCAGCTTTCATGGGTGCTAACAACTCAAAGGCTGGATTCGTTTCAGGTGAAGCTCTTGGTAAGTTCTTCAAGACAAAGTTCAACTGCGAATTCGATGCATTTATCTCACTTGAAGATTACGGTGTAGGACTTGTTAACGAAGCTCGTATGGGTGGATACCGTGCAGGATTCGAAAGCGTTTGTGGAGCAGGAGTTGTCGCACCTAAGCTAAAGAAGCTTGATGCTGGTCGCCTTGATCTCGCACTCGACAAGATGAAGGATGCACTTACAACACTTCCAGGCAAGGATAAGATCATCGTTGTTGCAATTAACGACGAAGGTATCCAGGGCGCATTCTCAGCAGCTAAGGCTGTTGGTCGTGAAAAGCAGCTCTACGCAGCAGGTCAGGGTGCGTCAGCATCAGCATGGTGCGATATCAAGACCAATCCAAACTGGATCGGATCTACTGCTTACTACCCAGAGCGTTACGGCGAGATTGGTGTTCCTTACCTTCTTGACCTAATCAAGGGTAAGAAAGTTCCATTCCAGCTCAAGATCAAGCACGTAGCAATCAATGCAGCAAATATTGACAAGAACTTTAAGGTTCCAGCTTGCGGTTAAGCACCCTTAAGTAATTGCAGTAAATGCACATCGCGCGAAGGTGCGATGTAATTGAAAGATACGATGTAAAAACTAGTGAAAGAACGGTCAGATTTAATGGGAAAAGATTTAGTACAGCTAAAGGACATCCGTAAGTCATACAGTGGCGTGGAGGTCCTACACGGTGTAGATCTTGCTCTTGCTTCAGGAGAGGTGCTCGCACTTCTTGGTGAAAACGGTGCAGGAAAATCAACTCTCGTAAAGATTCTGGCTGGAGATATTCCACCTTCGAGTGGAACACTCTCAATTGACGGTACTGAGTTGGCGCGTCTTGATGTATATCAAGCGCGCCAACTCGGCATCCGCATGATTTTCCAAGAGCTCAACGATGCACCAACTCTTACCGTTGCTGAGAATATTTTTCTCGGTCAATGGCCCGGTTCGGGTGGCATCGTCTCTTGGTCAGAGATGGAGAAGAAGGCGCAAGAGATTCTCGATCGTCTTCAAGTAAAAATTCCAGTTGATGCTATCGCTGGTTCACTCCGCGTTGGTGAGCGCCAACTTCTTGAAATCGCTCGCGCGCTTACACAAAATGCCAAGGTGCTCGTCCTCGACGAACCTACTGCCGCACTCTCTAGCGTTGAAGTAGATCGCCTCTTCACTGTGATGGATCAACTTAAATCACAGGGCGTAGGAATGATTTACATTACCCACCGCCTTGATGAGGTAGCGCGTGTGGCCGACCGAGTTCAAGTTCTTCGCGATGGAAACTCTGTACTTACTGTTAAAAACTCAGAGATCGACCGAACTGCTCTTGTTACAGCGATGCTCGGTAAAGAGAGCGAAAAGAATGCACGCCCGGCAGCCGTTAAAACGAGCAAGCCAGCGCTTAAACTCAATAATCTTTCAAGTCGTCTCGATTATTCAGATGTATCACTGACAGTTAATGAAGGTGAAGTTGTCTGCCTCTTTGGAAAAATCGGTTCTGGTACCGCAGAAATCCTAGAGAGTGTCTTTAGCCTTCGCCCAGTTACGGGTGGCGAGATTGAAATCTTTGGCGAGAAGTTCTCTCCTAAGTCTCCAGCAGCTTCTGCTGAATTCGGTATCGGTTATCTGCCGGCCGATCGTCAGCGCCTGGGATCATTTGGAATCCGCTCTGTGGCAGAAAATCTTGCTGTTACTTGCTGGAAGAAGATGTCGACTATCGGCTTTGTAAATCAGCGTACAGAGTTCAAAGCTTTCGAGCGATGGGCAGAGGCGCTTCGCATTAGTTCGCGCAGTGGCCCAACCCAAGAGATTGCAACTCTCTCAGGTGGAAACCAGCAGAAAGTTCTCTTGGCTCGTTGGTTTGAAGCCAATGTCAAGGTGCTCCTTCTTGTAGAACCAACTCGCGGTGTAGATGTAGGTGCACGTCGCGATATCTACGAAATCATTCGTCGCCAAGCAAAAGAGAGCAATATGGCGGTATTGGTCGCAACTTCAGATTATGAAGAAGTTGTATTGCTTGCAGATCGCGCACTCGTTATGGCAAAAGGAAAAATTGTTTCAGAGCTCACCGGAGATTCCGTTGATGCACAATCTTTAGTATCAGCATCTAGTTAGGAGCATGGAAAATGAGTAAGTCAACAACCGAAGTAAAAGCAGATGAGGCAAAGGGCTCAAAAAGCTTCTCAATTCCTCAAACTGCACCACTCATTATCTTCCTCTTGGCGATGGTGCTCTTCTTCTCTATCACCAGTGAGTACTTCTTAGATATCGAAAACTTTAAAAATATTCTGGTGGCACTCGCTGTGACCGGAATCGTCTGCGTACCAGGCACCTTCTTGATGATTGCCGGCCACGTTGATCTCTCGGTGGGATCTGCTGCTGCAGTGTCAGGAATGATTCTTGCTCAGACTGTAAATTCGAAGGGCATCGCAACTGGTCTTGCAGTGTGCCTAGTCTTCGGTCTAGTGCTCGGGGTAATCAACGGTTTCTTCGTCACAATCGTCGGCGTAAACTCATTGATTACAACGCTTGGTGGATTAGCAACGCTTTACGGTGTTGCACTCCTAGCCGGAAACGGCCAGACCGTAATGATGTTTGGTTTCGAATGGCTTGGCACAGCGCAGCCATTGAGTATTCCTCTACCAATTATTATCTTCGCAGGCTTGGCAATCATTGGAATCGTTACATTGCGACGCACTTCATACGGTCGCTCGCTCTATGCAATTGGCGCTAACGCCAATGCAGCTCGTGTTGTAGGTATTCGCTCAAACCGCATTCTCTTTATTACCTTCGTACTCTCTAGCGTCTCTGCTGCCCTTGCTGGCGCAGTGCTGGCCTCACAGTTATCTGCTGGAGATCCAAACGCTGCAAAGGGTCTTGAGCTTGAAGTTGTTACTGCAATCGTTCTCGGCGGTGCAAGTCTTGCTGGCGGTCGCGGCACATTGCTTGGAACAGTTCTCGGACTCGTCGTTATTCAGGTACTCAATAACGGCCTCATCCTTCTCGACGTACCTTCTTTCTGGCAACGCATCGCACAGGGCATCCTGCTCATCGCAGCTGTCTCATTCGATCAGATTCGCCAAAAGATCGTCTCGCAGAAGGGTTAGCTATGACCCTCAATCCGACGCCGCCAGCGCGGCTTATTCCTGCACGTCGTCCGCAGAAAGCAATCAAGGTTGGTTTGGTTGCTGGTGGTCTCGGCACTTACTGGCCGCAGTTTCCTAACCTGCTCCCCCAATTACAGAGCTCTGCACGTTTTGTCTCTGAACAAATCGGCAAGATGGATGTTGAACTCGTCGATGTAGGTTTTATCTCTGATGCACAAGAAGGTGCAGTAGCCGCCGAAAAACTTCGCGCAGCTGGATGCGATCTGATTGTCATGTTCCTTACTACTTACATGACATCATCAATGGTTATTCCGATTGCGCAACGTTCCAGTTCACCGGTTCTAGTAATCAATCTGCAACCAACTGAACAGATGGACCATGCAAACTTCGATACTGGCGCATGGCTTGCTTACTGTGGCGCCTGCCCACTTCCTGAGGTTGCAAATGCATTCGAACGAGCTGGCGTACCTTTCCGATCAGTCTCAGGCTTCTTACATGAAGAGCGTGCTTGGAAGAAGATCTACTCTTGGATTCAAGCTGCATCCGTTAAGAGCATCTTGCGTAATTCACGCCACGGAATCATGGGCCACCTCTATCCAGGAATGCTCGATGTTTCAACGGATATGACCATGGTGACAACCAACTTTGGCGGTCATATGGAGGTTCTCGAATTTGATGACCTTCGCGTTCGTGTCGAGAAGGTCTCTGAAAAAGAGGTCGATAAGGTTCTTGATGAAGCACGTTCAATCTTTGAAATCGATAAGACTGTTGTCGAAGAAGATTTCCGTTGGGCAGGAAAAGTTGCAGTTGGATTGCGTCAACTCGTTGATGAGTTCGATATCAATAGCCTTGCTTACTATCACCGTGGACTTGAAGGCGAAATTCACGAACGCCTAGGTGCGGGCATGATTCTTGGTTGTTCATTACTGACCGCTGAAGGTGTACCTGCAGTGGGTGAGTACGAACTCCGTACCTCAATCGGTATGTTGATGCTCGATCGTATGGGAGCCGGTGGTTCATTTACTGAGTTCCAGGCACTTAACTTCAACCTTGGCGTTGTTGAAATGGGCCATGATGGACCAGCACACCTTGCAATCAGTAACGGTAAGCCAGTTCTTCGCGGCCTCGGTGTATTCCACGGAAAGCGTGGCTATGGCGTATCTGTTGAATTCGACGTTACCCACGGCCCAGTTACTGTTTTTGGTGTGACCCAACGCCGTAACGGAACCTACCAATTTGTTGCTTCTGAAGGAAAGGTTGTCGAAGGACCACGTCTAAAGATTGGTAACACAACTTCGCTCATTGACTTCGGTGTAAACCCTGGTGAATGGTGTGACGCCTGGTCTGCAACTGGAGTTCCCCATCACTGGGCGCTCGGAACAGGTCACCGTGTAGCAGATCTTAAATCAATTGCAGAGCTACTAGATATTGAGATGGTAGTAATTTGAGTCAAGATATGTGGCGTAGCGATTCCGGTCTCACCGGAAATAGCGTTGTTGTCACAGGCGCTGCTGGCGGAATCGGTAGTGAAGTCGCCATTGCTTTTGCGGAAGCCGGTGCTCACGTTCTACTCGTAGATATTCCGGGTTCCAAGCTTGCCGAAGCGCTCGGTCGCCTGCCAGGCAGTGGCCATGCAATTCTTGAAGCTGATCTTGCTGATTTATCACAACACACAAAAATCTTTGAACGCGCAGAAGAATTGGCACCGTTTGTCGCACTTGCACACTGCGCCGCTGTGCTGCGTCGTCGCGCCAGCGTTGAAGAAATCACTGAAGAAGATTGGGACTTTCAGATTGATATCAACTTGAAGGCAACTTTCTTCCTTAACCGAGCAGCGTATCTTGCGCTCAAGGGCCATAACCGCCATGGATCAATCGTTAATTTCGCATCACAAGGTTGGTGGACTGGTGGGTTCGGTGGCTCAGTCGTCTACGCGGCAAGTAAAGGCGGCATAGTCTCAATGACGCGCGGTCTTGCACGATCATTTGCACCTGCCGGTGTCCGAGTCAACGCCGTATCTCCTGGTGGAGTTGAAACTTCAATGTTGCGTGATGGTCAATCTGATGAAGCAATGAAGAGTTTTATCTCAATGATCCCGATGGGACGCACTGCAGAACCGGCAGAGATGACTGGCGCTGTTCTCTTTCTTGCATCATCTGCATCGCAATACATGACCGGGACAGTGTTAAATGTCTCCGGCGGACAGTTGATGTATTAACTCTTAAGCAAAAACTGTTGATAGCAAGATAATTCCTGTACTCGCAAGAAGTGCACTGACAATCACATTTGCAGCTGGTCTTTTGCGTTGAGAGATAGTCTCCATAATCAGAATCCAAATCGGAACAGTTGCAAGCGTGCTCTGCACAAGAATCGCACTTCCTGTAGTCAGTGCTGCAACAGTTAAAATCCAACCTAAGCCCATAAAAACCGAACGTCGCGAGAGCGCTAGATAGTCGCTTGCAGTAAACCCCTTCGGTGGATAGAGCGTGACGAAGAGGGTTCCTGCAACAAATTGCTGAATGAGAAGAATCTGAACTAGCTCCATATCATTCGAAAGCTGCAGTGAAATCAGGATCGTTGTCAGACCTGTACATAAACCAATTGCGCCAAGGAGTGCAAATGATGCCAGCGATGATGTCGATTCAATGGCGGTACGCAATGGGATTAACGCCGCAAAGATAATGAGTAGAACCAAGGCCACTTGCACTACCGACACTGAACTCTGCAAGAGAAGTGGTGAGAGAATCAAGATAGCACCAGGGCTTAAGGATGCGCCAATACCTGCTGCAGATGCTGAGCTTCGCGAAACAATCAGAAAAATTAGATAAGCACCTAATGCGGTTGTGAATCCCCCAAGTGTTGCGCGTGCAATGTCACTTGCATCCATTGGATTCCATACCGGCATAAAGAAAGATGCGAATCCAATAACAACAGCGTTGAGATAAAAAAGTACACCGACGGAAGAAAACCCTGGAAGTCGAATAGTTACGGATTTAGTAAGAAAAGTTCCAAGAGCAATCGATAGCGCAGATCCGAGTGCAAAAATGATTGCCATGTGACAATCTTCCCATATAGGCTTAGCAAATGAGTGAAGCAGCCACTTTCCTTTCTCCGCAATATTATTTAAATCCTTACCCAACGCTGCGCGAAATGCAGAATCATTCAGGAATAGTTTTTAAGAAAGAAATTAACTCTTGGCTAGTAACTGCATATGATTTAGTAGAAGAAGGTCTGCATTCAGATCAATTGAACGCTGGAGAACGCATGACTGTTGCGGCTTCACATTTTTCTACTGAAGAACGCAAGCAATACTCTGAGATTATTACTGTTCTGAATAATTGGATAGTTTTTCAAGATCCACCAAATCACACGCGACTTCGTCGTTTGATTAGTAAATCATTTACTCCACGGACCGTTGCCTTGCTTGAACCAGAAATTGAAAAGCTCGTCACCGACCTTCTTGATAACGCACAAGAGAATGAGAGTTTTGATCTAGTAAGCCAATTCTCATTTCATCTTCCAGCAGCGGTAATCTGCTTACTTTTAGGTATTCCACTCGAGATGAAGGCCGACCTCAAGCGCTGGGCTGATGGAGTTGCTGGCTTTAGCGCAAATGCACGTGTTACTTCAGAGCAAGCTGCTCATGCCAATGCAATGGCTATCGAAGCTAAGGAGTACCTCTTCTCTTTATTTGCGGAGATTCGCAAGAACCCTGGTGAGAATCTTCTTTCAAAGCTTTTACTAGTTGAAGATGAAGCAAATCGCTTAACAGATGATGAACTCGTCGGAATGAGTATTCAGCTCTTCTTCGCAGGCTTTGAAACGACTGAAGGTCTTATTGGCAATATGGTTTTGGCGCTGGCACGAAATCCAGAAGAAGCGGCCAAGCTTCGTAACAATCCAGATCTCATCGAGAACACTGTTGAAGAAGCGCTGCGATATGACTCATCAATTCTTAAACAGTCACGGGTTGCATCAGTAGATACCAGCATTGGTGGCGAATCAATCAAGAAGGGTGACTACATCCACTTTATGATTGCCGCGGCAAATCGAGATCCGAATCGTTTTACAAATCCAGATGGCTTTGATGTAACACGCTCTGATCAGGGGCATCTCAGCTTTGGACATGGAATTCACTTCTGTATTGGGGCTCCGCTTGCTCGGCTCGAAGCAAAAGTCGCACTAAAGCAGCTTTTACAACGACTTTCGAGTTTTGAAGTACTCACACCGGAAATTAAATATGCCGAGATTTTTGCTGTTCGCAAACCGCTTGAATTGATACTCAAGAACATTTAGAACTCCCAAAAGACCTTTCGTATAAGGATAATTACGGCTAGAATTCATTGCAGTTCACAACGTTGTTGTTTCGAAAACATGGGAGAAGAAATTGCGCATTGTTAAGATTGAACCAATTCCAGTTGCTTATCCAGAGCCAAATGACTTTAACGCTGAGCGCTATCTCTGTCTCGTAAAGATAACAACCGATGATGGCATTGTTGGTTGGGGCGAATCAATTACCCAATTTAAAGAGGCAAATGCTGCCGTTGCAGCTCTCATAAATGGACTATCAGAATTTGTTGTTGGGAAAGATCCACTTGAAAACGGCGCAATCTGGCGCGCGATTAAAGAACGCTACTGGTGGTATGGCTATCGCGGTGGGCTTGCAGCCTACGCACTCTCTGCAATTGATATTGCCCTCTGGGATATAAAAGGAAAAGCTCTTAATACCAGCGTGCTCAATCTGCTAGGTGGTGCCGTACACGAACGCCTTCCTGTAATCGCATCCGGGCATGCCCATGACGAATCAATTCCGAAGATGGCTGAGCAAGCTCAGGGTTGGCTAAGTACTGGAATGCAAGGCATGAAGGTTGGTTTTGGCAAGCGCGGAAATGCAAACCTTGGCTACGAACATGATCGCGATGTTGAATACGTGCGCAGCATGCGTCAAGCAATTGGTCCCGATAAAAAGTTAATGATTGACATGGGCTATGCCATCAAGTGGGATGTTGCAACCGCGGTAAAGCGCGTACAGGCATTTGATGAGTACAACATCGATTGGATCGAAGAGCCACTAGGTGCTTGGGATCCAGAGGGCTACCGCACACTTCGCGATAAGAGTAAATGTCTTATTGCTTACGGAGAGCGCGAGTGGAACGTTGATGGTTTCGATCAGATTCTTGCTACTGGTACATGTGATGTCTTCGGCATCGATCCAGGTCGCGCAGAGGGAATCACTGGCTTTGCTAAAGCAGTAGCTCGCATCGAATCACATCGCCGCCAAGCCAATGCTCATGCATGGTCTTCTGCAATTGTCTCTGCAGCAAGCCTTGCTGTTTCATTTAGCAGCGCAGCATTTAAGCTCTTTGAATTTAAGCCACTCGTTAACCCGATGCAAAATGAGCTTATTACTGAGCCATTTACCCATAAAGATGGTTGGGTTTATCCCCCATCAGATAAACCTGGTCTGGGCATCGAAATTATCGAAGATGTAGT
>WLDB01000018.1 GCA_009705035.1 Actinomycetota bacterium | reverse complement strand
CCTGCACCAAGTGATCCAACTCCAACTCCGACCCCAACTCCGACCCCAACTCCGACCCCAACTCCGACCCCAACTCCGACCCCAACTCCAACTCCGACCGTGGTTACAAATAAGAGCACGTACATCGCAACAACATTTTCAACGAAAAATTTAACGAATGTAATTCTAAAAAGTGCTACAACCAAGATTTCTGGAAAGGTTGGAAAATCCCTACAAATTAAGATCCCTACAGTTGGAAGTAAGAGAGTTGGCGTGAGAGTCACTTTGAAGGATCCTTCAAATAGAACCTATACAATTACATCGACGACGATTGAGAAGAACGCGGCCTTTTTAATGCCAAAATTGAACTTCTCCAAGCCTGGTTTATACACAATTTCGCTTTATCTAGGCACTTCAAAGAAGATTGTCACGGTGAAGATTGCCCCTTAACTCGGATACCATTACCCCTCGCAGGGAATGCTGCAGTGGGGCCTATAGCTCAGTCGGTAGAGCAACGGACTTTTAATCCGTGGGTCGACAGTTCGAGCCTGTCTGGGCCCACTCATTTAAATTTCTTCCCAAATACGCACAAATTTTGGATCTAATTCACGGTGGGGATTGTATGAAAAGAATCTTTGCTGCCGTCTTGGGGCTAGCGTTGCTAACTTCCATCGTACCTGCCACCGCCGCGTCCAAGGCTCAGAATGAATGGGCTACAACGCACAAGATTGTCTACGTCGGGTTGACCCCAAAGGATCAGCCAAACTTTTGGACCGAAAATGAAACAGATACAACAACCGCAACAAGTGACGGTGCAATGCTCGCTTTCGCAAAAGAGACGGTAGCAAACACAATCGCCTTCTGGAAGCAAAACTCCCGTGGCAAAATGAAGTTCGCAACTTCAAAGTTCTTTATCGGTAAGGCCGGCACAGCTACAGAGCGTTGCGACAGCTCTGCTGATGTAAAAGCAGCGATGAAAATTGCTGGGTTAAAGAGTGTTCCAATCGGCACTCATATAGTTGTCGTCAATGTTTACGATACATGCGGGTACGCAGGCCTTGGCGCATTCGGAGGTAATTCTGTAAATCTGCGTTCGTTTGGAACAACAACGTTAATTCACGAACTTGGGCATAATTTTGGTTATTACCACTCATCTGCGATGTATTGCAAAAACTCTGATTTCAAAAAGTTCAATGCAACAAATTGCTCCGTTGATGAGTATGGAGACTTTAGAGATTTGATGGGAAATGATGAGTGGTGTCCGGATACCACACTAAGTGCCACTCAACGTGCGACTATATTTCATACACCTCTAGCGAAAAGTGTGAAAATTGGGGCCGAATTAACTCTCGATGTCTCGAATATGTCAACAGACAGGATCATTTATGAATTCGGCTACAAGGGTAATTGGTATTTCTTTGAGTATTACGTTCCGAGTGTTAATCGTTGTATGTCATTCTCAAGCATTTTATATGCACCCCAAATTCAGGTAAGAATGATTGGACCGGCTTGGACAGTCGCAAAGGGTAATTCTGTAGGTCCCATTTTGATTGTAAGAAGCGATTCCGATCTTCCGACAAGTGTCGTAAATGTAGATCCTGAGATGCTTCCACGGGATTTGACGCTGACAGGATTCCTAGAAGGTGAGTCGTTTCAACTTCCAGGTGCTCCGTATACGCTCACCGTTAAAAGCACAGGCTCAACAAGTGCGGTCTTTACATTGGCAAAGAACTAGTTTCTTGTAAGAGAAAAGAAGGATGTGACTTTCGCACGCATTCTTTTTGATAATTTTCCTTGATTGTCTTTAATATGGGCTGGCAAAGCTTGTATATTTACGCCCTCACATCACTTCACATGAATGGATACGCCATGAATACCAAAGGTTATGCAGCGCTGTCAGCAGGAGCCGATCTCGTTTCATACGAATTTGATCGCCGCGATGTTGGTGTTAATGATGTTGAGCTTGATATTAAATTTGCAGGAATCTGTCACTCTGATATTCACCAGGCTAAAGAGGAGTGGGGGCCAGCAATATTTCCAATGGTTCCTGGTCACGAAATTGCAGGAATAGTTACTTCTATTGGTTCAGGTGTTACCAAGTTCAAAGTTGGCGACCATATCGGTGTTGGAGTTTTCGTAGATTCTTGCCGTAAGTGCGAGCAATGCCTTAATGGACTTCAGAATTATTGCGCAGAAGGAATGACCGGAACATATAACGGTTACGAGCGCGATGGTAAGACTGTTGCAATGGGTGGATACAGTAATCGCTTTGTTATCAATCAAGATTATGCAGTACACATTCCAGCAAATCTTCCACTTGATGGAGTTGCGCCACTTCTTTGTGCAGGAATAACGTTGTGGTCACCACTCAAGCATTGGAATGCAAAGGCGGGAATGAAAGTTGCCGTTATGGGCCTTGGTGGTCTTGGACATATGGGTGTGAAATTTGCGGTAGCACTTGGTGCAGAGGTAACTGTACTTTCTCACTCACCTTCAAAAGAGGCAGATGCGCGCGCAATGGGAGCACATCACTTTGTTTCAACAAAAGATCCCGAGAACTTCAAAGCAATTGCTAAGAGCTTTGACTTGATTCTCAATACAGTCAGCGCTGAGCTTGTTATTGAAGATTATCTCAACCTCCTTAAGCAAGATGGCACCCTGGTTATTATTGGCTTACCCGGAAAACCTTATTCAGTTAATGCGGGCACTCTTCTCGGAGCTCGCCGTTCCATGGCTGGTTCGATGATTGGTGGCATGCCTGAGTTGCAGGAGATGCTCGATTTCTGCGGCAAGCACAACATCTTGAGTGATGTCGAGGTTATTAACGCTGACTACATCAATGAGGCTTACGATCGCACTATTGCTAGTGATGTGAAGTATCGCTTTGTAATCGATGCGACGACCTTCTAGAAGCTATTAACTAATAATGGCGGTTGTAAAAGTCCCAATCTCACACGAGATTTCTGGACATAAAGCAGTGCGTCAAGCGCTGCGCGACACCGGTACTTATTCATCAGATCTCCAAGGAGATGCAGATGTGCGCGAATATCGCCAGCTTCCTCTTGAGGTAGATCCTCCGCGTCATCATCTCTTCCGCACTGCCTTAGCACCATATTTTGTGAAGCCTGCTATCGAAAAATTCATTCCAGAGTTCGAAGATTTAGCGAGAAAGCACATCACTAGATTTTTTGCTGAAGGTGGAGATGTCGTTACAAATCTTGCTCTGCCGTTGGTGATGGGAAATTTAGGAGTGATTTATAACCGCCCACAAGATGTTCAAGAATGGATTGAGTGGGGGCCAGATGTCTGGACCGCTGCAGGACCAATCCGAAGTGGCGACGTTTTACATGGTTACCTTGATCGCATTTATGAAGAAGCGCTCGAAGGTAAGACAGCAGATATGTGGAGAGAGATTGCCACACTTGAGATTGATGGAAAAGTTGTATCTGCCGAAGAATTCAGAGGTATCACTGGCGTTCTCTTAGCTGGTGGCCGTGACACCGTAGTCAAGCTACTTACCGGAATCGTGTGGCACTTGGGGAATTCACAACGTGATTTCGAATTACTTAAGAATGATTCAACTCTTTTTGATGGTGCAATTGACGAATTACTTCGTTTTCTTTCTCCGCTTCCTGCAATGGCTCGTACAACAGTGCCAGAATCAACTTCGAAAGAATTGCCAACCGATCGATATGTTCAAATAAGTTTTATATCTGCAAACTTTGATGAAACTGTCTTTGAAAACCCTTTTGAAATCGATATCTTGCGTTCCCGTAACCCACATTTAAGTTTTGGATTCGGACCACATACATGCATCGGCAACCACATTACAGAGATTGAAGCGAAGGTATTCCTTAAGGCGCTTTTAGAAGTTGCCGGCCCATGGATAATCTCAAATAAGTCAGAAATTCGATTCTATGAGGGGGCTCTTTCTAACGTCCCGGCTCATTTTGCGCAATTAATAGTCGATTCGAGTCGCTAGAGCCCTTGTCAGCGTTTATCCTTACGCGTATCCAATGCGGGTGATGCAAATAGGAGAGGTCATTTTATGGACGAGAAAACATTAATTAAGCAGTGGAATGTTTTACGCGCACAGATTATTCAGGCTCAAGTTGCTCCAGCACTAGTTCTTATCGGTGTAATGGTTCTTGCAACAGCTGGTTTCTTTGAGAGTGCATCAGATTCAGCCAAATTTCTAGCACTCGGTGTTGCAGCAGTGACAGGTATTCTCGCAACTATTAGCCAATATGCAGCAGTCCGCGAAGGAGAAGCGCTACTAGTAGATCTTGGCAAAGTAGATAAGCCAAGTGCGCTATCTCGCAAAATTGCTGGATCTCGTGGCCTAATTTCACTTTCAGCTATTGCGATAATTGCTTTTGATATTGCGATTTTTGCGCTCGTTGTATGGGCAGTGCTAGGAAACTAAATGAACACTGGGCTGATAATTACCGTTATCTACGCAGTTGTGGTCCTTGCCATTGTTGCTCGTATAGATAGACCACGAAAAAACCGCCAGCGCCTTACAGGGCGTGGCGGTGATTTCGAGTAAGTCTTACTCCCTCTTCTTGTTTCGGTGAGCTTGTTTTGACAAGAAGATTGCAAAGACTAGCGCGACAACAATCAGAGCATTAAGCCCCATCTCATACATCGCACGCTCAAATGCTGTGTCACTCTTTCCACTTTCGAGAGTAACTGATGCACCTACAGTGAGAATATGTCGCACTGCAGCAATCACACCGATAATCAAAAACTTATCAAGTTGATACACACCATCGGTGAAGCGAGAAATCACCGTGCGGAGAATTTCAAGGATGATGACAATAAACAAGATGTCATTTACGCCCTGAATCATTCCGTTAGGAAAGAAGGGGGCGGTCTCGACTAGGCGCTTGATACTGAAGAAAAAGGCAAAGAGTCCGATGATAAATAGTGCGACTGCGAGTGCGGCGTGAAATAAATCTTCCACAAGATCGACATATTTCACTGGGATGATGGAGGTTTCGACCTCTTTATCCTCTTTATTGATGTTTTTTGACATGTTAAACGGTACATCGTGGCTAGCAAAATATGGTTATAAGACCCGAAATCACGCATCAACAATTATCTGGAGAGGGTAGATTGTAGATATGAGCGAGCAGTTGGACCTTTTTGATAGACATACGAATGAGTTCCTAGATGCTTTGGCTCTCATCCCAGATATTAAGCGGAAGATATCTATAGGTGGCGAATGGTCTGCCGCCTTTATCGTTCACCATACGGCTGATGTCGAAGTCCAATTTGCAGCCCGGTATCTACTGCTACTCGGTGCAGAAAATCCACCTCTAATCTTTTTCGATGAAAATCTATATCCTGATCGTCTCGATTATGCAGGTCGCACACTAAGTAAATCACTTGCGGCGATTGTCGGAATTCGCACGATGATGAGTGAAACTCTTGGAAAATTACAGAGTGCCGACTGGGATCGCACAATGACCCACGGTGATGGCAAGACCGCCACCCTGAGCCGTTTAGTTGAAAAAGCAGATGGGCATATTGTTTCTCATACCGAACAACTTAGATCTTTAGCAGCTCTTCTCTAATCAAATGAAGAGTAAAACCTCGTGGATCCCCGTCTATATTATTTTAGGAATAGTCTGGGGTTGCTCATTTATCTTTATTAAGGGAGGGCTTGAATTTCTCTCTCCTGTCGGCGTTGCCTTCGTAAGGTGCGCCTTAGGAGCTGTGACTCTCTATTCTTACGCAAGATATAAACACATCTCACTTCCGCGCAATCGCATTGCGATTGCACACATTTGGGTAGTCAGCTTGCTCCTTAATGTTATTCCCGGAATCTTCTATGCTCTTGCCGAAACTGAAGTAACTTCTATCTTGGCCGCAATTTTAAATGCCGTGACACCGCTAATGACAGTTTTGGCAATACTTCTGATTAATCGTGAGGAGAAGCCTGCATTTCATCAATTACTCGGTTTGTTTCTCGGGTTCTTAGGGGTGCTCATTGTTTTGGGGGCTTGGGCAGGGTTAGGCGATAACCCACTCTGGGCAGTTTTAATTTTGCTCACAGCAGTAGCGTGCTATGGAGTAACTTTCCCATATACCCGCAGATTTGTAATGCCCCTAAAGATACAGAGTGAAGCAATAGTTGCCACCCAGTTAATCTGTGCGACCTCAACTTTGCTACCGATTTATCTTATAAGCGGAATTTCAGTTACTGCATTTCCAGTCACACCGGTAATTTCAATGGTTGCACTTGGGGTTTTTGGTAGCGGTTTTGCTTATCTCTGGAATTTCAAAATCATGCAATTAGCTGGTAGCGCCATCGCTAGTAGCGTCACATATTTAACGCCATTGGTCGCTGTAATTGTCGGAGTAATTTTCTTAAGTGAGAAAGTTACTTGGAACGAACCAGTGGGAGCGCTCGTAGTTTTGCTTGGAGCGGCTATCGCCCAAGAGAGAATTAAACTAAAGAGCAGAACTAAATAGAGAATCCAACAGGTAATTCAAGTCGATGTGCCTGTAACAGATTCTTATCTCCTAAGATTTCGCGAGTCTGCTTATCTGCGACGATGATGCCACCAGATAAAATTACTGCTCGCTCACAGAGCTCAAGTGCATATGGGAGATCATGAGTAACCATCACTATCGTGATTGCCAGAGAGCGCAGGATATCGGCTAGTTCACGACGACTAGCTGGATCTAGATTAGAAGATGGCTCATCCAAAACAAGAATCTCTGGCTTCATCGCAAGCACTGTTGCGACAGCAACTCGTCGTCGTTGGCCGAAAGAGAGGTGATGCGGAGGTCGGTCCTTAAACTCGGTCATGCCAACAAGTTCGAGAGCTTCAATCACAACTCGATTGAGTTCATCGCCGCGAACGCCCATGTTGTAAGGACCAAAAGCAACATCTTCACCAACCGTTGGCATGAAAAGTTGATCATCAGGATCCTGAAAGACGATTCCTACTTTAGATCGAATAGAGCGCAGATTAGCTTTATCACTCGCATCAATCAATTGACCGGCAACTTTTACTTCACCGTGAGCAGCTGGGTGTATTCCGTTCATGTGCATGACAAGCGTTGTCTTGCCTGCACCGTTCGGGCCTAAGAGCGCGACTCTTTCACCTTGTCCAACTGTGAGGTTCACCCCAAAGAGCGCTTGATTACCATCGGGATAGGCAAAGGCAAGGTCTTTTATCTCAAGGCTCGGTGTGGTCATTATTTATCCATTCCAGTTGTGATGAGCAGAATAAGAAGTGCGACTAACGGTGCGGATAAGGCGATTGCCCATCGCACGAGCGGAACATGACGGCTCTCTTCATGGGGTAATTCGCCAGCGTAGCCGCGAGATAACATCGCAAGATGAATTCTTTCACCACGCTCGTATGATCGAATAAAGAGGGATGCTGCCACTGTTGCCAGAATTTTCCAATGCTTGATTCCAGTTGCTTCAAAACCACGAGACTCACGAGCAATCTTCATGCGCTCCATCTCATCGCTAATGACATTGACATAGCGCAACATAAAAGTTGCAATTTGAACCATCATCCGTGGCAGCTTTAATCGCTCTAATCCGCGCAAGATTTCACGAGCGGTGGTGCTGGTTGAAAGTATCACTGCAGTAAGTACCCCAATTGTGCCCTTAGCAACGATTGAGAGCGCCGCTTCGATGCCATCCTTATAGAGATCAAATGGTCCAACGTTTACTATTTCACCCTTGCCAAAGAACGGCATCAAAATCGCAAAGAAAATAAATGGGATCTCAATAAGAGCGCGCTTGCCCAGCGTGAATAGCGGAATCTTTGCAACCTTAGCTGTTATCAAGATGACGATGAGATAGCCGATAAATGCGCCCCACGTACTAATGGGTGTAGCAATACTGACGAAGATAAAGAAGAGCGCAGCAATGATTTTTACATGAGAGGGCAACTGATGCACAACCGAATGGCGGTGGATATAGAGCCTTTCGCCGACATCGTGGCCATGATGGTGTTGTTGCTCGTCTACTTTGATGGCTTGCTCTTATCTTTGCGTAAGAAGTAGAAGAGACCAACAGATATGCCCGCGGTACCAAGTACTCCTATAACACCGGAAAGCCCCACAGAGAGTCTTTCGTTATCCACGCCTTTGACTCCATAATCTGCCAGAGGGCCATCTGCAATCGCGTGGTCTTTTGCAGTGTCGAGAAAACCAATTTTTCCAGCGACCTTTTCAAGCCCATCAGGATTTGAAGATGCATAAAAAGAAACCACGCCAGCGAGTAAAAGTGAAACCAGTAGAGCGCCTATGTAAAACTTCTTATTTGAAATCATGGCTAAGCTTTTCTAATTTCTAGATTTGATGTTGTTGGTTTCCATCCGTAGACAAGATCAGGTCTGCTAGCAATAACAGCGCTTACTGCAAGACTGGTGATAACCGCTTCGCCAATACCAATCAGCAAGTGTGTACCAACCATTCCTGCCAAAACTGTAGTGACAGAGTAAGTTGCAGTACCACCTATTGCATATTGACCAACAAAACCAATGGCAGCCACGGGCACTGAAATAAATGCACCTACTGCCGCTGCAACAGGGATACTAGTTTTCTGTTTTGGAAGAACTTTACGGGCTGTCAAGAATGCACCATATCCAACCCACACTCCAAGCAGTGACATATTAAAAATACTTAATCCAAGGGCGCTCAATCCGCCATCTGCAAATAGAAATGCTTGCATAATCAAGACAACACTTAAGGCCAGCGTTGCAACATAAGGCCCGACCAAAATGGCTGCGAGCGCGCCACCGATCAAGTGACCACTTGTTCCTGCAGCAACAGGGAAATTGAGCATCTGTACTGCGAAGATAAATGTTGCGGTCAGACCTGCAAGCGGCGCGCTCTTCTCATCTAAGCTTTCGCGGGCGCCTTTAAGTGAAAGCGCGATACCGGCAGCTGCAATCGCTCCAAAGGTGGCAGAGGTAGGAAGATCGATAAACCCATCAGGAATATGCATCGCTCAAATCCTTCACTCGTTCTGGTCTCTCCCTCAGTAGGGCTAAATGCAAATCGTTTGCAAGTAGAAGGGTAGAGGGGGAGAAGGGCGAGCGCTACCTGAGAATGCGCTTAAATTATGTGAATTATCCGTCACTTTGGAGCGCTAAAGGCTAGAGTGCGGGAATCCAGTAGGTAGGCGCAGGAGTAGGTAGGCGCAGAACGGGGGTGGCATCTATGAGCAACGATGATGGCAACCGTGATGATGAGATTCTGACCGAGGAGATGCTCTGGGATCGAATCCCTGAAGTTTCTGGCGAAGAACGAGCCGATACCTATTACGAACTCAGCGCTCGCATATTTGCACGAGGGCAATATGACGAAGCTCTTGCGCTCGCTGAGACAGCACGCGATATTTACTCAGATCTCGGCGCTGAAGTTTCTAGCGATGGTTTAGCTCAAGCGTATTCAGCAATTGGTTACAACCTCAATCAACTTAAGCGGATGGATGAAGCTGCATCAGCGATGTCAAAGGCTGTAGAGATATTGCGCGAGAACAAATCTCCGATTGCGCTAGAGCTCGCCTGCACTTTAGGTGAGTGGTGGTATTCATCGAAAAATTATGAAAAAGTAATTGAGACCATGTATGAGTGCGCACAAGAGCATTTAGTTGATGGAAATATTATTGGTGCGGCCAATGATATGCATTTAATTGGATGCGCTCACCGTGAACTAAAGAATTACAACGAAGCAGTTATCTGCTTTAAAGAAGCCCGCGCATCATTTAAAGCTGAAAAAGAAGTTGTGCATGTCGCCCGCTGTGATCAGAAGATTGCCTCATGCTATTTTGAACTTGGTGATGGAGAAGCCGCACTTGAAGCAGCTCGCAAAGCGATTGATGTCTTTGATACAGCTCACGATCATCGTCGCGAAACTTTTGCGCTATTTGAATATGGCAAAGCTGAAATTCTTCTGGGACGACTTGAAGATGGCCTGGCAACACTAGATTCTGTTCTCCAGATTGCTGCCGATGAAGATGGTAAAGATTTCGAATTTATCGTAGATATCGAGAGCCGTATGGCTGGTGTAATGCGCCTACTTGGGCGTAATGAAGAGGCGGACGAAGTTGAACGTCGCTTACAAGCAATCCGCGAAATTATTGAATAAATCGAATTCTAGGATTTTCTAGGCAGGTGCTGCAACGCCCAGTGATACATCGCTATTGCACCTGCTGCTGATGCATTCATAGAACGCGTTGATCCATATTGTTCGATTGCATAAAGGACAGAGCACGCGGCGATACCTTCATCTGACATTCCAGCGCCCTCTTGCCCAAAAAGAAGCACACAGTTTTCGGGAAGTTCTGAACCTTCTAAATTACGTGAAGTGGGGACATTATCAATTCCAATGATTGGTAAGTCATTTTGCTGGCACCATTGTGAGAAGTCTTTGATAGTTGGATGGTGAATCACTGTGAGATATCGATCAGTGACCATCGCACCTCGCTTATTCCAATCGCGCTTGCCCACAATATGAACCGCAGAGACGTTAAAGGCATTCGCTGTTCGTACAACGGAACCAATATTTAGATCATGCTGCCAATTTTCAATTGCAATCTGCAGTTTATGTCGTTTAGTGTTGAGATCAGCGACAATTGCTGGCACGGACCAATATCTATAATGATCGAGCACGTTACGCCTATCACCATTTGCTAAGAGTTCAGGGTCGTATTGCTCCCCAACTGGAAGCGGATGGGGATGAGGGCCGACTCCTACCACCGGGAAAAATTCACCGGGACCAATCTCTGCAGGTGTATTGATTTCCATGAGAGCACTCTAAACTAGCTTTATGAAGACTATTTTTTATATCGCACTCGCAATCCACATTATTGCAATTCTAGGAATCCTCGGACTCCTTCTCTCTCAAATTGCCAAGAGCCCACGCAAGCTAAGCCCAGGAGTAATTCACGCTGGCCTAACGGCTCTGGTTGCCGGAATCGTCATGGTCGGTCTCTATGCCGAGGCAAAACCTGATGAGGTCCTTGATCATATGAAGGTTGGAGTAAAGACAGTTGTTCTCACGGCAATACTCCTCCTTGGTTATAAGAATGTGAAGAAAGCAGAGCTAAAGAGTTCGGTCTGGGGATCAATGTTGGCCCTGACTGTTGTAAATATCATTATTGCAGTCGGCTGGTAAAACTGATGAAGAGCAAGAAGGTTGTTGTATTCATCTCCTTAATATTGGCGATGAACGTAGTACAACAACAAACTGCTCAAGCTGCTGAACCTGCTGCAATTAAAGCTGCTTTTACCCAACTTGTTAAAAATAACAATCTAGCTAATCCTGCAGTCATTGTTGTCGATGAATCAACTGGTGAAGTGATTTTCGAAAAGAATTCATTAGTTGCGCGCAAACCTGCATCAGTGATTAAGTTAATTACGGGTGCAGCTGCATACACCTATCTCTCACCAAGTGATTCATATACAACTTCACTTTGGATGGGAATCGATACAAAGACCGCAGTTATCCAGGGCTCATTAGATCCTTGGACAACATTTAGTACGACGCAGGCAGATAAGCTAAAACGTACATCATTGGGAAAATTCGCTTACAGCGCCATGACGGCAATAGGTAAAGCCAATGCGGGAGATTATGAAGGCACAACGCTTTACTACAGCAACTTGTATCCGCAGGATGTAGCCGCCCTAAAGACTTACTTTAAAGAACGCAATCTTGCGATAGTTTTGGAAAAAGTGAGTGATAATCAAGCAAAAGAGCTCTCGTTAAACCAAATTCTCACCTCTACATCGCCTACGTTGCAGGTGATTACAGATTGGATGATGACGTGGAGCGATAATGTTTTAGCTGAAAGAATCGCTCGATCTGCTGCTAGTGCAGCTGGATTTACTCGTGATTATGCCGGCGTAGCAAAGGTCTTCCGCAAGTTAATGACCGGTCTCGGAATTGATACCAAGAATCTCGTAGTAAAAGATGGCAGTGGTTTATCGCGTGAGAATCGTGTTACTGCCCAACAAATTTCACAACTATTGATGGTGATTGCAAGAGATGAAAAGCTCGGATCGTTGATTACTGGACTTCCGATTGGGGGAGTAACTGGCACCTTAACTGAGAGGTTTATCGAAACGGCGCCATCTGCAATTGGTTTGGTACGTGCCAAAACTGGAACGCTAAATGGAACAACCAATCTTGCCGGATATGTTGAATCAGAGAATAAAGAGTACATCTTTGTGATTATCGCTGATAAACATAGCCGTAGCTACACTGTTACTAAGCGAGTGAGAGAAAGTGTAGATAAGGCCCTGGGGAAGATAGCAAAACCGTTGCTTCCTCTTTTCCTACCGGTAGATACGAGTACTGCAATTAGTGAGAGTGTGACTACAACAGTCGGCTAGATATTAATCGCGATCATCATCATCGTCATCGTCATCATCATCATCATCATCATCTCCGCCGCCATTAAGCGTAGGATTTGTAATTCCATTCATTGATTGAGGCGCAGCGACAGTTGTATTCTTTACAGCGCTTACTGCATTAGCGCTCTGCGCAGGTGTCTCTGTTGCCGCAGAAGTCGCAGCAGTGGCAGTAGTAGTTTGTGCAACTTCACCTGAAGTGACTGTGCTCATTGAGGTACTAGCCAGGTTGCTAGTTGGAGAAGAGTCAAAATTAATAGAACCGTTGGCAAAGAATGTGCCAAAGGCCACTATGGCAAGGGCCAGAATTGCTGTAGCGGCAGGAAGCTTCTTATCAACTCTGCGCACTTGAGCAGATGGAGCGCTCTTCTCGGTAAGGGCAAACCAATCGGGCTTCTTTGGAGATGTGTTTGGGGTCATAGGTGACTCCTTTCAATAAGTTGAAGATAGAGCTTGACGCTGAGAAAGCGCTGGGAGCTAGCGTGAAGCTTTCTACTAATCGCCATTAGGCTAGGCGTGTGAGCAAATTAAGGGCCTATATCGACTTGATGAAGCTTCGTGTAGTCGAACTTTTGATCATTACAACGGTCCCGGCAGTAGTCCTCGCCGAGCGCGGATTTCCATCCATCTCACTTCTATTTTGGACATTAGTTGGCGGAACCCTGGCAGCGGGATCGGCCAATGCATTTAATATGGTGATCGAATCTGAGCGCGATAAGTTAATGAAACGTACCGCCAAGCGACCGCTCGTAACTGGCGTCGTATCTCGTACAGAAGCTGCAATCTTCGCCACTCTTATTGGGCTTTTATCGCTTCTAATCTTCTATCAATTTACAACTCTGCTAGCGACAATCCTTACAGCAATTGCAATTGCATACTATGTAATTGTTTACACAATTGCGCTTAAGCCTCATACCTCACAGAACATTGTGTGGGGTGGCGCTGCCGGATGCATGCCGGTTCTCATCGGTTGGGCCGCAGTTACCAATTCTTTAACTTGGGTTCCGGTCGCATTTTTTATGGTGATTTTCTTCTGGACACCGCCACACTTTTGGGCGCTTGCAATTAAATATAAAGATGATTACTCAGCCGCAGGAATTCCAATGCTTCCCTCTGTTGCTACGCGCGCAAATGTTATTGGGCAGATGTGGTTTCATACCATCGCGATGGTACTTTCATCTACAGCGCTTATTCAATTAGCAGAGTTACCTGTTTGGACCCTCATGGCAACGGTTGCACTAGGCGCAGTCTTTACTTTCCAATTATTTGCACTGAAAGAAAATTCAGATAATTACAATAAAGTTGCCGGCGCAATATTTCATTGGTCAATTACTTATTTGACCGCGCTTTCAATTCTTTTGGTTGTGGCTCAGCTTTTAAGCGCTTGATCTATATCTTTAATCAAGTCATCAACATGCTCAAGCCCCACTGATAAGCGAACAACAGAAGGCGTTATCCCCATACCCGCCTGGACCTCTGGAGATAAACGGCGATGTGTAGTTGAAGATGGATGGGTAATAAGTGATTTGCTATCACCCAAATTATTTGAGATATCGATTATTCGTAGCGAATCCATAAACTTGAAGGCATCCTTCTGGCTGCCCTTAAATTCGATTCCAATTGTTGTGCCACCGCCAGTCATCTGTTTCTTGATCACGGCAGCATCAGGGTGTGAGGCGAGCCCTGGATATCGCACGCTCTTGATCTCGGAACGACTCTCAAGGTACTCAGCAATTTTCTGCGTAGATGCATTCATTTGTGTAACACGCATCTCCATTGTTTCAAGTGACTTAAGAAGTACCCATGCATTAAAGGCACTTAGTGAAGGTCCGGTATGACGTGTAAATGGAACCAACTTCTCTTGAATATACGAGAATGATCCAAGCAGTGCTCCTGCCAATACGCGACCCTGTCCATCAATATGTTTTGTTGCAGAGTACATAACGACATCTGCGCCTAGCTCGAGTGGTCGCTGAAAAATAGGTGAGGCCATTACGTTATCAACAATGACGGTAGCTCCAACTTTATGCGCTAGTTCACTGACTGCGCGAATATCCGTAATCTCCATCAGAGGATTACTTGGGGTTTCGATGAAGACCGCTTTAGTTGGCTTGGATAGAGCTTTCTCCCAAGCGCCAAGATCATTGGCCTTGACTAGTTCGTAAGTGACTCCCCATTTAGGAAGAATTTCTGTGATGACAACGTGGCATGAGCTAAACATTGCTGCCGATGCAACTATGTGATCGCCAGCTTCGACTAAACAGGCGAGAGATGCAAAGACTGCAGCCATTCCAGAGCTAAACGAGTGTGCGTATTCAGCGCCTTCAATAGCCGCAAGCCTTTTTTCAAAAACTTCGACTGTTGGGTTATGAAAACGACTATAAAGAAAATGATCAGTCTGATCAGTAAATGAATCGAGAGCTTCTTGCGCTGACGAGTAAGTAAAACCACTTGTCAGAAAGAGAGCCTCAGAAGTTTCACCGAAACCGGTACGGGATAACCCCGCACGGACCGCATCAGTCTGTGAATTAGTCTCCCAATCTGGTTCAGGCCGCTGATTGCGCGGTTGGTATCCCCAGCTCTCTTTACTCATGTCAGAATTCTAGAGGTTATAGTGTCGCCTATGAGCACAAATGCATCCGTCGGCAAAAATGCTATTGAAGTCCATGGCCTGACGAAGAGATATAAGAACCTAGCTGCCCTTTCTGAGGCGAATTTTTCAGTTCCGACCGGAACAATCTGTGGCTTTGTAGGACCAAACGGTGCCGGCAAGACCACCACCATTCGCATGCTCCTTGGACTAATTACTCCTACCGAGGGCAGCGCCCATGTTCTTGGTTTTCCTGTCTCCGAGCCCGAGAAATATCTCTCTCAAGTTGGCGCGATGATTGAAGGACCAGCTTTCTATCCGGCACTCACCGGAATCGAGAATTTACGAGTTCTGGCGACCATGGGAAATATCGCACAGGAAAGGGTTGCAGAACTCATTGATCTAGTTGGCTTGCAAGGTCGCGGGGGAGATAAGTACAAAACGTATTCTCTTGGCATGAAGCAGAGATTAGGTATCGCTGCAGCACTTCTACCTAATCCACAATTGCTGATTCTCGACGAGCCCACCAATGGTTTAGATCCTGAAGGAATTCAAGAAGTTCGTGATCTGATTAAGAAATTAGCGGGTGAAGGAAAAACCATTTTCGTTTCATCGCACTTACTTTCTGAGCTCGAAATAATCTCTCAATACATTGTGATGCTCCGTAAAGGTGAAGTTGTCTTTTCGGGCCCAATTGAAGAACTTCTCTTTGCGCAGAAGCCAACGATTATCGTAAAGACCGAAGTGCTTTCAGATTTAGAAAAAATTGTTGCGATCGCAGAAGCTGCAGGGCACCCTGCAGTAATTCGTCACGGGGAGGCTCACATCGAAGGGCCTCACGAATGGGCAGCAACCCTGAACCGCACTGCATTCGAAGCTGGCATTGTGCTCTCGCAACTCAATCCAACTATGCCAAACCTTGAAGAGACATTCTTCGAGATGACTGGAGCCCGCTAATGTTTAAAGTCTTTCAAGCAGAATGGCGCAAACTACGTCGCCCAGTTCTTGTCCTCGGCTCTCTCGCCTCATCACTCTTTTTCACAGTGTTAGTCACTGTCTTTATGTTTAAAAATATTGACAATCCACAAGGCAATGCAGATCGAGGTGCAAGCATTGGCCGCCCGATTCTTGAAAGTGCCTCAGGATCAATAACCGCGGTTTCACAGGTTGGCCTCTTTTTGGGTATCACTGCACTCTGTATCTTTGCTGCCCAAAGTGCACAGGAATACACATACGGAACCTTGCGCAATCTTCTTGTCCGTCAGCCAGCCCGCCTCAAACTTCTGGCAGGCAAATTTGCTGCGATGAAATCCTTTGCCTTATTGATTGCGGTCGTAAATATCTCTGTAAGTATTGCAATCGCATTTACCCTCTCAGATGGCGCAAAGGTTTCAACTGCTATGTGGTTTACAAACGAAGGTTTGGCTGCAATCGCAAGATCCTCGCTCAATATCTTTATATCAATCGTGTATTTCGGTGTCTTAGGAATAACGCTTGGATTGATATTCAGATCCCCAATTTCTTCAATATCTATCGGTGTTATCTGGTCATTGATTCTTGAAGGCCTCCTCTTTTTTGTAAATGAAAACATTCCAAAGTGGACCCCAGTTTCACAATTCAACACAATTGCTGCAGGTGGTAGCGCAGATATTTCATATACGCATGCGCTAACTCTGGGAACTTCCTATGTATTTCTTGGAACAATCATCTCTGCGATTCTCTTTGCAAAGAGAGATGTGGCTAACTAACGACACAAGCTCGCTAGCGGATGCGTAGAGCTCTCCTCTCACTTATTCTTTACGTATGCGCAAGAAATCTGCAATTGCCCTCATTTTGATGGCATCGCTGACCCTTGCCACAACGCCGGCAATTGCTAAGCCGAAGAAACCAACGCTCGCGGAGATTGAGGCTGCCAAGAAGGCGGAGAGTGCAAAGAAGAAGGCAGCCGATGCTGCTGCTAAAAAATTAGCCTCCGCCAATCAAACTTTGCGTGCGTTAACCGCAAAGGCGGTGGCAGCACGTGCGCTCTATCAAAAAGCTCAAGCAGAACTTAATGTCGCAACTGCCGCTGCAACTGCCGCAGCGGCTCATGCCGCAGAGACAGCGCTAGCTGTTTCTGATGCACATAAGACAATTGGAAAGATGGCAGCGAATGCATACATCCTTGGTGGAAGTCTCACTGATATTCAACCTCTACTGAGCGCTAATGGACCACAGGATTTGATTGATCAGCTCGCAACTCTTAACACATTAGGTGCGCGTAATTCAACTGCGTTAGAACGTTTTAAGGCCGCCGAAGTAGTTGCAAAGGCAGCAAAAGCTAAGGCAGATGAAGCACGTGTCATCCAGGCAGCGGCAACCGCGAAAGTAGCTGCAGCAAAGAAAGTCGCTGATGATGCGCAGGCACTTCAGCAAGCAGAGGTAGATAAGCTTCGCAAAGTTCAAGATAAGTTAATCAAGGAACTAGCCAACGCAAAGAATGTGCGCATCACTCTTGAACAGCAACGCCAACTCGCTTTACTTGAAGAGAGCCAGGCACAAACGGCAACTACGACAATTAATCAAGCGAAAGTTTGGCCAGATATTGGATTCAAGGGGCGCTCAACAACTCGAACAACAGAGGCGCAACGGTTGAAGGCAGTCGCCTTTGCGCAGAAGCAAGTTGAATGGCGACCACGCAAGCCTTACGTATGGGGAAGTGAAGGTCCAAATTCATTTGACTGTTCTGGACTTGTCTACGCTGCATACCGCGCAGCCGGTTTGGGGTGGCCAAATTGGGATCGCCTTAACTCAGCGCTATACGCTGGTTATACATACCATGTTCCGCTCACTCAATTGCAACCAGGCGACTTACTCTTCTATTCTTACAAAGGAACAATCTCAACGATTCACCACATCACCATTTATGCCGGTAACGGAATGATGTGGGAAGCAAATTCCAAGAATGTTGGCTTGATTTACTCGAGCATTTACTCGGTAAAGGGTCTCATGCCATTCGGCGGCCGAGTTTAAGAATGATTGATGCAATCGTTTCTATTCGAAACGCAGTGCGCCCACATTTAGAAAAACTCGAACCCGGTGAGCCATTTCTAGTAGCAGTTTCAGGTGGCGCCGATTCACTCGCCCTCGCATATGCTCTAATGCTAGAAGCGAAACCACTTGCGCTGCGTCCGCTGGCAATCACAATTGATCATCAGCTTCAGAAAGATTCGCACTTGCAAGCAGAGAAAGTAAAGAAGCAATTAGAGGAGATGGGTTATGTTCATATTTTTATTGAAAAGGTTCTGGTCGTTCCTCAGTCCGGCCTCGAAGCTGACGCTCGTGACGTACGTTACAAGGCTCTTAATAAAAAATCTCAAGAAGAGAAAGCCTCCAAAGTCTTCCTAGGTCATACCTCAAATGATCAGGCCGAAACAGTTCTGCTTGGATTAGCAAGAGGTTCGGGAACTCGTTCGCTTTCAGCAATGGCAGAAGAAAATGGAATCTATATTCGTCCACTGCTTTCACTCTCTCGTGAAATCACTGAACGAGCCTGCAAAGAATCTAATCTGGATTATTGGAGTGATCCTCATAATGAAGATTCAAAATATTCACGTGTAAAAATTCGCCGCGAGGTAATTCCATATTTAGAGCAGAACCTTGATCCCGGAATCAGCGGAGCGCTCATTCGTTCTGCATCCCTTCTTCGAGATGATGGTGAAGCCCTCGATCACTGGGCAGATAACGAGGCGCAATCATTGGATCTAGCCGATATCGATTGCCTCTATCTGGCCGGCCTTCCCCGCGCTATTCGCACAAGAATTCTCAGATTGGCAGCCCTGGCGGCCGGTGTCACCCCAGGGACCCTCTCTTTTGAGCAGATTGGGGCCCTGGATGCCCTGGTTTCACGCTGGAATGGGCAAGGAGAGGTCAGCCTGGCTGGCGGTGTGAAGGTTGCGCGAATTTCGGGCAGACTGTCTCTCTCAGTCAGGCGTGAATAGTCAGGCGTGAATCGAAATATAGAGGAGCCCATCAGGTGGATTTAGCATCAGTCGGAAACGATGTCGAGCGAATAATTGCTACAGAGGCAGAGCTTAAAGAGAGAGTTGCTCAATTAGCTGCCCAAGTAGATGCTGATTACCAGGGTAAGAACTTTCTTTTAGTGGGTGTTCTTAAAGGCGCAATCATGGCGATGG